>CAZTTC010000036.1:0-22683 GCA_964616015.1 uncultured Methylibium sp. | reverse complement strand
GCCAGCATGCGCAGCAGCACCATCACCAGGCCGCCGTACTCGTCGGGCGCCAGCGCCAGCTCGCCGCGACCGTGCAGCGCGATGCTGTAGAGCAGCTGGGTCTCGTCGGGCGGCAGCAGGCCGGCACGCTGCTCGAGCGCGGCGGTGTCGGGATCGTCGGCATCCAGTGCCCCGGGCACGGCCTGCAGCAGCGCCATCTGCTGCAGCACCACCGTCATCTCCTCGAGCGCGCCTTCGGCCGACAGGCCTTCGACGCGCAAGGCATCCGCGGTGGCGACGACCGCCGCGCCGTCGCCGGCCGCCAGCGCATCGATCAGCGCGTAGACGTGGCTGCGCGGGGCGGCGCCGAGCATCTGACGCACGCCGGCCTCGGTCAGCGCGCCGGCGCCGAAGGCAATCGCCTGGTCGGCGAGCGACAGCGCGTCGCGCATCGAGCCGTGGGCGTCGCGCGCCAGCAGGCGCAGCGCGCCGGGCTCGGCCTCGATGGACTCGCTGGCCAGCACCTGCTGCAGGTGCGTGCGCACGACCTCGGGCGGCATCGGCCGCAGGTTGAACTGCAGGCAGCGGCTCAGCACCGTGACCGGCAGCTTCTGCGGATCGGTCGTGGCCAGCACGAACTTCAGGTACTCGGGCGGCTCCTCCAGCGTCTTGAGCATCGCGTTGAAGGCGGTCGTCGACAGCATATGCACTTCATCGATCATGAAGACCTTGAAGCGCCCGACCACCGGTTTGTAGGCCGACTGCTCCAGCAACTGCGAGATCTCCTCGACGCCGCGGTTGCTGGCGGCATCGAGCTCGGTGTAGTCGACGAAGCGGCCGGCATCGATGTCGCGGCAGGCCGGGCACACGCCGCAGGGCTGGGCCGTGATGCCGCCCTGGCCGTCGGGGCCGGTGCAGTTGAGGCTCTTGGCGAGGATGCGCGAGACCGTGGTCTTGCCGACGCCGCGCGTGCCGGTGAAGAGGTAGGCGTGGTGCAGCCGCTGCGAGCCCAGCGCATTGGCCAGCGCGCGCACGACGTGCTCCTGGCCCACCATCTCGCCGAAGTGGCGCGGACGGTACTTGCGGGCCAGGACCAGGGTGCTCATGCGAGTCAGTTTACCGGGGGCAGCGCCGGGCCTCGCGGCGGCGCGGTGCCGGATAATCCGCCGCAACGCGCCCCCTGCCCGCCCATGACCACCGCCGCACCCACCCCGCTGAGCTACGAACAGGCCGGCGTCGACTACGACCTCATCGATCCGCTGAAGGTGGCCGCGCAGCGCGCCGCGAAGGACACCGCGATCAACCTGGCGGCGCACGGCTTCGGCGAGGTCGCGGCCTCGCGCGGCGAATCGGCCTACGTCGTCGACGTCGGCCCCTTCTACCTGGCCAGCATCGTCGAATGCCTGGGCAGCAAGGCCCTGGTCGCCGACGAGATGAAGGCGCTCACCGGCAAGAGCTACTACGACGGCATCGCGCAGGACACCATCGCGATGGCCATCAACGACCTGATCACCGTCGGCGCCACGCCGCTGGTGGTGCAGGCCTACTGGGCCGCCGGCGGCAGCGACTGGTTCGGCGACGCGCAGCGCGCGCAGGCCCTGGTCGCCGGCTGGAAGCGCGCCTGCGACACCTGCTTTGTTGCCTGGGGCGGTGGCGAGACGCCGGCGCTGGCCGGCATCGTCGAGGCCGGGCGCATCGACCTCGCCGCGTCGTGCACCGGACTGATCAACCCGAAGACGCGGCTCTCGGTCGGCGATGCACTGGCGCCGGGCGACGCCATCGTGCTGCTGGCCTCGAGCGGCATCCACGCCAACGGCCTGAGCCTGGCGCGCAAGCTGGTCGAACGGCTGCCGCAGGGCTACCTGACCGAAGTGGAGACACCGACGGGAGGCCTGAGCTACGGCGAGGCACTGCTCGCGCCGACGACGCTGTACTCGCCGGTGACCGAGGCGCTGTGGCAGGCCGGCATCGTGCCGCACTACTGCGCCAACATCACCGGCCACGGCTGGCGCAAGCTGCTGCGCCACCCGGCCGCCCACACCTACCGCATCCACACCGTGCCGCCGGTGCCGCCGGTGCTGGGCTTCATCGCCCGGCACGCCGGCCACGATGCGCGCGAGGCCTACTCGACCCTCAACATGGGTGCCGGCTTCGCGCTCTTCGTCCAGGCCGCCGATGCGGTGCGCACCGTCGAGGTCGCCCGGGCCGCGGGGGTCGAGGCCTGGGTCGCCGGCGCGGTCGAGGCCGGCCCGAAGCAGTTGCTGATCGAGCCCATAGCCGTGCGCTTCGGCGAGGACGACCTGCACTTGCGCTGAGCTGCGGAAGGGTCTCGGGACCCGTCACCTACAATCCGCAGCGACGGGCCTCCCCGCATGGGGGCGCGGCCAACCGGGTCAGGTCGGGAACGAAGCAGCCCTAACCGTTAGCTCTCAGTGACGGGATCAGGCTCGTCACCCATTCCACCGAAGCCGCCGACGCGGCGCCGTGTCGATGTCGAGCGCCAGACCCACGGTCGTTGCCGGGTCGAGGTGGCGGGGGCAAGGCGCGGCCCTGGTGCTGCTGCACTTGATCGAGCGCGACCCCAAGGCGGTGCTCGGGGCGCTGTCCTGATCAGGTCGTCACCCTTTCCTGCTCACCCGCCGCTCGCCTGCCGGAAGGCCATCACGGCCTGGTTGCGCAAGGTGCGCAGCAGCGACAGCTCCTTCTCACTCAGCACGATCGCGCCGGCCTCGGCCTTGTCGGCATAGATCAGACCGACTGGCGCCTGCTTGACCGACAGCGGCAGCAGCAGGAAGGCCGGCGCGTCGATGGTGTCGCGGTACCACGCGGGCAGTCGCGCCCGCAGGTGGCTCGCGGTGGCATCGCCGATCAGCGTGTCGGCGCCCTTCAGGCAGACGGCGGCAAAGAGATCGGCGGTCGTGCCCGGCGCCGGCTTGAGCGCGACGCGGAAGGCCGACTTCAGCGCCTCGTCGCCCTCGCCCAGCAGGAAGCGGCCGACCAGCGCGCCGCTCTTCGCGTCGCGCAGGCAGAACAGCACGCGCCGAAAGCCCAGGGCGCGGTACATGGTCTCCAGGATCATGCGCAGCACCTCGCCGAGCTTGACCTCGTCGACCATGCTGTTGGTGATGTCCTGGATGCCGGCGGCCAGCACGCCGGCCGGGTCGGCCGCAGCGGCGCGGTCACGGCCCTGCGGCGCGGCCAGCACCAGCGTGTCCTCGACGCGGCCCGGGCCGATGGCCAGGTCGGACAGCGTGTCGCACGCGCCGCGCCCGGTCGGCGTGGCCGATGCGCTGCCGGCCTGCGGCTTGGGGGCCAGCAGCCGCTCGGCGGCGGCGCCGGGCGGCAGGCGGATCTCCAGGCCAGCGGCCAGGTCGGTCAGGCGGCCGCGCGAGCGGCCGACCGCGGCGATCAGCTCGCGCGCCGGCACGCCGATCGCGCGCGCATGCCGCTCGGCCAGCTCGGCCAGCTTGCGGGTCGCGTCCTCGGGCTCGTGGTGCAGCAGCGTGTCGGCGATCTCGTTGGCGGCGCTGGCCAGCCAGCGCAGGCGCTCGGGCGCCGCACTTGGCGGCTGCGAGGGCGGCGTGCCGGTCGCGGCACGCATGCAGCGCTGCAGCGTGTCGGGCAGGCCCCAGTGGCGCGCGACGCCGAGACCCAGCTCCTCGTAGCTCAGGCCCAGCACCGATACCGAAGCCGCCGCCTCGGGCACCGGTGGCTTCGGCGTGCTGCGTGCCGGCACGACGCCGGGGCGCACGAGGCGTCGCACCTGCTCGGCCTCCTCGGGGAAGTAGAACTCGGCCAGCAGGCGGCCGAGGTTCTGGAACATCGCGCCGAGGAAGGCTTCCTCGATCACCCCATGCTGGGCCATCGAGCCCGGGCACAGCTCCTCGGCCAGCGTGCCGGCCATCAGCGCGCGCAGGAACTCCTGGCGGATCTGCTGCGCGTGCAGCTGGTCGTTCATGTGCTCGACCAGCACCAGCGACAGCGCCAGGTTGCGCACGCCGGCAAAGCCCATCAGCTGCACCGCGCGCGACACCGTGCTGATGCTGCCGCCGCCGGCCTGCGAGTAGTGCGCGGTGTTGACCAGGCGCAGCAGCTTGTGCGTCAGCGCGACGTCCTTGAGGATCTCGCCGGCCAGGGTGCCGAGGTTCTCGTGCTCGGACGCGGCGACGCGCTGGATGCTGGCGACCGAGTCCGACAGCGCCGGGAAATCGGTCTTGTGGCGCATGCGGCGCAGCAGGAAGTCGAGCGTGCCGGCCTGCTTGGCGTTACCGGCGCCGACGGCGGCTTCCGAGGGCGGCGCGAGCCAGGCCCGGAGCGCGTCGCGCAGTTCGCCGGCATCGCGGTAGCGCTGCGTCGCGTCGCGCGCCAGCGCGCGCTGGATCACGCCGCGCAGCGCGTCGTCGACCGGTTGCGGCATCTGCGCCGGCAGCAGCAGGTCGGTGTCGGCAATGCGCTTCAGGATGGCCGGCACCTCGGTCTCGCCGACCAGCGCGCGGCCCAGCATCAGCTCGGCCAGCACCAGCCCGAGCGCGAAGACGTCGACGGCCGGCGTCGGTGGCTCGCGGCGCAGGGTCTCGGGCGCGGCATAGCGCGGCGTGCCGACGGCCGCAGCGGCGACGCCGCTCTTCACCGCGATGCCGAAGTCGGTGACGCGCGCATGGCCGGCCGCATCGACGAGAAGGTTGGACGGCTTCAGGTCGCGATGCACCAGCCCGGCGGCATGCGCCTGGGCCAGCGCATCGACCACGCCGAGCATCCACTCGACCGCCTCGCGCGGCGCGTAGGGGCCGCGCTGCAGCAGGTGCCGGTCCAGCGAGGCGCCGGCCACGTACTCGAAGACGAGGTAGGGCTGGGCCTGCGCCCCGCGGCCGTGCAGGTCGGCCTCGAACACCGGGACGATGTGCGGATGGTTCAGGCCGGCGGCGGCGCGCGCCTCGGCCAGCCAGTCGCCGAGGTCGGCGTCGGCCTCGACCTTGATGAGCTTGAGCGCCACGTCGCGGCCCAGCCGCGGGTCGTGCGCCAGCCAGACGGTGCTCTGCGCGCCGCGACCCAGCACGCGCCGGAGCTCGAAGCGGCCGATGTGCTGGGCACCGGCGCTGGCGGCGGCGCCCACGTTCAGGCCGCCCGGCCCAGAGGATGCGCGCTGGCGTCCACGTCGCGCAGCGCCGACTGCACCGCGTCGGCCAGTTCGTTCTGGCCCAGCACGATGGCGCGCGCATAGCGCTGCGTCACCTTGCCGATCGCGGTCGCAGTGGCGCCGCTGCGCGCCTCGCGCGACTGCAAGGCTGCGACCGCCTCGACGGCGGCGCCGGCCAGCAGACGCATCATGTCGCCGCGCTGGTCGGGCGTGCGCACCGGTGCCTCGGTCGAGACGCGGCGCATCGCGTGCAGCATCGATTCGGGCAGGCCCCAGTGGCGTGCGACGGCCAGCGCCAGCACCTCGGGCTCCACGCCGATCACGGCGCAGGCGGCGGCCGCCTCGGGCATGCCGCGCGGCAACTCGGGCCCGGGGTGCACCAGGCGGTGGATCTGCTCGGCCTCGTCGGGGAAGTGATAGCGCAGCAGCAGTGCGCCCAGGTGCTGCAGCAGTCCGACGAGGAAGGCCTCCTCGCCGTCCATGTCGGCCGGGCACAGCGTGCGCGCCACGTGGGCGGCGAGCCGGGCCTCGCGCAGCGCGGCCGCCAGGGCCGGGGCATGCTGCTCCTGCAGCGCGCCGGGCCAGGGCTTCAGCCCGTTGCTGCTGCGACGCAGGCCCTGCACGCCGATCAGCTGCACGGCGCGCCGCACAGTGCTGACGCCGCTGCCGGCCTGGGCCGCGAACTGCGCGGCGTTGACCAGCCGCAGCAGCTCGAAGGCGAGCGCCGGGTCCTGGATCAGCACCTCGGTCATGTCGCTGATGCGCTGCTGCTCCATCGCCATCACCGTGGACATGCGCGACAGCAGCCCCGGCAGCGCCGGCAGGTGGCCGACGCTGTGCATGCGATCCAGCAGCAGGGCCAGCGCGCCGTCGCTGCCGGCGGCCTGCGCGTCGAGCCAGCCCTGCAGCGCGCGCTGCAGGCTGCGCGCGCCGAGATAGCGGCGCTGCGGCTCGCGCTCGGTGGCGCGGTTGACGATCGCGCGCAGCGCGTCCGGCACCGGCTGCGGCGTGGTCCAGCCCAGGCGCACGATCTCGCGGTCCAGGCGCTCCAGCGCGGTGGGCGGGTCGGCCTCGTCCAGCGCCGGGGCGCCGGCCAGCAGGCGGTGCAGCAGCAGGCCGCAGGCCTGCAGGTCGCGGGCACCGGCATCGCGCTGCAGGCGCAGCGCGCCGGTGTCGACGGCGCGCGCGGCGCTGGCACCGGCCGGTCGCACCGGCGACACGCCGGCGGCATCGGCGCCCGGCAGCAGCAGGGCGCGGCCCTGCGCGTCGATCAGCACGCTGTAGGCGCCGATGTCGCCGTGTGCGAGGCCGGCCTCGTGCACGAAGGCCAGGCCCTGCAGCAGGTCGATCATCCATTGCGCGGCATCGGCCGGCGTCGGGGGCTCGCCCGCGGCCAGCCGGGCCTCGAGCGTCGATCCTTCGATCGCCGCTCCGGCGACATAGGGCCAACGCTCCTCGACACCGACCTCGGTGACCGGCAGCAGCTGCGGATGGTTCAGGCGCGCAACGAGGCGGGCGTCGTGGAGCCAGCGCTCCAGGGCGGCGGCGTCGGTCGGCTGGTGGCGCGGCAGCGCCAGGATCAGCTCGTGGGCGGTGGCCGGCTCGCGCGCGCGCCACAGCATCGTGCGGCTGCTCTTGCCCAGCAGGCTCAGCAGCTGGAAACGGCCGAGTCGCCGCCCGACGGCGCCGGAGGCGGACGTCGGCGGCGGCGCGCTGGTCGATGGGGACGGGGCTGCGGGCATGAGGCCACGGATTCGTTGCCTCGATTGGACGGCCCACCGGCGGCCGGCAAAGCGGGGAACTGGGGGTGCCGGACCGCCCTATTCCGGTACTCGCGACTCAGCCCTCGCCGGGCCGCCCCAAGAGGGCTGAGCGCCCCAAGGGAGGCAGCCACGAAGTGGTGTGGGGGGTCATCTCACGCGCGCAGGAGTTCCCAGGCGCGCGCGTGCAGCACGCCGTCGGGCTCGGCCAGGGCATGCAGGACGTCGAGGTGGTTGGTGCCCGGCACCTCCTCGCAGCGCGGCACGACCGCCTCGCCCCAGGCGGCCTGGATCAGACGGTTCTGGCGCAGGAACTCCTCGCTCTCCAGCGCCCCGGCGGCGGCATGCAGCGTGCGCCCGCGCGGCGCCGGAAAACGCGCCGGACTGAGCCGCGCGACCGCGTCCTGCGTCAGCCGCAGGTCGGCCTTCAGGAAGGGCGTCTGCCGCACCGGCTCCAGCTCGTACAGCCCCGAGATGCTGAGCGCGCGCCTCACCAGGTCAGCCGGCAGGTCCGGCGCAACGCGGCGCCAGTCGCAGGCCAGCAGCATCGTCGCCAGGTGGCCGCCGGCCGAGTGCCCGACCAGCACGATGCGCTGCGGGTCGCCGTGATGCGCGGCCGCGTGGCGCCAGGTCCAGGCCAGCGCGAGCGCCATCTGCAGCGCGATAGTCTCGATCGTGACGCTGGGCGCGAGCGCGTAGTTCGGCAGCACCACGGTCGCCCCCTCACGCACGAAGGCCCCCGCCACGAAACTGTGCCCGGCCTTGTCGAGCGAGCGCCACCAGCCGCCGTGGATGAAGACCAGCACCGGCGCGCCGGGCCGCGCGGCCGCAAAGACGTCGAGCGTCTCGTTCGGCCCGTCGCCGTAGCGCAGGTCGACCTGGCACGGCAGCGCGGCGCGGGCCGCCGCCGAGTCGGCGTCCCAGCGCGCGAACAGCTGCGGATGCTCGGGGATGCGGGCGCGGTTGTTGTACTGGACGTCGAGCCAGGCGGGGTCGAAGCGGACGGGCGGGGTCATGGTGTGCGGGCGATGGGTCGTGATGCGATTCCTATACTGCCCGAGAAGCTGCAACGAGACGGAGGACCGATGAAGATTGCCTGGCTGGGCACCGGCCTGATGGGCGCCCCGATGGCGCGGCGCCTGTGCGGCGCCGGCCTCGACGTGACGGTGTGGAACCGCACCCGCAGCAAGGCCGAGGCGCTGGCCGCCGACGGCGCGCACATCGCCGATGCCGCGCCCGAGGCGGTGCGCCGGGCCGATCTGGCCATCACCATGCTCGAGCACGGCGACGCGGTGCACGACCTGCTGTTCGCGCAAGGCGTGGCCGACGCACTGCCGCGCGGCGCGCTGCTGGTCGACATGAGCTCCATCAAGCCGGCCCAGGCCCGGGAGCATGCGGCGGCGCTCGCGACCCGCGGCGTCGCCCACCTCGACGCGCCGGTGTCCGGCGGCACGCTGGGCGCCCAGGCCGGCACGCTGACCATCATGGCCGGCGGCGAGGCCGCAGACTTCGCCCGTGCGCAGCCGGTGTTCGCGCCCATGGGCCGCTCGACCCACGTCGGCCCGCACGGCGCCGGGCAACTGGCCAAGCTGGCCAACCAGATGATCGTCGGCATCACCATCGGCGCGGTCGCCGAGGCGCTGTTGCTGGCCGAGCGCGGCGGCGCCGACCCGGCCAGGGTGCGCGAGGCCCTGAAGGGCGGTTTCGCCGACAGCCGCATCCTCGAGGTCCACGGCCAGCGCATGGTCGAGCGCGACTTCGCCAAGCGCGCCGCGGTGACCGTGCAGCTGAAGGACCTGCGCAATGCACTGGCCACCGGCGCCGAGACCGGCTTCGACGCGCCGATCACGCAGCTGTTCGAGCAGCTCTACGCCAGCACCGCTGAGCACGGCTGGCCCGACGTCGACCACGCCGGCCTGTGGCTGGAGCTGGCCCGGCGCAACGGGATGACCTGATCGGGCCGTCGGCCTCGGCTACAATCTCGCTCGTCGTGGGGGGGTAGCTCAGCTGGGAGAGCGTCGCGTTCGCAATGCGAAGGTCGGGAGTTCGATCCTCCTCCTCTCCACCAAACGACATCCAAGGCCTCGATCTCGATCGAGGCCTTCTTCTTTGCGGCGTCCCGCCCCGCCTCGATGCGCGTCGCTCAGCTCGCGTACTTGACGCTGCAGCCGTAGGGCGCGGCCGTCGTCGTGCTGACGGGCTTGCCGGCCAGCGACTCGGCCAGCGCGGCCTTGACGAAGTTCGTCGCGCCGGGGATGTCGGCGGGGTTGGCCGAGCGCTTGTCGTCGATGCCGCCCGCGTAGACGAGCTTGCCGGCCGGGTCGATGACGTACATGTGCGGCGTGGTCTTGGCGCCGTAGGCCTTGCCGATGCTGCCGCTGTCGTCCATCAGCATCGCGGCGGGCGCGGCGCCCCAGGCCTGGTACTTGGCCGTCAGCGCCGCCGGGGCCAGGTAGTCGGTCTGGCCCGGCGCGGTCGAGCTGACCGACAGCCAGACCACGTTCTTCGCCGCGGCCTCCTTCTGCAGCGCCTGCATGTTCTGTGCGCCGTAGTGCTTGACGACGAAGGGGCAGCCGGGGTTGGTCCATTCCAGCACCACGTGCTTGCCCTTGAAGTCGGCGAGCCTCACGGTCTTGCCGCTGGCGTCCTTGACCTCGAAGGCCGGCGCCGCCTGCCCGACGGTGGCGGCTTGCGCCACGGCCGTCAGCGGCAGGGCCGCGGCCAGCGCGGCGAGGGCGATCAGGCGCTTGCTGAATTCACGTCGCATCTTCGACTCCTTCATTGACGTTGACGGGGGACAGGGACTCACAGGGTCGCGAGCGCCTCGGTGACGAGGCGTCCGGTCAGGATCTCCGGCAGCAGCAGCGGCTCCTGGCCGGGACGGATCAGCAGATAGACGGGCACGCCGTTGCGGCCCAGCCGGGCCAGCGCCTCGGTGATGCGCGCATCGCGTTGGGTCCAGTCGGCGCGCATCAGCACGACGCCGGCCTTCGCGAAGGCCTGCATCGTCGCGTCGGTGCGCAGCACCAGGCGCTTGTTGACCTGGCAGCTCACGCACCAGGCCGCGGTGAAGTCGACGAAGACCGGCTTGCCGGACGCCACGTGCTGCGCGATCGCGGCCTCGTCGTAGTCCTGCCAGGCCGCGTCGGCAGAGGCCGTGGGCGGCACGTCAGCGGGTGCGGCGAGCGCCGGGGTCGATGCGCCGGGCCAGCTCCAGGCCAGCAGCGCAGCGAGCGCCAGCGCGCCCAGCGCCTTGCCGGCCAGCGCGCGCGCCGGCGGCAGGCCCGCCAGCCAGACCAGGAAGCCCAGGCCCACCAGCGCCATCAGGGCCCGGGCCGCACCGTCGACGCCGGCCTGCTGGCCCAGCACCCAGACCAGCCAGACCACGGTCGCGAACATCGGGAAGGCGAGGAACTGCTTGAGCCTCAGCATCCACGCACCCGGCCGCGGCAGGCGTTCGCGCCAGCCCGGCAGCAGCACGAGCAGCCCATAGGGCAGCGCCATGCCGACACCGAGCGCCGCAAAGATGCCGAGCGCCAGCAGCGGCGACTGCGTCACCGCAAAGCCGAGCGCGGCGCCCATGAACGGCGCGGTGCAGGGACTGGCCGCCACCACCGCCAGCACGCCCGAGCCGAAGGCGTCCGCGGCCGGCTGCCGGGCGCGCCAGCCGGCCAGGCGCTGCGGCAGCAGGTGGCCGAACTCGAAGGCGCCCATCAGGTTGAGACCGAGCGCGAAGAACAGCAAGGCCAGCACGAAGACGACACCTGGCTCCTGCAGCTGGAAGCCCCAGCCGATCGCGCTGCCGGCGGCACGCAGCGCCAGCAGCGCTGCGGCCAGCGCCAGGAAGCTGAGCAGCACGCCCGCGCCATAGGCCAGCGCCTGCGTGCGCAGCGCCGCGCGATCGCCCGACTGCTGCGCCAGTCCCAGCAGCTTGATGGACAGCACCGGGAAGACGCAGGGCATCAGGTTCAGCAAGGCGCCGCCGAAGAAGGCCAGCGCGAGCGCGGCCCACAGGCCCAGGTCGGCCGCGCCGCCCAGGCTGGCCGGCGATGCCATCGCGGCCGCAGCCAGCGCCACGGCGTCTTGCGGCAGCGTGATCGCCGCGACCGGCCGCACGGTCGCGCCGACCTCGACCGCGCGCCGCGTGCCGCCCCAGGGCGGTGCTGCATAGGCACCGCCCTGCGACACCAGCACGCCGTCCAGGCGCGACGGCAGCGATGCGCCGTCGATCATCGCGAGCCTGATCGCGTAGCCGCGCGCGGTGCGCAAGACCTCGTGGCGGGCCGGCTCGATGGCCTGCTCGGCATGCGGAAAGAAGTGCAACAGCGGGCGGCCCGTCGCGGCCGGGGCATCGCCCTTCGGCTCCAGCTCGAGCAGCAGATCGCGGCCGGCCTGCTGCAGCCGGGTCGTCCATCCCGCCAGCGCGATCGGCCGCTCGGCCGCATGACGCTCGAACAGCGCGCGCTGCGCACTCGGCGCGGCCGGCGTGCCGGCCGCAGCGACCGCCAGCCGCAGCGTCAGGTCGGCATGCTCGGGAATGCAGACGTCGCTGCAGACCAGCCAATCGGCGCGCGCCTCGAGCGTCAGCGTCTCGCCCGGCCTCGCATCGGCCGGCGGCGTGTAGGTCAGGGGCAGCAGCAGCTCGCCTTCGTAGCCGTAGTTGACCAGCGGGCCGATGGGCAGGCGCTGCGGCGCGGGCCAGTCGATCGGGCTCGTGCTGCTGCCGGCCGGCAGCGTCCACTTCAAAGTGGTCGGCAGGCCGGAGTCTCCCGGGTTGCGCCAGTAGGTGTGCCAGTGCGGGATGTGCTGGAGCCGCAGGCCGATCTGCAACGGCTGGCCCGGCGTCGCGGCGACATGCTCGGCCACCAGCTCGGCGGTGACGTGGTCGGTCTTCACCGGCGCGGCCCCAGCGGGCGTGGCGGCGAAGGCGAACAGGAGCGCGGCCAGGGCGGCCAAGGCTTGCGACATCGGCGGGGGTCTCGGGGGTCCAGCGGTCGGAGTCTCGGCAGTGCCGCGAGTTCCTGCACCGCGGGCCGCACAAGACCCCGGGGCACGGCGGGTCAGGCCGCGCGCGTCGCGGTCGGCGCCGGGGCGGTCATGGCGCATCGCGCTGTCCCCAATCTCTGTGGACAAGGCTGTGGAGATGCGGTGAAGAGCGTGCTGCGACGCGCAGCCTGCCTCGATCGCATCGGCGCTGCCCGAAACTTCAGCGACGCCCGCCTGCCCGACCCCTCAGCGCGACGGTGGGCAGTTCAGCACCGCCCCCTGCACCGTGCAGGGACCACGTGGCCCGACGAGATCGGCTCCCAGGCGCTGCAGCCGCGAGCCGTCGCTGGCCCAGCAGCCGGTCGCGTCGCAAGCGGTCACGACCAGCGGTGCACGCGGCAAGCTCGCCGGCGCCGGCAAGGGCGCGGGTCGCGGCACGCCGACGGTCGACGCAGCCGGCGAGTCCACGCGGACCGGCGCACGCACGCTCGCCCGGGGGGGCTGCGGGGCCGGCGCCGCGCCGAGGCAGGCGCGCGCGGCATCGCGGCGCCGCGTCGCCAGCCGCGCAGCGGGCGCCGACGCCGACATGGCACGCTCCTCCTCGGCCTGCATGGCCTCGAGCGCGCGCCGGCAGTCGGCCGAGCGCAGCGGATCCTCGGTGGCCTGGGCGTGCGCCGACGCCGCCCCCATCAGCAGTCCGACCGCGAGCCAAGCGCAACGCTGCCGCATGACCCTGGCCGCCCCGGATGCCGCGCGGCGCCGTGCCAGCGAACGACCACGCGACGCCGAGGCCATTCAGGCCGGCTGCGTGCCAGGGCGTCGCCCGGCCCGTCGCCGCAGCGCGCCGATGCCGCGCACCAGCAGACGCCACAGCGCCCGCAGCATCAGCAGGGTCAGCAGCGCCTCGACGGCGGTGACGACGAAGGCCGGGAAGGCCGACCCGCGTGCCGCGCGTCCACGGAACTTGGCCACGGCACGCTCGCGCGAGATCTCGATGCTGTCGTAGAAGCTCGGGATCACCAGCAGGGTCAGCAGCGTCGAGGTCAGCGTGCCGCCGATGATGGCCACCGCCATCGGCCGGTAGAACTCGCCGCCCTCGCCCACGCCGATGGCCACCGGCAGCATGCCGGCGATCAGTGCGAAGGTCGTCATCAGGATGGGCCGCAGGCGCTGGCGGCCGGCGGCCATCAGCGCCTCTTCGCGCTCGACGCCGCGCGCCTCGGCACTGCGCGTCGCGTCGATCAGCAGGATGCCGTTCTTCGCCACCAGGCCCACCAGCATGATGATGCCGATGAAGCTCATCAAGTTGAGCGTGCCCCGGGTGAGCAGCAGCGCCAGCACCACGCCGATCAGGCTGAGCGGCAACGACAGCATCACCGGCAGCGGCGCGGTGAAGGAGCCGAACTGCACGACCAGCACCAGGTACATCAGCGCCACGCCCATGACGAGCGCGATCCCCATCTCCGAGAACACCTCCTGCTGGTCGCGCGAGGCGCCGGCCAGCTCGAGGCCGTAGCCGGGCGGGAAGTCCATCGCCCGCGCGAGCTTCAGCGCATCGGCGGTCACCTCGCCCGGCGAGCGGCCCTGCGCATTGGCCGACACGGCGATCATCCGCTTGCCGTCGGCATGCTCGATCTTCGACGGTGCCTTGCCCATGCTGACGCTGGCGATCTGCTCGAGCGGCACCACCACGCGGCCGCCGCCGGCCACGGCGATCGGCAGCCGCTCGATGTTGGCGGCGTCGACCCGGTCGTCGGGATGCAGGCGCACCGCCACGTCGCGCGTCTCGCCCGACGGATCGACCCAGTCGCCCACCTCGACGCCGGCGAAGGCCACGCGCAGCGCCTGGGCCGCGTCGCCGGCCGAGATGCCCAGCGCGTTGGCCAGCCCGCGGTCCAGCTCGATCTTCAGCTCGTCCTGCGGCTCCTGCTCGGACAGGCCCACGTCGGTGGCCCCGGGGACCTTGCGCAGCTTGTCCATGAACTCGTGGGTCAGCGCCAGCAGCTGGCGCGAATCGCTGCCGTGGAAGCGGATCTGCACCGGCTTCTGCACGCCGTTGTTCAGGTCGTCGATGACGGTGTACTCGGCGCCGACCAGGCGCTGGATGCGAGCCCGCAGGTCGGCGGCGATCTGCTCGGCCGAGCGTTTGCGCTCGGTGCTCTTGCCGATGTCGACGTAGATGCGACCGCCGCCCGGGTTGACGTAGCTGTTGGTCGCCACCGTCTCCGGCACGCTGCGTGCCTGCAACGCGGCGCTCTCCATCTTGAGCCGTGCGTACTGCAGGCTGCTGCTGGAGGGCGTGCGCACCTCGATGGCGAGCGTGCCCGAGTCCGAGGCCGGCAGGAAGCTCGACCCGCCCAGCGTCGCCTGCAGCACCAGGGCCAGCACGAAGCTGCCGAAGCCGAACACGAACATCCACCTGCGGTGATGCAGCGCCCAGGCGATGACGCGGCCATAGCGGTCGGCCTGGTGGTCGAACCAGTCGTTGAAGACGGCGAGCCAGCGGCTGATGCCGCGCTTGGGCGCCTCGTGGTGGCCCGGCGGGTCGCCCCAGTAGGCCGACAGCATCGGATCCAGCGTGAACGAGATGAACAGGCTCACCATCACCGAGGCCACGACGGTCAGCGCGAAGGGCCGGAACCATTCGCCCGACACGCCCGGCATGAAGGCCACCGGCACGAACACCGCGACGATGGAGAAGGTGGTGGCCATCACCGCCAGGCCGATCTCGGCCGTGCCGTTGAGCGCCGCGGTGCGGCGGTCCTCGCCGCGCTCCATGTGGCGCACGATGTTCTCGCGCACCACGATGGCATCGTCGATCAGCACGCCGATCGCCAGCGACAGGCCCAGCAGGCTCATGAAGTTGAGCGTGAAGCCGCACAGCCACACCGCGATGAAGGCCGCGATCACCGAAGTCGGCAGGCTCAGCGCGGTGATCAGCGTCGAGCGCCAGGAATTGAGGAAGAGGTAGACGACGAAGACCGTCAGTCCGGCGCCGAACACCAGCGCGTGGATCACGTTGTCGAGGCTGTTCTGGGCGTCCTCGCCGCCGTCCTCGGTGATGACCAGGCGCGTGCCCTCGGGCAGGGCCTTGGCGATGTCGACCACCAGCGTGCGCACCTCCCTGGCCACCGACACCGTGCTGGCGTCGCGCGAGCGCGTGAGCGAGATGCCGACGTTGGGCTGGCCGTTGCGCACGCTGAAGGTCGTCAGTTCGGCGAAGCCGTCGCGCACCACCGCCAGCTGGCCGAGGCGCACCGTCTCTTCGCCGCGCCGCGCCACCACGACCTGCTCGAAGTCGGCCGGCGCCTCGATGCGTCCGACCAGCCGGATGCTCTGGTCCTGCAGGCTGCCGCGCACCTTGCCGACCGGCGCGTTGGCGTTCTGCGCCCGCAGCGCATTGACAACCTCGGTGACCGAGACGTTGTACTCGCGCAGCTTCTCGGCGCGCAGCAGCACGCTCAACTCGCGCTTGAGCGCGCCGCTGACGTCGACGATCGCGACGCCCGGGATGGCCCGGAAGCGGTCGGCCAGCTGGTCCTCGGCCAGGCGCGAGATCTCGGCGTGGCTCTGCGTCGTCGACGACAGCGCGATCTGCATGATCGGCCGCGCCCCCGGGTCGACACGCCGCAGCACCGGCTCGCGCATCTCGATCGGCAGCTTGTAGCGCACCGTGCCGATGGCATTGCGCACCTCCTCGGCCGCCTCGATCATGTTCTTGCTGAACACGAAGAACAGCAGGAAGCGCGCGTTGCCCTCGTTGGCCGTGGCATTGATCTTGTCGACGCCGGGGATGCTGTTGAGCGTCTTCTCGATGCGGTTGATGACCTCGCGCTCCACCGTGTCGGGCGAGGCGCCGGGGTAGTCGATGCCGACCGCGAGCATCGGCTGCTCGACGTCGGGGATCTGGTTGACGCGCAGCTTCTTCAGGGCCAGCAGGCCCAGCGCCATCAAGGCAATGATGATCGCGAGGGTCGCGATCGGCCGCTTGATGCTGAAGTCCGAAAGGAACATGGCCCAGCCCTCCTCGATGCCGTCAGTCGCCCTCAGCCGCCACCGGCGGCCGACGCAGCACTGCCCGCCGTGGCGCTGGCGAACTCGACCGCCTGGCCATCGACCAGGTTGCTGCCCGGGTTGCGCAGGATCTGGTCGCCGTCGGCCAGGCCGCCCAGCAGCGGGTACTCGCCGCGGCGCGCATCGCGCTCGCCGAGCTGTACCGTCACCCTGGCCAGCTTGCGGTCCTTGACGCGCCAGACGTGGGCGGCGTCGGCGCTGCGCTGCACCGCGGCCTCGGGCAGCATCAGCGCACTGCTGCCGCCGGTCTGGATGCGCCCTTCGGCGTACAGGCCGGCGGTCTGCGGTCCATCCTTGGCCGCGAAGCCGACCAGCACCTCCACCTGCCGCGTGGTCGCGTTGGCCGCCGCGTCGACCCGCTTCACCTGGCCGGTGAAGCGCGCCTGCGGGTAGCCGCTGACCCGGAAGCTCACCGCCTGACCGAGCTTCACCTCGTGCATGCGGTCGGCGGACACCAGGCCCTCGAAGCGCATGCTCGACGGGTCGATCACCTTGACCAGTTCCTTGCCGATCTGGGCGGTGTCGCCGGCCGAAACCTTGCGCTCGCTGACCATGCCGGCGAAGGGCGCGCGCACCTCGGTGCGCCGCAGTTGCTGGCGCGCCGACACGCCGCGGGCGCGGGCCGCGACCAGTTCGCTCTGTGCGTTGTTGCGGCGGATCTCGGCGTCTTCCAGCGCCTGCATCGACAGCATGCCCTGGGCCTGCAGCGTCTTGAGCCGCTGGACCTGGCGCTCGGCCTGGTCGAAGGCCTGGCTGGCCGCGCGCGTGGCCTCCTCGGCCGAAGTCAGGCTGTCGCGGATGGCGGTGTCGTCCAGCCGGACCAGCAGCTCACCCTGCTTGACGGTGTCGCCATTCTCCTTGAGCACCTGCAGCACCACCGCCGACACCTCGGCGCGCAGGTCGGCGCGCTTCTCGGGCTGGATGGAGCCGGTGATCACCGGCCCCATCGCCTGGGGACTCAGGCTCACGGTGCGCAGGTCCTCGGGGGCCAGCAGCAGCGCCGGCGCGGGCGGCCTGGCCTCGGCGGCCGGCTTGCCGCCGGGGCCCTTGCCGCAGGCCACGAGCGCCAGGCTCACCAGGCACAGCACGGGCCACAGCCCGTTTGGACGACGGATCGACATCGTTCGCACTCCCTCGCGCTTGTGGCGCTCGTACTGGACAGGTCGCGCCGCCGGAGTCCGGCCCTGGCCGGCGCGAGGCCGAGAGTTTCCCACGCGCCGCGTGGCTCAGAATGTCGGCCCGACAAGGAAGCTGCCCATGCCCGTCATCACCTGCATCGAGGACCTGCGCGTCCTGGCCGAGAAGCGCGTCCCGCGCATGTTCTACGACTACGCCGACTCCGGCTCCTGGACCGAGAGTACCTACCGCGCCAACGAGGCCGACTTCCGCGCCTTCAAGCTGCGCCAGCGCGTCGCCGTCAACATGGACGGGCGCACGCTGCGCACGACGATGGCCGGCCAGGAGGTCGCGATGCCGGTGGCGATCGCGCCGACCGGCCTGACCGGCATGCAGCACGCCGACGGCGAGATCCTCGGCGCGAAGGCGGCCGAGAAGTTCGGCATCCCCTTCACGCTGTCGACGATGAGCATCTGCTCGATCGAGGACATCGCGGCGAACACGAAGGCGCCGTTCTGGTTCCAGCTCTATTGGATGCGCGACCGCGACTTCATGGAGCGCCTGATGGACCGCGCCAAGGCGGCGCGCTGCTCGGCCCTGGTGCTGACGCTGGACCTGCAGGTGCTGGGCCAGCGCCACAAGGACATCAAGAACGGCATGACCGCGCCGCCCAAGCCGACGCTGGCCAACCTGATCAACCTGGCGACCAAGCCGCGCTGGTGCCTGGGCATGCTGGGCACGCGGCGCCACGGCTTCGGCAACCTGATCGGGCATGCCAAGGGCGTCAGCGACATGAGCTCGCTGTCGTCGTGGACCAAGGAGCAGTTCGACCCGCGGCTCGACTGGTCCGACGTCGAATGGATCAAGCAGCGCTGGGGCGGCAAGCTGATCCTCAAGGGCGTGATGGATGTCGAGGACGCGCGGCGCGCCGCCGACAGCGGGGCCGACGCGCTGGTGGTGTCCAACCACGGCGGGCGCCAGCTCGACGGCGCGCCCTCGTCGATCGCGGCGCTGCCCGAGATCGCCGAAGCGGTCGGCTCGCGCATCGAGGTCTGGATGGACGGCGGCATCCGCTCGGGGCAGGACGTGCTGAAGGCCGTCGCGCTGGGCGCGAAGGGCACGATGATCGGCCGCGCCTTCCTCTATGGCCTGGGCGCGATGGGCGAGGCCGGCGTGACCAAGGCGCTGGAGCTGATCCGCCACGAGCTCGACATCACCATGGCCTTCACCGGCCACACCGACATCCGCAACGTGGACCGCGGCATCCTGCTGCCGCCGCGCTGAGCCGCCGCGCTGAGTCAGACGTCGAACGACGCCAGCAGCCCGTCGGCCAGCCAGCCCTGCAAGGCACCGACGACGGCCGCCGCGGCGGCGTCTTCGCCGGTGTCCACCGCCGCTTGCTCGCACAAGGCGGCGAAGGTCTGGCCGGCGAACACGGCCTGCAAGAGCACGGCCTCGCGCGCGTCGAGCGAGCGCCAGGTGGTCTGCAGCTCGCGGCGCCAGACCAGCAGCAGGTGCTCGCCGGCCTGCGGCTCCGGCAGCTCGGGTTCCTGACCGATGTCGACCTCCTGCAGCGCGCGCCACAGCGGCTCGACGGCCCAGCGCATCGGCAGCAGCCGTGCGGCGGGGACGGGCCGCAAGCGCAAGGACGGCCAGGCCTGCGGCGCCACGGCGCGCAGCGCCTCGACCTGCAGCGGCTCGGCGTCGCTGGCATCGAAGGCGGCACGCAGCGCCCACTCCATGCGCGCCAGATCCACCAGCGCAGGATGCGGCACGAGCTGGGGCCGTGCCTCCATGAAGGCGACGAACTGCTCGCCGTACCAGCGGATCGACGGGTGCCGCGACGGGTGGGCGGCGATGTAGGCCCCGGCCAGCGCGTCGAAGGCAGCGTCGCCCATCACGCGCGGCAGGCGCTCGAAGTTGTCGCGCAACGCTTCGGCCATGCGCGACCGGTAGGCATGGCGGTAGATGCCCAGCCTGTCGTGGCCGGTGCCCGTCCTCAGGAGCCCGTTGGATGCGACCTGCGCCTGGGCCTCGTCGCCGACGATCGCCAGGCGCAGGCGCCGCTGCTGATCGGCCAGGCCGAGCAGCGGCTTCATGCCTGCGATGCCTCGGGCGTGCCGGCCCGCTCGCGCAGGGCGTCGGCCTGCACGCGCCGCGCGATATCCAGTTCGGCCAGCAGCTCGGCCAGCGGCGGGATGCGGTCATCGCGCTCGATCATGGCCGGCACCGCGCCGAGGCGGCGCGTCGTGTAGGCATAGAGCGCCCACACCGCGTCGCAGACCGGGTGGTCGTGGGTGTCGATCAGGTGGTGCTCGTGGCGTTCGTGGCCGGCCAGGTGGATCTGGCGCACACGCCCGCGCGGCATCGCGTCGATGTAGGTGCGCGGGTCGAAGCCGTGGTTGACACTGCTGACGTAGACGTTGTTGACGTCGAGCAGCAGCTCGCAGTCGGCACGTGCGGCGAGCTCGGCGACGAAGGCCCATTCGCTCATCTCGTCGGCGGAGAAAGCCAGGTAGCTCGACACGTTCTCGATCAGCAGGCGACGCCCCAGGAAGTCCTGAACGCGCGCGATGCGCTCGACGACGTGCCGCAGCGCGGCCTCGGTGTAGGGCAGTGGCAGCAGGTCGTGGAGGTTGTGGCCCTCGATGCCGGTCCAGCACAGGTGGTCGGAGATCCAGGCGGGCTCGACGCGCGCCGCCAGCGCCTTGAGCTCGCGGAGGTAGTCGGGATCGAGCGGGTCGGAGCCGCCGATCGACAGCGAGACGCCGTGCATCGCCATCGGGTAGTCGCGTCGGATGCGGTCGAGGTGACGCAGCGGCGGCCCACCGGGCAGCATGTAGTTCTCGGAGATGACTTCCAGCCAGTCGACCGGTGGACGGCCATCGTGGAAGTCGGCGTAGTGCTCGGCACGCAGTCCGAGCCCGAAGCCTTGCAGCGAGCGGTTCATGCGGTGCGTCGTACCAAGACGGGTCCGTGGGGAGAACGCCCGGCGCCGCAGCTACGGACTGCGGCGCCGGGCGCCCGGGCGCAGCAACGGCTTACTTGGCGACCTTGCCGCCGGCCTTGGTGCACTCCTCGGCCGACTTCGATTCGGTCCAGCCCTGCCCCTTGCAGGCGTTCTGGCCCTTGCACGAGCTGGTGGCCGTCTTGCAGGCCGAGGTGCCCTTGCAGCTGTTGATGCCGGTGCACTTGACCTTCGCCGCGTCGGCGGCGTGGGCCACGGTGGCCACCGTACCGGCCGAGAACAGCGCAGCGGCGACCGCAGCCAGCGCCAGGCCCGATTTCACGTTCGTCATTTCCATCTCCTTCAGGGTTGGACTCACCAGGTTTGCCGGCCGGTCGGCCCGCCACCATGGCGGCAACGACACGGCCGTGCCGATCGCGACAGCAGCAGCCCCGTGCGGGTCTCGCCCTCTGCGCGCCCCGGCTGTTACGCAGGGCCCGCGACCGCGGATGCAGCATTGCACGACCCGGCCGACGGCGCGACCAAGACCGCATTGACAACGTGCTGACGCGGCGGCGCGGGCAAACACGCGGA
This sequence comes from uncultured Methylibium sp., assembly GCA_964616015.1. Lineage (GTDB taxonomy): Bacteria > Pseudomonadota > Gammaproteobacteria > Burkholderiales > Burkholderiaceae_C > Methylibium. Next base: position 2,090 of record CAZTTC010000036.1, on the reverse strand, counting down.
TGGGCCGCCGTGCCGGACCCTAGAATCGCCGCCGGCGGCCTCCCGCCGATGCGGCTCGCTGGCCCCACTGCCTCTTTCCATGACTGCCCTCCTCCGTCTGTCGCGGCTGATCGACGCGATCAACGAACGCATCGGCCGGCTGACCATGTGGCTGATCCTGCTGTCGGTCCTGATCAGCGCCGGCAACGCGACGATGCGAAAGGCCTTCAATGCCAGCTCGAACGCCTGGCTCGAGATCCAGTGGTACCTGTTCGCCGGCGTCTTCCTGCTGTGCGCCGGCTACACGTTGTTGCACAACGAACACGTGCGCATCGACGTCGTCACCGGGCGCTTCTCCAAGCGCACCCAGATCTGGGTCGATATCGTCGGCCTGCTGGCCTTCCTGCTGCCCTTCGTCGGCCTGACGATCTGGCTGGCGGTGCCCTTCTTCCTGCAGGGCTACCGCAGTGGCGAGATGTCGTCCAACGCCGGCGGCCTGGTGCGCTGGCCGGTCTACCTCCTGATGCCGGTCGGCTTCATCCTGCTGGGCCTGCAGGGCCTGTCCGAGCTGATCAAGCGCATCGCCTTCCTGCAGGGCCGGATCGCCGACCCGACGCTCAAGAAGCTGGAGAAGACCCCCGAGGAAGAACTGGCCGAGGCCATCCGCGCCCAGGCCGAGGCGGCCGCGCGCCACGGCGGCAAGGCGGCCTGAGCATGGAGTTCATCACCGCCAACATCGCGCCGATCATGTTCTCGGCGCTGGTCGTGTTCCTGTTGTTCGGCTTTCCGGTGGCCTTCGGGCTGGCGGCCTGCGGCATGTTCTTCGGCTTCGTCGGCATCGAGCTCGGGCTGCTGCCGGCCACGCTGTTCCAGGCGCTGCCGCTGCGCATCTTCGGGATCATGGGCAACGACACGCTGCTCGCGATTCCCTTCTTCACCTTCATGGGCCTGATCCTCGAGCGCTCGGGCATGGCCGAGGACCTGCTCGACACCATCGGCCAGGTGTTCGGGCCGCTGCGCGGCGGCCTGGCCTTCGCGGTGATCTTCGTCGGCGCGCTGCTGGCCGCGACCACCGGCGTGGTGGCAGCGAGCGTGATCTCGATGGGCCTGATCTCGCTGCCCATCATGCTGCGCTACGGCTACGACCGGCGCGTGGCCTCGGGCGTGATCGCGGCGTCCGGGACGCTGGCGCAGATCATCCCGCCCTCGCTGGTGCTGATCATCATGGCCGACCAGCTCGGCAAGAGCGTCGGCGACATGTACAAGGGCGCCTTCATCCCGGGCTTCGTGCTGACCGGCCTGTACGTGACCTACATCCTGGGGCTGACCATCTTCAAGCCCAAGTGGGTGCCGGCGCTGCCGCTGGAGGCGCGCACGATCCGCGAGCCCGACGGCCGCAGCGGCCTGCCCTCGCTGGGCGTGCTGCTGACGCTGGCGACCGCGCTGGCGGTCGGCTTCGGCTGGTACTACGAGGACATCGTCGCCGCGGTCACCGGCCACGCCAAGGCCGTCGCGCCGCTCGACGAGCAGATCGTGGTGTCGATGTCGATGGCGGTGATCTTCGCGCTGACGCTGGCGCTGGCCAACCGCCTGGCCAAGCTCGGGCTGCTGTCGCGCATGGCCGAGCAGGTCACCTTCGTGCTGATCCCGCCGCTGCTGCTGATCTTCCTGGTGCTGGGCACGATCTTCCTCGGCATCGCGACGCCGACCGAAGGCGGCGCCATGGGCGCGGTGGGCGCGCTGGTGATGGCGGTGCTGCGGCGCCGCCTCGACCTCAGGCTGCTGAAGCAGGCGATGAACACGACCGCCAAGCTGTCGTGCTTCGTCGTGTTCATCCTGATCGGCTCGACCGTCTTCAGCCTCACCTTCCAGGGCGTGGACGGCCCCAAGTGGGTCGAGCACCTGCTGACCGGCCTGCCCGGCGGCCAGGTCGGCTTCCTGATCGTCGTGAACATCCTGGTGTTCCTGCTGGCCTTCTTCCTGGACTTCTTCGAGCTGAGTTTCATCATCATCCCGCTGCTGGGACCAGTGGCCGACAAGCTCGGCATCGACCTGATCTGGTTCGGCGTGCTGCTGGCGGTCAACATGCAGACCTCGTTCATGCACCCGCC
>CAZTTC010000035.1:0-22982 GCA_964616015.1 uncultured Methylibium sp. | reverse complement strand
ACGCGGTGCGCCAGAAGCAGCTCACCAACTTCCGCGTCAGCGGCAAGGAAGACGCCATCAAGATCACGCCGCCGATCGAGCTGTCGCTCGAATACGCGGTCGAGTTCATCGAGGACGACGAGCTGGTCGAGATCACCCCGAAGTCGATCCGTCTGCGCAAGCGGCACCTCAAGGAACACGAGCGCAAGCGCGCTTCCCGCGAGCTCGTCGCATGAGTCGCATGAGTCGCATCAGCGATGCGAGTCGTCGCCCCGGTGTGGGCTTGTTGACGCACCGTTGACGGGCCATGCGGGGCTCGCCGATCGTGTGGTCCGTCCTTCGGGAACGGCACCGTGGCACGCACACTGCGTGGCCCTCGATGGACGAGGTCGACGAAAGCGAAGTGCATCATGGAATCGATCAAGCGTCTGTTCAGTGCCCACGGCGTCGGGATCACGCTGCTGCTGGCCTTCCTGCTGGGCGGCATCCTGTGGGGGACCGCGGTCTCGGAGCGACACATCGAGCGTGCGGTCCGGCACAACTTCACCGCGGCAGGCCTGCTGGCCCGGCTGCAGGTGGATGCCGAGAAGATGCGCCGCTACGAGAAAGAGATGTTCATCTACGCGGCGGTGCCCGACAAGCGTGCCGGCTACCTCAAGGAGTTCGACGGCGCCTACGGCAAGCTGCTGGCCACGACGGACACGATGCTCGCGCCCAGCTCCCTGAGCTTCACGAACGAAGAGCGCGTCACCATCTCGAGCTGGAAGCAGGCCGCGCTGTTCTACACGACCGAGTTCGGCAATCTCGGCCGCCGCGCCAGCGCCGCCCAGGCGTCCTTGCCCCTGCAGTCGGCGGAGCAGCGGGCGTCGATGACGCTCGAGCTGAACGAGGGCATCAAGGCCGGCAAGGATCGCTTCCGCGAGCTGCTCCAAGGTGCCGAGACGATGCGCGTGGCCAAGGAGACCCACGCCCAGCAGATCGCCACCGACGTCGGGGGCATCTTCAACCGCCTGCGCCTGGGCGTGCTGATCGGGGGCCTGCTGGTGGCCGCGTGCACGCTCGCAGCACTGCGCCGGCCGACGCCGATCGCCACGACGCTGGCGCCGCGCGCCGCACTGCGCCCCGGCCTGGGGCACTGACCGCGCCCGGCTGGCGGCCTGCGCGGCCGCCGGTCGGCGAACCGCTGCGGTGCTGCGCATGAGCCACGGCCGTGCGGTGGCGCTGATGATCGTGGTGACCCTCCTCTGGAGCATCGCCGGCGTCGTCACGCGGCATCTCGATGCGGCGCGCAGCTTCGAGGTGACGTTCTGGCGCAGCCTCTTCAATGCGCTGGCGCTGGCCCTCGCGCTGACGGCGATGCGCGGGCCGGCGCTGTGGCGCGGGCTGCTGCAAGCGCCGTGGCCGGTGTGGGTCTCGGGCCTGTGCTGGTCGGTGATGTTCACCGCCTTCATGGTCGCCATCACGCTGACGACGGTGGCCAACGTGCTGGTCACGATGGCCATCGGGCCGCTGATCACCGCGCTGTTCGCGCGCCTCTTCCTGCGCCACCGGCTGCCGGTGCGCACCTGGGCGGCCATCGCGGTGGGAGGGGCCGGCATTGCGTGGATGTTCGGTCGCGAAGCCAACGCAGGCCTGTCGGTGGTGGGCACCTTGGTGGCCCTGGCGGTGCCCTTGGCCGCAGCGACCAACTGGACGCTGTTGCAGCACATCGGCCATGGCGCCGGTGAGCCCGAAGGCGAGGGCGCGCCCCAGGACATGCTGCCGGCCGTGCTGATCGGCGCCGTCATCTCGGCGCTGACGACGCTGCCGCTGTCGTGGCCCTTCCAGGCCTCGGCCCACGATCTGGGCCTGCTGGGGCTGCTGGGCGTCGTGCAGCTCGCGATGCCCTGCCTGCTGGTCGTGCGCCTGACGCGCGAGCTGCCGGCGCCCGAGATCGCGCTGCTGGGACTGCTGGAAGTCGTGTTCGGCGTCGCCTGGGCCTGGCTCGGCGCCGGCGAGCATCCCGGTGCCAGCGCGCTGACGGGCGGGGCGCTGGTGCTGGGTGCGCTGATGGTCAATGAACTGCTGGCGCTCGAGCGCCGGCGCTGACGAGGAAGGCGGCTCGTGAATGCCCTCCCGCTGCCGCCGCTGAGCGGTGAACACCAGGTGCTCGCCGACGTGCGCGGCTCCATCGGCGTCATCACGCTGAACCGAGCGGGCGCGTTGAACGCGCTGTCGCTGGGCATGGTCCGCGACCTGACGGTGCTGCTGCAGCACTGGGCCGGCGATGCGGCCGTGCAGGCGGTGGTCCTGCGCGGCGCGACGCGCGAGGGCAAGGCGCCGGCCTTCTGCGCCGGCGGCGACATCCGCTTCTTCCACCGGGCCGCGCTGGCCGGCGATCCGCGGCTGGAGGACTTCTTCACCGAGGAGTACGCGCTCGACCACCTGATCCATCGCCACCCCAAGCCCTGCATCGCGCTGATGGACGGCGTGACGATGGGCGGCGGCATGGGCCTCGCGCAGGGCGCGCGGTTGCGCGTCGTGACCGAGCACAGCCAGCTCGCGATGCCCGAGACGAACATCGGGCTCTTCCCCGACGTCGGCGGCGGCTGCTTCCTCGGCCGTTGCCCGGGGCATGCCGGCGAGTACCTCGCGTTGACCGGTCGGGTGCTCGGCGCCGGCGATGCGATCGCGCTCGGCCTGGCCGACGTGATGCTGCCTTCGGCCGAACTGCCGGCGCTGATCGAGGCGCTGTGCGACCCGCCGCACGGCAGCGACGAAGCGCTGCTGGCTGCGGTGCGCGCGCGGGCGCAGGCCGCGCCGCCGGCCGCGCTGGGCGCGCATCGCGCGGCCATCGACCATCACTTCGCGCAGCGCGACATCGCGGCGATCGCGGCCTCGCTCGCAGCCGAAGACAGCGACTGGGCCCGCCACACGCTCGCGGCCCTGCGCCAGCGCTCGCCGCTGATGCTGGCCGTGACGCTGGAACAGGTCCGTCGTGGCCGCAGCATGAGCCTGGCCGACGACCTGCGCATGGAGCGCGACCTGGTGCGCCACTGCTTCCACCTGCGGCCCGGTGTCGCCGGCGAGACGGTCGAAGGCATCCGCGCACTCGCCATCGACAAGGATCATGCGCCGCGCTGGAACCCGGCGCGCATCGAGGACGTGAGCGCCGATCAGGTGGCAGCCTTCTTCGCCAGTCCCTGGCCGGCCCACGCCCATCCGCTGCGCGAGCTGGGCTGACGGCCCCCGGATCGCTAGCGCAAACCCGCTGGGCCGCGCCGCATGCCCGCGGCTAGCATGGTCCGGACCCCGGGGCAGGAGGCGAAGCATGGTGCAGCAACTGAGCGGACTCGACGCGGCCTTCCTCTACCTCGAGACGCCGCAGATGCCCATGCACGTGGGCGCGCTGCACACCTTCAGTCTGCCGGTGGGCTATGCGGGCGACTTCGTCGCCGACGTGCGACGACATCTGCGCGAGCGCGCGCACCTCGCGCCGCCGCTCGGCCGCAAGCTGCTGCCGCTGCCGATGAACCTGGCGACGCCGGCGTGGATCGATGCCACCGTCGACTTCGACTGGCACGTCATCGGCCTCGAGCTGCCGCGGCGGGCGCGCGGCAGCGACGGCCTGCCCGAGGCGCAGGCGCTGGTGTCCAGGCTGCACAGCCAGCTGCTCGACCGCGACCGGCCGATGTGGCGCTTCCACGTGCTCACCGGGTTTCGGCCGCTGGCCGACGGCTCGCCGGTGGTCGGCCTCTACACGCAGTTGCATCACGCGGCGGTCGACGGGCAGGCCGCGGTGGCGCTGGGCCAGGCCATCCTCGACCTCAGTGCCGACGGCCGGGCCATCAACCTGCCCAGCGCGCGTCCGGCCAGCGTCGCGCTCGGCATGGCCGAACGCCTGGGCGGCGCGCTGGCCCACCAGATGAAGCAGATCGCCGACCTGGCGAAGGCCCTGCCCGGGACCGCCACCGCCGTCGGCAAGGCCGCGGGCCAGGCGGCCGCGAGCGGCGCCAAGGACGCGATGCTCGAAGCCGCCAGGAAGGCGGCCAGCCGCTGGGTCGAGGTGCAGGACGCGAAGGGCCGCAAGCTGCAGGGCGGCATGCGCAACCTCAAGATCGCGCCGCGCACGGTGTTCAACGTCACGGTCGGCCGGCGTCGCGCCTTCGCCGCCGTCAGCCTGCCGATGGCCGAACTGAAGGCGATGCGCACGGCCTTCGAGGCCACCCTCAACGACGTCGTGCTGGCCGTGTGCAGCGGGGCGCTGCGCCGCTACCTGCGGGCCCGCGACGCGCTGCCCAAGGAGTCGCTGATCGCCGCGGTACCGATCTCGCTGCGCGCGGCCGGCGACACGAGCGCCAGCAACCAGGCCTCGATGTCGGTCGTGAGCCTGGGCACGCACCTGGTCTCGCCGGCCCGGCGCGTCGCGCACGTCAAGGCCGCGACGGCCGCGATGAAGTCGGCCCTGGTGAACCTGAAGAGCGTCATGCCGACCGACTTTCCGACGCTCGGCGTGCCCTGGCTGCTGACCGGCCTGGTGTCGTTGTACGGCCGCACGCGGCTGGCCGACCGCATCCCGCCGATCGCCAACGTGACGATCTCCAACGTGCCGGGGCCGGCCGTGCCGCTCTACCTCGCCGGCGCGAAGATGCTGAGCAACCACCCGACCTCGATCGTCGTGCACGGGGTGGCGCTGAACATCACGGTGCAGAGCTACAACGGCTCGCTCGAGTTCGGCGCGATGGCCTGCGCCAAGGCCATGCCCGACGTCGCGCTGTTCGCGCAGGCGCTGCACGAGAGCCACGCCGAACTGCTGGCGCTGGCGCACAAGACCCTGGCCAGGCCGGCGGCGAAGCAGGTCGCCACCAAGACCGTCCGGAAGGCGTTGCCCAAGGCCGCTGCCAGCCAGGCACCGCTGCGCAAGCCGCGCGCCCCGGCAACCGCCTCTAGACCGGCCCGGTAGGATCGGGGCGTTCGTTTCCCTCGACGATCCCATGTCCTTCTTTCCCGGCTCCGACGCCCGTTCCGTCCCGACCGAAGTCAAGGCGCCTTCGCCCTTCCTGCTGATGCTCGAGGCGCGCGCGCCCTGGGAGTACGCGGCCCTGTGGCTCAGCAGCCCCTGGCTGCGCGAGCTGCCGCGCGGCGACGGGCACCCGGTGCTGGTGTTCCCCGGGCTCGGGGCGAACGACCTGTCGACCTATCCGCTGCGCAACCTGCTGGCGGCGCTGGGCTACACGCCCTATCCGTGGAACTTCGGCTTCAACTTCGGGCCCCGGCCCGGTGTGCTGCGGGGCTGTGCCGAGCTGGCCCGCGAGCTGAACGGCAAGCACGGCCAGCCCGTCAGCCTGATCGGCTGGAGCCTGGGCGGCGTCTACGCCCGCGAGGTCGCCAAGCTGGCGCCCGAAGCCACGCGCTGCGTCGTCACGCTGGGCACGCCCTTCGCCGGCCCGCCCAAGGCCAACCACGCCTGGCGCGTCTACGAGTTCCTCAGCGGCCAGAAGATCGACGCCCCGCACGAGCTGCGCGACCAGATCCACATCGCGCCGCCGGTGCCGACGACGTCGATCTACTCGCGCAGCGACGGCGTCGTCGCCTGGCCCTGCAGCCTGAACGAGGAGGGCCCGCTGACCGAGAACATCGAGGTCTTCGCCAGCCACGTCGGCCTCGGTCTCAACCCGCTGGCGCTGACGGCCGTCGCCGACCGCCTGATGCAGGACCCCAAGCGCTGGCGCAAGTTCGACCGGCCCGGCGCGCTGGCCTGGCTGGTGAAGCACGGTCCTGCCCGGCCGGCCGGATGACGACCACCCCCGTTGCGGCTGCGCCGCTCCCCCTCCAGGGGGCGCCGCTGGCGGACCGGCGGAGCCGGATCCGCGGCGGCTGCTTGCTTGCTGCGCCGGCATGCGGTGCGGCGCGCGTTCGGCGATAGCGCCTTCAAATGCAGATCCAGGCAGGCGCGACGCGCCTCGAAGTCGAGATCCACGGCCCCGCCAGCGGCGAGCCGCTGCTGCTGATCATGGGGCTGGGCATGCAGCTCATCGCCTGGCGCGAAGGCCTGGTCGAGCAGCTGGTGGCACGCGGCTTTCGCGTGATCCGTTTCGACAACCGCGACGTCGGCCTGTCGCAGCGCTTCGACCAGCTCGGCACGCCCAACCTCATGTGGCAGGGTCTGCGCTACCTGGCGCGCCTGCCGGTGCAGGCGCCGTACACGCTGCGCGAGCTGGCGGCCGACACCGTCGCGCTGCTCGATGCGTTGGGCATCGAGAAAGCGCATGTCTGCGGTGCGTCGATGGGCGGCATGATCGCGCAGCGCGTCGCCGCCGATCACGCCTCGCGCGTGAGGAGCCTGACGCTGATGATGACCACCTCGGGCGCCCGCCATCTGCCGCAGCCCACGCGCGCCGCCCGCGCAGCGCTGCTGGCCCGGCCGGCTGCGCCGACGCCCGACGCGGTGCTGGACCACTACGTGCGCCTCTTCCGCGTGATCGGCAGCCCCGGCTACCGGGCCCCCGAGGAGGAACTGCGCGCCACGCTGCGCCGCAGCCTGGACCGCGGCGGCCTGAACAGCGCCTCCGGTGTCGCCCGGCAGCTCGTCGCGATCGCCGCCGACGGCGACCGCACGCCGCTGCTGGGCCGCATTGCCGCGCCGACGCAGATCATCCACGGCCAGGCCGACCCGCTGGTGCCGCTGGCCTGCGGCGTGCAGCTTTCGCAGGCGATCAAGGGCGCGCAGTTCGAGGCGGTCGAAGGCATGGGGCACGACCTGCCGGCGCCGCTGTGGCCGCTGTTCGCCGACCGGATCGAGCAGGCGGCGCGCCGAGCGTCGGGATGACCGGCGCATGACGAACGAGCGTCACGCCACGACCTCGCCGTGGCGGCTGTCCGTGGCCCCGATGATGGACTGGACCGACCGCCACTGCCGCGTCTTCCACCGCCTGCTGAGCCGCCGCACGCGCTTGTACACCGAGATGGTGACGACCGGGGCGCTGTTGCACGGCGACGTGCCGCGTCACCTGGACTTCGATGCGCGCGAGCATCCGGTCGCGCTGCAGCTCGGCGGCAGCGAGCCGGACGACCTGGCCGCCTGCGCGAAGCTCGGCCAGCGCTGGGGCTACGACGAGATCAACCTCAACTGCGGCTGCCCGAGCGAGCGGGTGCAGCGCGGGTCCTTCGGCGCCTGCCTGATGGCCGAGCCGGCGCTGGTGCGCGATGGCGTGAAGGCCATGCTCGATGCGGTGAGTCTGCCCGTGACCGTCAAGCACCGCATCGGCATCGACAAGGGGGAGGACTACGACTTCGTGCGCGACTTCGTCGGCACCGTGGCCGAATCGGGCTGCACGGTCTTCATCGTGCATGCACGCAATGCCTGGCTGAAGGGCCTGTCGCCGAAGGAGAACCGCGAGGTCCCGCCCTTGCGCTACGAGACGGTGCATCGGCTCAAGCGCGACTTTCCGGCGCTGAGCTTCGTACTGAACGGCGGTGTGAACAGCGACGCGGTGATCGCCGACCAGCTGCAGCAGCTCGACGGCGTGATGATCGGCCGGCACGCCTATCACGAGCCCTGGGCGATGGCGTCCTGGGACCGCAGCTTCTTCGGCGTGGAGCCGCCACCGACCGCGGCCTCGCGCAGCGCCGCCGAGTCCGCCTGGGTCGACTACCTCGAGACGCTGCACGCGGCCGGCCAGCCCTGGATGAGCGCGATGCGCCACGCCATGGGCCTGTGGAACGGCGTGCCGGGCGCGCGCCGCTGGCGGCAGGTCTGGAGCGACCACCGCCTGCGCGGCGAGTCGCCGCGCGCGGTGCAGGCTCGTGCGGCCGAGGCCCTGGCCCAGGTGCTGGCCGAGACCTCGACCGGCTGAGCTGCGCCGCTCAGGCACGCGCCGGCCGCGTCGCCAGCACGACGCCGGCCAGCGCCAGCGCGAAAGCGGCCGCCTGGGCCAGGCTGAAGCGCTCGCCCAGCAGCAGCACACCGACGGCCGCGGCACTGACCGGCAGCATCACGGTGAAGACGCCGGCCGATGCGGCGGGCACCTGCTTCAGGCCCGTCATCCACAGCCACACCGCCACCATGCTGGCGGCAAGCGAATAGAACAGCAACAGCGCCCAGTGACCGGCCGCCACGCCGCCGAAGTCGAAGCCGAAGGCCTGCCACAGACCGAAGGGCGTCACCAGCGCCAAACCCCACAGGTTGACCAGCGCGCTGATGCGCCTGGCCGACACCTTGCCGGTCAGTCGCTTGCCGATGACGACGTAGCTGGCCTCGCAGCAGACGGCCCCCACCAGCAACAGGTTGCCGATCAGGCTGCTGTCGGCCGCGCCGGCCGCCGGTTTGCTGGCCGACACCAGCGCGATGCCGGCCACCGCGCAGCCGATCCCGCCCAGCACCGGCGCGGTGATGCGCTCGCGCAGGAAGGCCCAGGACATCAGCGCCACCACGGCCGGCAGCGCGGCCATGATGACGCCGGCGGCCAGCGCCGAGCTGCGCGCCACGCCGAACAGCATGCAGATCGAGAACAGGAAGTTGCCGAGGAAGCTCTCCCAGAACAGCAGCCAGCGGTCGTGCGCGTTCAGCGGCGCCTCGTCGCCGTCGCGCCGCACCCAGTGCAGCATGGCGACCGCCGCGATGCCGAAGCGCAGCCAGGCCAACAGGAAGATCGGGAACACCAGCACCAGCAGCTTGGACAGGCCGACATAGCTGCCGACCAGGGCCATGCTGGCGGCCAGGCTGGCATAGGCCGGCCAGGGAATGCTCAAGGCACGATCCCCGGACGATGTGCAGCGACCACGCGGCGGACGATCTGCGGCGACGCTCGAGCCACCCCCATGGCCGGCGGCGTCAGAACGTCGCGCCGTAGCGCGCGTGTTCCCAGTCGCTGACGTGACGCGCGTACTCGATCCACTCGGCGCGCTTGAGGCGCACGAACTCGCGGTGCAGGGTGTCGCCGAGAGTCGTGCGCAGCAGGTCGCTGACCTCGAGCGCATCGGCGGCCTCGCCCAGACTCTGCGGCAGCAGGCCGATGCCGCGGCGGCGGATCTCGGGCAGGCCCAGCTCGAACAGGTCGTCGGTGCAGGCCGGGCCGGGGTCGAGCCCGCGGTCGATGCCGTCCAGGCCGGCGGCGATCAGGCCGGCCGTTGCGAGGTAGGGGTTGGCCGAGGCATCGGGCACGCGCCACTCGAAGCGGCCGGGCAGGGTGCGCACCAGCGCCGTGCGGTTGTTGGGGCCGTGGGCCACGTAGGCAGGCGCCCAGCTGGTGCCCGACAGCGACTCGCCGACCACCAGGCGCTTGTAGCTGTTGACCGTGGGCGCGGCCAGCGCGCACAGCGCCGCGCTGTGCGCCAGGAGGCCGCCGATGAAGTGACGCATGCGCGGCTCGTCGTCGAACAGGCAGCGCTCACCGTCCCACAGCGAGACATGGAAGTGCAGTCCGCTGCCCGGCTGGTTGGCAAACGGCTTGGGCATCATCGAGAACACTGTGCCCTGCTGCTCGGCCAGATGGTGGGCCGCCAGCTTGAAGAGCATCAGGTGGTCGGCGCTGCGCAGCGCCTCGTCGTGCAGGAAGTTCAGCTCGTACTGGCCGTGCGCGTCCTCATGGTCGATCTGCAGCACCTGCAGGCCGGCGGCCTCGAGCGCCTCGCGCAGCGCCTGCAGGAAGCCGGCTTGGCGCGGCAGGCTCTTGAGGTCGTAGCTGGGCTTGTCGAGCCGGTCGGCGTCGTCGGCCGGGACGTGGCGGGCGCCGCTACGATCGCGCTTGAGCAGGAAGAACTCGGGCTCGATGCCGGTCTGCAGCGTCCAGCCGCGCTGGGCCAGCCGCGCGACCTGGCGCTTGAGCACCTGGCGCGGGCAGGCGTCGAAGGCCAGGCCCGCCACGAAGCCGTCGCCGACGATGCGCGCCACGCCGGGCATCCAGGGCAGCGCCTGCAGGGTGGTGGCGTCGCCACGCGCGTAGTACTCGGCACGCGGGCCGGTGCGCGGCAGCGCCGTGCCCCAGATCGATGGCCCGGCGAAGCCCGCGCCGTCGCGCAGCACGGCGTCCAACTGGTCCAGCGGCACCAGCTTGCCCTTGGCCACGCCGTGCACGTCGGTGAACTGCACCAGCAGCGTGTGCACGCCCTGCGCGGCGAGCGACTCGCGCGCCGGGGCGGTGAAGGCGGCGGGTTCGATCTTCACGCGATGAGATTCATGCGTTGATTCACGGGTTGATGCGCAGCCACGTCGTCTTCAACTCGGTGTACTTGTCGAAGGCGTGGAGCGACTTGTCGCGGCCGTTGCCGCTCTGCTTGTAGCCGCCGAAGGGCACGGTGATGTCGTCCTCGTCGTACTGGTTGACGTGCACCGTGCCGGCGCGCAGCGCGCGGGCCACACGATGGGCGCGATCGATGTTGGAGCTCCAGACGCCGGCCTGCAGGCCGTAGCTGGAGTCGTTGGCCAGGCGCACGGCCTCGGCCTCGTCCTTGAAGCGGATGATGGACAGCACCGGGCCGAAGATCTCCTCGCGGGCGATCTTCATGTCGTTGCGCACACCGTCGAAGACCGTCGGCTCGACGTAGTAGCCACCGGTCTCGGCGCGCGCCTGGGCGCCGCCGGCCAGCAGCCGGGCGCCCTCGGTCTGGCCGGCATCGATGTAGCTCATCACGGTGCGCAGCTGGCCGTCGTCGACCAGGGCGCCCATCACGGTCCTGGGGTCGAGCGGGTCGGCGGGGCGGTACTTCGGCGCCTCGGCGGCGACGCGCTTCGCGAAGTCCTCGGCGATGGACTCGTGGACCATCAGCCGCGAGGGCGCATTGCAGCTCTCGCCCTGGTTGAAGAAGATGCTGCCGGCCAGCGTCTTGGCGCAGCGGTCCAGGTCGTCGAAGTCGGGGAAGACGAGGAAGGCGCTCTTGCCGCCGAGCTCGTTGTAGACGCGCTTCAAGTTGCTGCGACCCGAGTACTCCAGCATCTTGCGCCCGACGCGCGTCGAGCCGGTGAAGCCGATCGCGTCGACGTCGGGGTGCAGCGCCAGCGCCTCGCCGGCCTCGTGGCCGTAGCCCGGCACGACGTTGAAGACGCCCGGCGGCAGGCCGGCGGCCAGGGCCAGCTCGGCCAGCTTCAATGCGGTCAGCGGGCTCTTCTCGCTGGGTTTCAGGACCACCGAGTTGCCGGCGGCCAGCGCCGGCCCGAGCTTCCAGGCAGCCATGATCATCGGGTAGTTCCAGGGCACGATGACGCCGATCACGCCCATGGCCTCGCGCTGGATCAGCGCCAGCGCGTTGTGGCCGGTCGGTGCGATCTCGTCGTAGATCTTGTCGACCGCCTCGGCATACCAGGCGATCGTGCGCGCCGTGGAGGGCACGTCGACCGACAGCGAGTACTGGATCGGTTTGCCCATGTCGAGCGTCTCGAGCAGGGCGAGCTCTTCTTTCGCCGCCAGGATCTTGTCGGCGAAAACCTGCAGCGTGCGCTTGCGCTGCGCCGGCGAGCGACGCGCCCAGCGGCCGTCCTCGAAGGCGGCGCGGGCGGCCCGGACGGCGAGGTCGATGTCGGCCGCCTGGCCGCGCACGACGCGGCCCAGCACGCGACCGTCGATCGGCGAGATGCAGTCGAAGCGCTCGCCGGCGACGGCATCGCGCGGTTCGCCGTTGATGAAGCTGCGGCCGTCGATGGCCGTCTTGGTGGCGCGTTCGCGCCAGTCGATCACGGGGTTTGCCATGGCAGGACTCGATGGAGGGCGCGGGACAGCGGAGTCGGACTTGTAGCGCAGAAGGGCATGACGCTGCCGGGGCGGCGTCATGCCTGGGGCAGGGTCTTTGCGGGCGTCAGAAGCTCACGACCACCGCAGCGCCGAACAGGTGGTTGGTCTTCTTGTAGCCGCCGTCCTTGACGTCGAAGAAGACCGCCTGGTTGGCGCGGTCGAGACGGTATTCGGCCTTGAAGGTGGTGTTCAGGTTGAACAGGTAGCTCAGGCCGAAGGAGACCGCCGTGCGCGTCGCGCCCTTCTCGGTGTCGGGCTGGATCCAGGTGCCGGTGCCGTCGTCGAACACGTAGCCGGGTCCGATGCCGTTGCGGTCGTCGGCGAAGTTGTAGCCCAGCAGGCCGCCGCCGTTCTTGTCGTTCTTGATGTAGTCGGCGCGCAGGATGCCCTCCAGGCGCGGCGTGAACTTGTAGGCCGCCAGGCCCGACAGCCCGTACCAGCGCGCGTCGCGCAGCTCGCCGGTGACCGGGTCGGCCGTGACAGCGGCGTTCTTCTGCTGGCCGTAGCTGACCTGGCCCTGCACCGTCCAGTCGCCACGGATGAAGTAGGCGTCGAACTCGAACAGGTGGGCCGTGGTGTTGCGTGTGCTGTACGGTTCGAGCGTGATCGGATTGACACCGATCCCATCGACTTGCGTGTCGTCGAACGCACGGAAATTCGCCAGCTTGCCGTGCGTACCGGCGAAGCCGAAGCCCTGGAACTCGCCCTTGGAGTAGTCGACGCGGTAGTTCAGCGCCGAGCCCTTCTCGCCCTGCGGGTTCTTGGTGGCATTGGTCTGCGCCAGCAGCGCCTTGACGATCCACTTGCCGCGCGTGATCTCCATGCCGGCGCCGGTGTAGGCGGTGGGCAGGGTGAAGTCGTACAGCAGGTTGTGCGTGATCAGCTTGTTGAGCGTCGGCTGCTGGTATTCGTAGCCCGACCAGTCCGGCACCTGGCCGGCGATGAAGCGAGTCTGCAGGTCGCCCAGCGGCACCGAGACGCTGGCCTCCTGGACGATGGAGCTGCCGTCGAACACCGCGCCGACGCCGCGGTTGGGCGTCAGCGTCAGGCGCCAGCGGGTGCCGCTGTCGGTCTCCTTGAGGAAGTCGATCGATGCGGCACCGAAGTAGGAGTTGTCGTAGTTGTAGCCGTCGTCCTCGATCCGGTTGAGGAACTGGAAGCCTGCGCGTCCCTGGTTCTTGTTGTAGATGTAGGTGGGGTCCACGTAGCCGCTGATCTTCAGGCCCTTCAGGCCGGAGGCGTCACGGGCGTCCTCAAGCGCCTCGGTCTTGACGGCGATGCGGTTGAACTCCGCGGCCTGCTCGGGCGTCATGCCCCACTGCGCAGATCCTGCCGGCACCGCGGGCTTGGCCGCTTCGGCGGCCTTGAGCTTGGCCTCCAGCTCGGCCACGCGGTTCTTCAGCGCCTGCAGTTCCTTGAGCACCTCGGCGTTGCTCTGCGCCATCGCGGCGGGAAAGGCGCTGGCCAGGGCCAGGGCGAGAGCGGTGTGTTTCCAGGTTCTCATGTCGTGGGCTCCTCTCTTGAAGGTCGTTCGGGTTCGTGTAGGCGGTGGGGTGGCATCAGCCGCCGGCGCGCTGCGCGGCGGCCATGGCCAGGGCGCGCTGGCGCTCGGCGCGGGCGATCAGGTAGCTGGCAGTCAGCACGCCGACGGCGACGACGACGATGATCACGGTCGCCATCGCGTTGACGCTCGGGTTCACGCCCAGCCGGGCGCGCGAGAAGATCACCAGCGGCATCGTGGTCGAGCCGGGGCCGGACAGGAAGGCCGACAGCACGACGTCGTCGAGCGAGATCGTGAAGGTCAGCAGCCAGGCCGAGAACAGCGACTGCGCGATCATCGGCAGCGTGACGAGGTAGAAGACCTGGTGCGGCCGCGCGCCCAGGTCCATCGCGGCTTCCTCGAGCTGCGGGTTCAGGTCCTGCAGGCGCGCCTGGATCACCACTGTGGCGTAGGCCATGCCGAGCAGCAGGTGGCCGAGCCAGATCGTCAGCATGCCGCGCTCGGGGAAGCCCCAGCCGAAGGCCGACTGAGTCGCACGCTGCACCGACACCAGCATCAGCAGCAGCGACAGGCCGACGATGACCTCGGGCATCACCAGCGGCGCATTGACCATGCCCGAGAACAGCGTGCGCCCGGTGAAGCGCCGGTACTTGACCAGCGCGAAGGCCGCCAGGGTGCCCAGCACCACCGAGCCGCAGGCGGTGAAGAAGGCGATCTTCAGGCTCAGCCACAGGCCACCGACCATCTCGCGGTCGGCCGGCAGGGCGGCGTACCACTTCAGCGTGAAGCCGGTCCAGACGCTGGGGATCGGCGAGTCGTTGAACGAAAAGATCACCAGCGCGAGGATCGGCAGGTAGAGGAACAGGTAGCCGGCGCCGAGCCAGCCGAAGCCGAAGCGGCGCGCGAAGGCCGCGCCGAAGAGCGTCCGGCGCGCCGTCATGCCCGCTTCTCCTGGGCCTGCGCCTGGTAGCGGTTGAACAGGGCCAGCGGCACGATGATCAGCAGCACCATCACGACCGCCACGGTCGACGCCATCGGCCAGTCGTTGTTGCTGAAGAACTCGTCCCACAGCACGCGGCCGATCATCAGGGTCTGCGGCCCGCCGAGCAGCTCGGGGATCACGAACTCGCCGACGCAGGGAATGAAGACCAGCATCGAGCCGGCGATGATGCCGGCCTTGGAGAGCGGCACGGTGATCTTCCAGAACGCGGTCGCCGGCGTCGCGCCCAGGTCCTGGGCCGCCTCGAGCAGGCGCAAGTCCATCTTGGACAGGTTGGCGTACAGCGGCAGGATCATGAAGGGCAGGTAGGTGTAGACCATGCCCACGACCAGCGAGAAGGGCGTGTTCATGAACTTGCCTTCGGCCGCGATCAGGCCGGCCGCCAGCAGGACATGGTCGAGCCTCAGCGCGATCAGCAGCTCGGAAACCCAGCCGTTCTCGCCCAGCAGGCCCTTCCAGGCGTAGACGCGCAGCAGGAAGGAGGTCCAGAACGGCAGCATCACCAGCATCAGCAGCGCCGGCTGCAGCGTGGCCTTGGCGCGCGCCATGAAGTACGCAAAGGGGTAGCCGATGGCCAGGCACAGCACCGTGGTGATGGCCGCGTACTTGACGCTCGAGACGTAGGTGGCGAAGTAGAGGTCGTCCTCGGTGATGAAGACGTAGTTCGACAGCTTGATCGACAGCTGCAGCACGCCATCCTTCAGGACCAGCAGGTCCTTGAAGCTGACGTTCTCCATCTCGGAGATGCTGATCTTCAGCACGATCAGGAAGGGCGCCAGGAAGAAGGCCAGCAGCCACAGGTAGGGCAGGCCGATCACGGCCGTGCGGCCGCGCCTCAGCCAGGCCCACCAGGCGGTCAGGCGACGCATGCGGGCCTCATTGCGTCAGCACCACCTGCGCGGACGGAGTCCACGAGGCCCAGGCCGCATCGCCCCAGGTGAGCTCGTCGTCGCGGTGGCGATCGACGTTGCTCTGGCTGATCTTGAGCACCTGTCCGCTGGGCAGCTTGAGGTGGTAGACGGTGAAGCTGCCGAAGTACGACAGGTCCTTGACCGTGCCCTGCACTCGGTTGTGCGGCCCCGCCGGCTCCTCACGGGCCAGGCGGATCTTCTCGGGCCGCACCGCGACGCTGACGGCCATGCCCTCGGTGCCGGTGATGCCGTGGCCGACCAGGTGGCTGCAGTCCTCGCAGTCGATGATGACGCGGTCGGGGTGGTCTTCGGTCAGCCGGCCGTCCATCAGGTTGACGTTGCCGATGAAGTCGGCGACGAAGCGCGTGGCCGGCGTCTCGTAGATCTCGCTCGGCGCGCCGACCTGCAGCACACGGCCCTCGCTCATCACGGCGATGCGCGAGGCCATCGTCATGGCTTCCTCCTGGTCGTGGGTGACCATCACGCAGGTGACGCCGACCTCCTCGATGATGTTGACCAGCTCGATCTGGGTTTCCTCGCGCAGCTTCTTGTCGAGTGCGCCCAGCGGCTCGTCGAGCAGCAGCAGCTGCGGCCGCTTGGCCAGGCTGCGCGCCAGCGCGACGCGCTGCTGCTGCCCGCCCGACAGCTGGTGCGGCTTGCGCTGCGCGTACTTGCCCAGCTGCACGAGCTTGAGCATGGTCTCCACGCGCTCGACCAGCTTGTCCTTGGCCATGCCTTCGCGCTTCAGGCCGAAGGCGATGTTCTCCCACACCGTCAGGTGCGGAAACAGCGCGTAGCTCTGGAACATCATGTTGATCGGGCACTCGTAGGGCGGCATCTTCGCGAGGTCCTGCCCGCCCAGCAGGATGCGCCCGGAGGTCGGCGTCTCGAAGCCGGCGAGCATCCGCAGCAGCGTCGTCTTGCCGCAGCCCGAGGAGCCGAGCAGCGCGAAGATCTCGCCCTTGGCGATCTCCAGGCTGACGTGGTTGACCGCGACGGCGCCGCCGCCGAAGTCCTTGACCACGTCCTGGATCTGCAGGAACGCCGCGCCGGCGGCGCTGTCGCTGTGGGTCGTCATGTCGCCTCCCTCCCAGGGCACGTGGCGGGTCAGAGTCCGGTCTTGAACGACGTGTACAGCCGGGTCATGGTGCGCCGGATGTCGTTGGACAGCGCGTCCGGCGCCTGCATCTTCTTCATGTCGGCGTCGGGCAGGAAGACCGTCGGGTTGCTGGCCACCTCCGGCCGGATGAACTTCTTCGATTCCTTGTTCGGGTTGGCGTAGAAGACCTTGTTGGTCAGGCTCGCGCTGACCTCGGGACGCAGCATGTAGTCGATGAACTTGTGCGCGTTGCCGGGGTGGGGTGCGTCGACCGGGATCACCATCACGTCGAAGAACAGGATGCCGCCGGTCTTGGGCACCAGGGCCTCGATCTTCTGGCCGGTCTTGCCGTCGATCGCGCGCTGCTTGGCGATGTTGATGTCACCGGACCAGCCGAGCGCCAGGCAGATCGAGCCGTTGGCCATGTCGTTGATGTAGCCCGACGAGCTGAACAGCGTCACGTAGGGGCGCACGCTCTTGAGCAGCGGCGCCACGCCGGCGTAGTCGGCCTGGTTCTTGGAATAGGCCGGCTTGCCCAGGTAGTGCAGGGCCGCGGGAATGATCTCGGTGGCCGAGTCGAGGAAGCTGACGCCGCAGCTCTTGAGCTTGGAGATGTACTCGGGCTTGAAGACCAGGTCCCAGGCGTTGTCGGGCATCGGCATGCTGCCCAGCGCGGCCTTGACCTTGTCGACGTTGACGCCGATCGTGGTGAAGCCCCACAGCCAGTTGACCTGGTACTGGTTGCCCGGATCGAGCTTGGCCAGCTGCTCCTGCAGCGCGGGATCGAGGTTCTTGTAGTTCGGGATCTTGCCCTTGTCGAGCTTGGCGAGCAGGCCGCCGTCGGCCTGGATCTTGGCCCAGTACGAGGACGGCACGACGATGTCGTAGCCGGTCTTGCCCGCCACCAGCTTGGCGTGGACGATCTCGTTGTTGTCGAAGTTGTCGTAGCGGACCTTGATGCCGGTTTCCTTCTCGAAGTTCCTGATCGTGTCCTCGGCGATGTAGTCGGACCAGTTGTAGACGTTGAGGACCTTCTCCTCCTCCTGGGCCCGCACGCCGGCCGAAGCGAGCGCAAGGACGGTGAAGGCAAGGGCACTCAAGGCACCGACGGGCAATAGCTTCATGATGGGCAGTCCTCCAGGTTGAAACCGATCAAGGGTGTCAGGAAAATCCGGTAACGCACAGCTTGGCCGAACCGCCGACCGCTCGCCATGCGGTCAGACCCAGCCCCGGGCCCGCACGTCGGCCCAGGTCAGATCGAGGCAACGGCGGATCAGGGTCATCATCTCGTCGATCTGCTCGCGCGTGATCACCAGCGGCGGGGCGATGATCATGCGGTCGCCCACGGCCCGCATGATCAGGCCGTTGCCGAAGCAGTGGCCGCGGCAGACCATGCCGACCTCCAGCTCGCTTGCAAACGGCGTGCCGCGATCCTTGTCCTTGACCAGCGTGATGGCGCCCATCAGGCCACAGGTCTCGGCATCGCCGACCAGCGGGTGCTCGGCCAGCATGGCGTACTGTTGAGCCAGGTAGGGACCGGTCTCGGTGCGGACCTTCTCGACCAGGCGCTCGCGCTGGATCAGGCGGATGTTGGCCAGCGCCACCGCACAGGCCACGGGGTGGCCGCTGTAGGTGTAGCCGTGGTTGAACTCGCCGCCCTGCTCGATCAGCACCTTGGCGATCCGCTCGCCGACCATCACGCCGCCGAGCGGGATGTAGCCCGAGGTCACGCCCTTGGCAAAGGTCATCAGGTCGGGCTTCGAGCCCAGGGCCTCGCAGCCCCACCAGTGGCCGGTGCGGCCGAAGCCGCAGATCACTTCGTCCGACACCAGCAGGATGCCGTACTTGTCGCAGATCGCCTGCACGGCCGGCCAGTAGGTCTCGGGCGGGATGATCACGCCGCCGGCGCCCTGGATGGGTTCGCCGATGAAGGCGGCGATGCGCTCCGGCCCGACCTCGAGGATCTTCTTCTCGAGCCAGGACGCCGCCAGGTGGCCGAACTCGGCGCGCGACAGGCCCTGCGGACGGCCGAGTTCGTACCAGTGGGGCTGCTCGATGTGCACGATGTCCGGGATGGGCAGTCCGCCCTGGGCGTGCATGCCGCTCATGCCGCCCAGCGAGGCGCCCGCCATCGTCGAGCCGTGGTAGGCGTTGTTGCGGCTGATGATGACCTTGCGCTCGGGCTGGCCCAGCACGTCCCAGTAGCGGCGCACCATGCGCACGACCGTGTCGTTGCCCTCGGAGCCCGAGCCCGAGAAGAACACGTGCTGGAACTGCGGCGGCGTGACCTCGGCCAGCAGCTCCGCCAGCTCGATGGCCGGCGTGGTCGCGGTCTGGAAGAAGGCGTTGTAGAAGGGCAGCTGCTGGAGCTGCGCCGTGGCGGCGTCGATCAGCTCGGCCCGGCCGTAGCCGACATTGACGCACCACAGGCCGCTCATGGCGTCGAGGATGCGCTGGCCTTCGCTGTCGCGCAGGTAGATGTTGTCGGCCTGCGTGATGATCCTCGAGCCCTTCTTCGCCAGCGCGTTGAAGTCGGTGAAGGGGTGCAGGAAGTGCGCGGCGTCAGCGCGTTGCCAGTCGGCGGTCGTACGGGTCATGACTTGCGTGTCGGTTGTGTTTGCCAAGCAGCCGCCGCGGATCCGGCTTGGCCGGTCCGCCAGCGGCGCCCCTGGAGGGGGAGCGGCGACGCCGCAACGGGGGGGCGTCATACATGCAGCAGCAGATGCTCGCGCTCCCACGGCGAGATCACCTTCATGAACTCGGCGTACTCGATCTCCTTGACCTCGGTGTAGACGGTCACGAAGGCGGTGCCCAGCACCTCGGCCAGGTCCTTCTCGGCGCGCAGCAGGCCGAGCGCCTCGCCCAGACTGCGCGGCAGCTGGAAATCGCCGAGGTAGGCGTCGCCCTTGCACTCGGGCGTCGGCTCGATGCGGTGCTTGATGCCCAGGTAGCCGCAGGCCAGCGTGGCCGCCAGCGCGGCATACGGGTTGGCGTCGGCGCCGATCACACGGTTCTCGATGCGCCGCGCCGACGGCGTGGCGACCGGCGAGCGGATGCCCACCGTGCGGTTGTCGGTGCCCCACTGGATGTTGATCGGCGCGGCGTTGCTGCGCACCAGGCGGCGGTAGCTGTTGACGTAGGGCGCGAACAGCGCCATCGCCGCCGGCACGTACTTCTGCAGGCCGCCGATGTACCAGTAGAACTCCTGGCTGGGCGTGCCGTCCTCGTTGCTGAAGATGTTGCGGCCGGTCTGCTTGCTGACGATGCTCTGGTGCACGTGCATCGCGCTGCCCGGCTCGCCGGCGATGGGCTTGGCCATGAAGGTGGCGAACATGTCGTGGCGCAGCGCCGCTTCGCGCAAGGTGCGCTTGAAGAAGAACACCTCGTCGGCCAGGCCCAGCGGATGGGCGTGGAAGAAGTTGATCTCCATCTGGCCGGCACCGACCTCGTGGATCAGCGTGTCGACGTTGAGCTCCATCTTCTCGCAGTAGTCGTAGACGTCCTCGAACAGTGGGTCGAACTCGTTGACTGCATCGATCGAGTAGGCCTGGCGCGAGGTCTCGGCGCGGCCGCTGCGACCGATCGGCGCCTTGAGAGGCACGTCCGGGTCGGTGTTGCGGGCCACCAGGTAGAACTCCAGCTCGGGCGCGACGACCGGGTCCCAGCCCTCGGCGTCGTAGAGCTCGCAGACGCGGCGCAGCACCGAGCGCGGCGCAAAGGGCACCAGCTTGCCATCGCGGTCGAAGCAGTCGTGGATGACCTGCGCGGTCGGATCGGTGGCCCAGGGGACGATGCGCACCGTGCTCGGGTCGGGACGCAGGTGCATGTCCTGGTCGGTCGGGCTGATGACGTCGTAGTACGGCCCTTCCTCGGGAAATTCGCCGGTCACGCCCATCGCGACCACCGCCTCGGGCAGGCGCATGCCGCGATCCTCGGTGAACTTCTGGCGCGGGAGGATCTTGCCGCGCGCGACGCCGGTGAGGTCGGGCACGAGGCACTCGATCTCGGTCACGCGCCGTTCATTGAGCCATTGCTCAAGTTCGCTGAATGTGAAATTGTCTCGGACCACCATATGTCACCTGTTCGGTTGCTGCGCGCTGTGCAGGGAAGGGGAGGCGGCGCGCCATCGCATCGCACCCCGGCCGGGCCGGGGTCGCCAGGGACCTAGGGCACGCGGGGACGCTCGCGCACCGACTCTCGGTTGAGCTCACGGAAGCTGCGGCAGGCATCGCCGAAGGCACGCAGCAAGGTCATCGAGACCGGGTTGTCGCGCGCCTGCCACTCGGGATGCCATTGCACGCCGAGATTGAAGCCGGGTGCCGACGGGCGCGTGAAGGCCTCGACGACGCCGTCCGGCGCCAGCGCTTCGATGCGCAGGCCATCGGCCAGGCGCTTCACGCCCTGGCCGTGCAGGCTGTTGACCTCGAACTCGGCCTCGCCGAGCAGCGTGGCCAGCAGGCCGCCCGGCTGCACGCGCACCGGATGGGCCGGGCCGTACTGCACCTCGACCGGATCGTCGTGGCGGTCGCGGTGGTCCATCAGGCCGGGCTGCTCCTGCACGGCCTGGTGCAGGCTGCCGCCGAGCGCCACGTTGGTCTCCTGGAAGCCGCGGCAGACGGCGAACAGCGGGATGCCGCGCTCCAGCGCACGCGGGATCAGCAGCAGGGTCCATTCGTCGCGCTGCGGGTCCAGCGGCAGCGAGACGTCGTGCACCGCTTCACCGAAGTGGCGCGGATGCACGTTGCTCGGCGAGCCGGTGAGGAAGACGCCGTCGGCCAGGTCCAGCAGCTCGTCGATCTCGTGCGCCTGCGCCGACGGCACGATCAGCGGCAGGCCGCCGGCCAGTCGCACTGCGTCGACGTACTTCTGGCCGGCGATGTGGAAGGGGTGGTGGCCGAGCCGGCGGTTGCAGGCCGGCAGCAGCACGACCGGGCGAGCGGAAGAGCCCATGCCCGAGTCTCGTGCAAGCGGCATGCCACGCAGGGCTTCGGGCTTGTTCACAGGGCGTCCTTCAGGCGGTAGTAGGCCATGCCCAGCACCAGCGCGGGCGTGCGCAGCAGGCGACCGCCGGGAAAGCGGCGGTGCTTCAGCCGCGCGAAGGTGTCGAAGCGCGAGGCGTCGCCGGCCATGGCCTCGGCCACCAGCTTGCCGGCCAGGCCGGTGAGCGCCAGGCCATGGCCCGAGAAGCCCTGCAGGTAGTAGACATTCGCGGCCTGGCCCGGCAGGCGGCCGAAGTCCGGCGCCCGGTTCATCGAGATGTCGACGAAGCCGCCCCAGGCGTAGTCGATGCGGGTGCCCTGCAGCTGCGGGAAGGTGGTCGCCATGCGCTGCTGCATGCCGCCGGCCAGGTGCATCGGCGTGACGGTGCTGTAGCTGACCCGTCCGCCGTACAGCAGGCGGTGGTCCGCGGTCGGGCGGAAGTAGTCGAGCACGAAGTTGGTGTCGCAGACGGCCGAGCGTGAAGGGATCAGCGACGTGCACAGCGCCGGGCCCAGCCGTTCGGAGCACACGATGTAGGTGCCGACCGGCATGATGCGGGCACCCAGCTGCGGCGCGATCTGCGGCGCCAGCTCCTGCAGGTAGACGTTGCCGGCCAGCAGCACCTGCTGTGCCCGCACGCTGCCTTGCGCGGTGCGCACGAGGTTCGCGGTGCCGGGCGCGATGGCGGGTTCCAGCGCCGTGACGGCCGATCGCTCGAAGATCCGCACGCCCAGCGAGCGCGCCGCCCTGGCCAGCCCGAGGCTGTACTTCAGCGGATGCAGGTGGCCGGAACGCGGATCGTGCAGGCCGCTGTGGAAGCGCGGACTGGCGATCCACTGCGGCAGTTCGTCGGCGGCGATCCAGCGCAGCGGGTAGCCGTAGACCTGCGCGATGCGCTCGTGCCAGCGGCGCAGGCCGGCGGCCTTCTTGGCGCCGACCGCGAGGCCGAGGTAGCCGTCCTGCCAATCGCAGTCGATCGCGAAGCGGCGGCAGCGCTCGCGAATCAGGTCCAGCGCCTCGATCGACATCGACCAGACCCGCCGGGCCTCGTCGAGGCCCAGCTGCGATTCGATCTCGTCCTGGTCGCATGCCAGCCCATGGATCGCCTGCCCCCCGTTGCGGCCCGACGCGCCCCAGCCGATCTGGCGGGCCTCCAGCAGGGCCACGCTGAAGCCGCGGTCGGCCAGCTCGATGGCGGCCGACAGGCCGGCCAGTCCGCCGCCGACGATGGCCACGTCGGCGGTGATGGTTTCTTCGAGCGCCGCAAAGTCCGTCTCGCGCGGCGCGGTGGCCACGTAGTACGAGTCTCGCGTGAGGTCCTGGTCGGCGCGAAGGAAGCTCATACGGTATGCGCTAGGCAAGGCCCTCGTGATGAGGTCGTCTGCGCTGCAGGGCGATCGAGGGCTCAGGCCGCGCGCTGCAGCGCTGCGCCGAGGGTGCCGATCAGCTGGTCGACCTGCTGCCGGTTGATGATCAGCGGCGGCGACATCGCGACGGTGTCGCCCGTGGTGCGGATGAGCACGCCCTTCTCCCAGCAGTCGAGGAAGATGTCGAAGGCGCGCTTGCCCGGGCTGCCGTCGATCGGCCGCAACTCGACGCCGCCCACCAGGCCGATGTTGCGGATGTCGATCACGTGCGGCATCCCCTTCAGGCTGTGCAGCGCTTCGGCGAAGTAGGCCTCCATCTCGCTGGCGCGCGTCAGCAGGCCTTCGTCGGCGTAGGTGTCCAGCGTGCCGATGGCCGCGGCACAGGCCAGCGGGTGGCCCGAGTAGGTGTAGCCGTGGAAGAACTCGATGATGTGCTCGGG
>CAZTTC010000034.1:0-24255 GCA_964616015.1 uncultured Methylibium sp. | reverse complement strand
AGTCGCGGGGTGGAGCAGTCTGGTAGCTCGTTGGGCTCATAACCCAAAGGTCGCAGGTTCAAATCCTGTCCCCGCAACCACATACAGGCCGTCGGCCGTAGCAAAACGCCCACCCCGAGTGGGCGTTTTGCATGCTGCCTGCGCTTCAGCCGGGCATTGAACCGGCGGCGCATCGTGGCGATCCCGCAGCCAGCGGTCGCGTCGGCGACACCGCGGGCGGACCTCAGCGCTGCGTGGCGTGCCGCTCGCGCAACTCGCGCTTGAGCACCTTGCCGATCGCGCTGCGCGGCAGCTCGTCGATGAAGTGGAGGGCCGAAAGGCGCTGGGTCTTGCCGACCTGGGCGTTGACCCAGGTCAGCAAACCCTGGGAGTCGACGGGGGCACAGTCGCGCCGCACGACGAAGGCCACCGGTGTCTCGCCCCACTGCTCGGACGGCACGCCCACCACCGCCGCGTCGGCGATGCTCTCGTGCTGACGCAGCACCGCCTCGAGGTCGCTGGGATAGATGTTGAATCCGCCGGAGATGATCATGTCCTTCTTGCGGTCGAACAGGGTCAGGAAGCCGGCGTCGTCGAAGCGGCCGACATCGCCGGTACGGATGAAGCGCTTGCCCTGCGGGTCGAACCACTCTGCCTCGCGCGTCCTGGCGGGCTGCCGGTGGTAGCCGCTCATCATGCCGGCCGAATGGCCGACCACCTCGCCGGCCTCGCCGCGCGAGACCTCGTGGCCGGCGTCGTCGATCAGCCGGATGTCGTGTCCCTCGGCCGGCTGGCCGACGGTGTGCAGCTTGTCGGGATGCAAGTGGGCTTCGAGGATGCAGGTGCCACCGCCCTCGGTCATGCCGTAGAACTCGACCAGACCGCCAGGCCAACGCCTCAGCACGTCGGCCTTGAGTGCCGCAGAGAACGGCGCGCTGGTGCAGAACTTCATCCGCAAGCTGCGCAGGTCGTGAGCGTCGAAGTCCGGCCGTGCCATGAGCCGCTGATACTGCACCGGCACCAGCATCGTGTGCGTGGCCTGTTCGCGCTGCGCAAGCGCCAGGTAGCCGGCGGCGTCGAACTTTGGCATCAGCACCACCGTGCCGCCGAAGGCCAGCGTCGGGAAGAACACCACCAGCGTGGTGTTCGAGTACAGCGGTGTGGCCAGCAGGGTCACCGTGTCCGGCCCGTAGCCGTACTTCGCACCGCGCTGCACGTGCGCCCAGCGCATGCCGTGCGCTTGCACGATGCCCTTGGGTTCGCCGGTGGTGCCGGACGAATAGATGATGTTGAAGGGCCAGTGAGGCCGCACGCTCGTCGCCACCGGGCGCGCGCCGTCCGGCATCAGCCAGTCCTGCAGCGAGGGGCGGCCGGGCGAGGCATCGAGCGCGATGCAGGGCCGTGCCCCTGCCGCGGTCGTCGCCTCGGTCGCGGCCGCGTCGACGAACACGCGCTGCGCCCCGGCATCGGCCAGCATGCGCTCGAGGCTGGCAATGCTTGAGCCCGGCGCGAGCGGTGCCACCACGACGCCGGCACGCAGCGCGCCCAGGAAGACGGCCGCGTACTCCAGCGAGGCCGCGGCGCAGATCGCGAGCGCATCGCCGGCTCGCAGGCCGTCGCGCTGCAGGCTGGCTGCAACGCGGTCCATCATCGCGTCGAGCTGGCCGTAGCCGACCGCGCGCACGCCATCGACCAGGGCACGGCGCGCCGGTGCATGCCGCGCGTGATCGCTGATCAGCCCGGCGACGGTGCCGAAGTCTCTTTGCAACAGGTCTCGCATCGCAACGCTCTCCTTCAGGGGCGTCCGGCCCGCTCGCTCTCGTGCCAGTGGCCGATGGCCCAACGCGACAGTGCCGAGAAGGCCACGAAGATCGCGACGCCCAGCAGCGACACCAGCAGCAGGGCTGCGAACATCAGTGGGATCTCGGTGCGAAAGCTCGCCTCGAGGATGCGCGAGGCCAGCCCGGTCTCGCGCCCGGCGCTGCCCGCGGTGAACTCGGCCACCACGGCGCCGATCAGGCTTAGGCCGCCGGCGATCTTGAGGCCCGACAGGAAGTAGGGCAGCGCGCTCGGCGCCAGCAGCCAGCGCAGGCGCTGCCAGCGCGTCGCACGGTACAGGGTGAACAGATCGCGCAGGTTCGCATCGGCGCTGCGCAGCCCGGTCACCGTGCTGGCCAGCACCGGGAAGAAGGCGACGATCCAGGCGCACAGCAGCAACGCTGCGGTGGTGTTCTCGACGTAGATCAGGATCAGCGGCGCGATCGCGATCAGCGGCGTCACCTGCAGCACCACGGCCACCGGGAACAGCGCCAGCTCGACCCAGCGCGAGTACGCGAACGCCATCGCCAGCAGCACGCCGCCGACCACCGCTGCGCCCAGGGCCAGCAGCGTCAGGCGCAGCGTGAACCAGAGCGACGGCGCCAGCGAGTCCCAGCGCTCGGCCAGGGTCGAGAGCACGAGCGACGGCGCCGGCAAGATGTAGTGCGGGATCTGCTTCACGCGCACCAGCACCTCCCAGGCCAGCAGCAGCGCGCCGACCAGCGCGAGCGGCAGCACGACGCGCCACAGGGGCGAGCGAGGTTCAGGCATGGCCACCGGCCTCGCCGGCCGCAACGGCCATCGCATCGCGCAGGGCGCGCGACACCGCCACGCGATGCGCGTCGTAGCGTGCCGACAGGCGGTAGGCCTCGCCGCGGGGCCGGGGCTCGTCGATGCGCCACTCGGCCGCGACGCGCCCCGGGCGCGGCGTCATGACCAGGACCCGGTCGGCAAGGTAGGTCGACTCGTGCACGCTGTGCGTGACGAACACCACCGCGAAACCCTGCTCGGCCTGGATCGCGAGCAGGTCCTCGCCGAGCTGCTGGCGCGTCAGCTCGTCGAGGGCCGCGAAGGGTTCGTCCATCAGCAACAGGCCCGGCCGCGTGACCAGTGCGCGCGCGATCGACACCCGCATCTTCATGCCGCCCGACAGCTCGCGCGGGTAGGCAGCGGCGAACGAAGAAAGGCCCACGCGGTCCAGCATCCGGTCGATGAGGGGCGCGGCTTCGGCGCGCGCGCGACCCTGCAGTCGCAGCGGCAGGAAGACGTTGTCGGACACCGTGGCCCAGGGCATCAGCGTCGGCTCCTGGAACACGAAGCCCAGCGTGGGCAGGGCCCCTGCCCAGGCGAGCGAGCCTGAGCCCGCTGCCTCCAGGCCGGCGATCAGGCGCAGCGCAGTGCTCTTGCCGCAGCCGGAAGGCCCGAGCAGCGCGACAAACTCGCGGGCGCCGACCGTCAGCGTCAGGCCGGCGAGCGCCTGCATGCCGCCGGGATAGCGCTTGTCGATCGCCTGCAGGCGCAGCAGCGGGGCGGTGTCCATCGGACACCGATTGTCGCCAGGCGCGGCCGGGCTCAGGCGCGCGGCGACACGCCGCAGACGGCGGGGCCGATGCCGGCCAGTGGCACGGCCGAGCCGTCCTTCTTCTGGACCAGCTCGACGCCGTAGCGCACAGCGACCACCTCGGCCAGGATCGCGACCGCGATCTCGGCCGGTGTGCGTGCGCCCAGGTGCAGGCCGATCGGGCCGTGCAGCCGGTCGATCTCGGCGGGGCTGAGGTCGAACAGCGCGAGCCGCTCCTTGCGCTTGGCGGTGTTGCCACGCGAGCCCAGCGCGCCGACGTAGAAGGCCGGCGACTTGAGCCCCTCGAGCAGGGCCATGTCGTCGAGCTTGGGGTCGTGGGTCAGGGCCACCAGTGCGCTGTGCGGGTCGAGTTGCAGCTCGGCCACCAGATCGTCCGGCATGGCCTTGCTGAAGGTCGTGCCCGGCAGGTCCCAGCTGAGGTGGTACTCCTCGCGCGGGTCGCAGCAGACCACCTCGAAGTCCAGTGCCAGCGCCATCTGCGCCAGCACCTTGGACAGCTGGCCGGCGCCGATGATCACCAGCCGCCAGCGCGGGCCGTAGAGTGCGCGCAACGTCTGGCCGTCGAACGAGAACTCCTCGCCCCGCGAGGCCGGCTCCAGCGTGACGCGGCCGGTGTCCAGGCGCAGCCGGCGCGCCACCAGTTCGTGGCGCGCGGTGCGCTCCAGGATGCCGTCGATCCAGTCCAGCGTCTGCAGCGGCTCCTGCACCAGTCGCAGGTTGCCGCCGCAGGGCAGGCCGAAGCGTGCCGCCTCCTCCTTGGTGACCCCATAGGTCACCAGCGAGGGCTGGCCGACGCGCTCGCCTTCGCGCACGCGCGCAATCAGGTCGTCCTCGACGCATCCCCCCGAGACCGAGCCGACGACGACGCCGTCATCGCGCAGCGCCAGCAAGGCACCCGGCGGGCGCGGGGCCGAGCCCCAGGTCTCGATCACGGTGACCAGCCAGACGCGGCGCCCGGACGCGAACCAGGTTCGGGCTTCGGTGAGTACCTGAAGATCGAGACTGTCCATGCGCCGGGCTCCTGCTTTCGCGTGCTTGGGTTCAGCGGGTGACGATGTAGGCGATCGCCAGCACAACGACGGCCCCGATGATCCACCAGATCGTCCTGCTGCCGCCCACCCCGGCTGCGGGGGCCGCCGCCGGCGTGGCGGCCACCTCGGCACCGCCGACCGGCGCCAGCTGCTGGACGAAGGCCGAGAAGAAGTCCTCGGTGATCTTGCCGGCCGCCGCGTCGATCAGCCGCGAGCCGATCTGCGCCAGCTTGCCGCCGACCTGGGCCTTGGCGGTGTAGCTGAGCTTGGTGCCGCTGCCTTCCGGCGCGAGCGCGACCGCAGCCGAGCCCTTCCCGTGGCCGGCCACGCCGCCCTGACCGTCGAAGTGGATCGTGTAGGAGTCCGGTGCCTTGACGTCGCTGAGCTTGAGCTTGGCCTTGAAGCGCGCGCTGACCGGTCCGACCTTGACCGCGACCGTCGCATCGAACTGGTCGTCGCCGACGCGCTCCAGCGACTCGCAGCCGGCGATGCAGGCCTTCAGCGTCTCGGGGTCGTTGAGCGCGGCCCAGGTGCGGTCTACCGGGGCGGGGATGAGGCGTTCGCCTTGCAGTTCCATGAGGTCGAGCTCGTCGCGATCAGTGGGGATGAGCGGCGGTCGCCGTCACGCACCGCCACAGCGAGTGAGCGCGGCACCGACTCGCGGCAGGCCGTGCGCAGCCGGGGCCGACGCATAGGGTCGCAAGGGCGCTGCGCGCGCAGCGCTGACCGCAGAGCAAGGCAAAAGGGCGAAAAGATCGCCGGCTCAGCCGGCGCTGCTGTCGCTGGTGGCGGCAGCAGCGGCCGCGGCAGCGAGCTTCTTGCTGCGCGGGTTCTTCTCGCACAGCGGTTCGCAGACCGGCTGGCTGCGCCCCAGCACCTTCTGCATGGTGCGGCGGTTCGGCGGCTGGTGGGCACCACAGAAGAAGCAGGACATGGTGTTGGTCGCGCCGGAGAAGGCACCGGGCCTTGGCGAGAAGGGCGAGCCCGGGGCCTTGCTGGTGTAGCGCAGTCCGTCTTCCTGGATGCGGGTCGTGGTGTCTTTGCGTGAGGCCATGCCGCTATTGTCTCAGGCTTGGCCGGGTTTTGTCGTCACGGGGCAACCCTCAACGCCCGCTGTCGGATGTCGAGGGTGTGAGTGGACGCTACGGGCGTGGTTCAGCGGCGCGTGAGGATCAGCGCCAGCTCGGCCCAGTCGTGGCTGGGGTGCGGCACGGCGGCATAGGGGGGCGTCGGCCAGTCCCAGTGCGCGGCGGTGAAGATCGCGCGCAGCGCGTTCACGTCGACGTGGTACGGCGGCCCCTCGATCCGCCCCTCGGCGGCGCCGTCGCGGCGGGCCTGCATCGCCAGCACCGCGAGCCGGCCGCCGGGGCGCAGCCAGGCGCGCAGCTTGGCGGCATAGGCCGTCCAGTGGTCCGGGTGCAGCGCGCACAGGCAGGTCTGCTCGTAGACCGCGTCGAGCGGCTGCAAGGGTTGCCAGGCCAGCACGTCGGCCTGGCAGACCTCGGCCTGGAGCGCTGCGGCGGCGAGCCGGCCGCGGGTCAAGGCCACGGCGCCGGGCGCGTAGTCGAGCGCCGTGACGGTGAAGCCGGCGCGGGCCAGGGTCTCGACCTCGTGCCCGCTGCCGCAGCCCGGCACCGCGATGCGCGAGGGCGGCGAGAGCGTGCCGTCGGCCAGCCAGGCCACCAGCTGCGGACTGCTGCGGCCACGATCCCAGGGCAACCGGCCCTCGTCGAAGCGCTGCTGCCAGAAGGCGAGATCGGGGCCGCTCATGGCCACGAGTCTAGTCCCGGCTCAGTCGTCGATCTCGTGCAGCAGCTTCTGCGCCGCGGCGCTCGACAGGTTGAGCAACTGGCCGATCTCCGCCAGGTCGTCCGGGACCGCCGGGTTGCCCCAGCCGCGAGCAGGGTCCTCGGTGTGGCGCGCCACGCGGATGGCCAGCACCACGCTCTGCACCTGCGGATGGGCTGCGTGGCTGTCGTCGCTGACCTGCACCAGCAGATCCGGCAAGGCCCAGGCCCGCATCAGGGCCTGCTGCAGCGGGTGCAGTTCGACGCCCAGCACCTGGCGCTGGGCCAGGGCCGAGCGCAGGGCCGGATCGGCCTGCTGGCGGCGGTCGATCTCCAGCGCCAGGGCCGGAGCGTGGCACCACAGCAGCATCTCCGCAAAGTCGTGCAGCAGCGCGGCCAGCTGCACGACGGCGGCGTCCTCGTCCATGCGATGCACCGCGAAGCCGAGCGCGAAGTTGGCGGCGCGATGGGCCCGGCGCATCACGCGACGCAAGCCGGCCAGCGCCGCCGGCTCGGTGGCCAGCAGCGATTCGACCGTCGGCAAGGCGGAGAAGGCGCGGAAGAAAGGGCCGATGCCCATCATGACCAGGGCGGCGGTGACGGTCTCCGGGCTGCCGCGCTCGTCGCTGGGGCCCCGCGCGCGCCGCGCCTGCGCGACGGCGGCCAGCAGCTTCAAGGCCATCAGCGGGTCGCGGCCGACCGGGTCGGCGAGCTGGTGCGCGTCGACATCGCCGCGCAACGCCTCGGCCTGGGCCAGCAGGGCCAGCTCCTCGGCGGTCGCCGCCAGCACGGGAATCTCGGCGCTGCGCAGGTGCGCCGTCCAGTCGGCAAGGTCGGTCGAGGGTCGGATCAACATGGGCGATGCGTCCCGTGACCGGGGCGCTTTCGGGCAATGCGCTCCTTATCGGCCGACAGTGCCAGAACTGAAGGCGCCACGTCGCTCCCGGGTTGTCGCAGCGCGACAACCCGGGGTCGGAACCGGCCTCATGGCCGCCTCAGAGGCGTGTCACGCCGCTCAGCCAGCCGGCCAGTCGACCGTCGACATAGAGCGCGCCTTCCGGCGCGCCGGCTTCGGCGTGGAACTCCAGATGCTCGGCTTCGGCTTGCGTCACCGGCACAGGGACCGGCGTGGCCGGCGCCGCGCGGTGCTGCAGGCGCACCGCGACATGCAGCAAGGCCGAACTGGCGCGCAGCAGGCTGGCGACCAGCATGAGCCGTGCGGCCCTCAACACACTCAGTAACGGCGCCTCGTGCGCCGGGCTTCGACTCCAGGTGGTCCACATGATCGGGGCTCCTCGGGTGGCCGCGCGCGCAGGCGTGGCCGGATCGGTTCAGGAATGGGGCGGGTGCAGGTCCTCGACCTCGCGCTGCAAGGCGCGGCGGGCCTGCTGTCGCAGCGCCTGGCCGCTCTTGCCGTGCATGCCGGCCTGCCGGAAGCGGGCGGCGGCGACGAACGGGTTGCGCGGCTGGGTGCGGCGGAGGGCGGGGCAGGTCTGGCGGTTCTTCATGGTCATCTCCTTGGCGGACGGAACGTGAGTGAGGGCGCGGACTCGCGTCCGCAAAGCAAACGGCCCGGGTGCTGATGCATCCCGGGCCGTGAGGCTGACGCCGAGCGGACTCAGCGACGGGGAGGCATGCCCGGCGACAGCCGGTTCCACGAGCGACCTGACAGCCGGGTCCGGCCCGCGCGTCCGGTGACGCGGACCGACACGCTGCAGCGGGCAGGGTGCTGGAAAGTCTGCGAAGGCATGGGCATCGAGGGCAGCTCCGGGAGGCGGGGGGGGGGAGGGCAGGGCGTCGCGGCGGTGTCGGGCCCGGGCGATTCGACGGCGGTGTCGACTGCGGTGGGTCGCCTGCAGCTTGACTGAATGATAAATATCAATTTATCTTGGTCAAGTCCCTTGAGCTAGGGACTGACCCGCATCAGCGCTTGCGCTTCAACGGCGCCACACCGGTGCGAGCCTTGGCCCAGAGCGTGTCGCCGTCGATCGCTGGCGCCGGCGTCCGGTTCGCCGACTTCGCCGCGGCCCCGGTCGGTGCGGCGACCAGCACCTCGCCCAGCAGCTCGAGCAGCCGCGTGCGCGCGCGCTGCGGGTGGCGGCGGTAGTAGGTCAGCACCAGGCCGACGATGAAGCGCTCGTCGTCGTCCTGGGGCGTGGCCGGAGCCGGCGCAGCCACCTCGAAGCCCGCGGGCGGCACCGCTGCGGCGGCGGCTGGCACGCTGCCGCCGTGGCGCTGATCCATCCAGCCATGAGGCTTGTGGCAGAGCTGCTCGAACTGGCGCGCGAGCCGTTCACCGATCTGGCGCGAGCGGCTCTTGATCTGGCTCCAGTAGCTGGGCTGGATCCCGAGCCGCTCCGCGAAGCGCCCCTCCAGCCCACGCAGCGTCGCCGCGTCCGCATGCTTGACGGTGGCCTGCACGAACTCCTCGAACAGCCGCAGGGCGTTGTCCAGGCGGATCCCGGCGAGGTCTTGGGGCATGGGTGGGATGATAAAGGGCGCTTGCCTAGGCGCCGCAAACGACGAGGGCCTTGCCGTGCGGCAAGGCCCTCGGGCGGCGGAGCGCTGGGCGCCCTCAGTTGCCGATCTGCAGCTCGCGCCAGTTCAGGCGTCGCAGGCCGATCGTCGAGCCGAAGTTGCCGCGGATGCGCTCGACCGCGCCGCGGTCCGAACCACCGATCAGCCGCACGCGGCCGCCGACGCTCAGGAAGCGCAGGTCCGTCACCACACCGACCGAGCCCAAGGTGACGAACGACACCACACCGCTGTCGTTGATCAGCCTCGAGATGCCTGACGCGTAGTCGGTCGCGAAGATGCGGCTCGACCCGGATGGCGCGCAGGGGTCGCTGATGCTGGGCAGCGTGGGTGCAAAGGCGACGGTTCCCGAGAAGGTCGCCGGATCGCTGACCACGCGCCAGCCGACGTTGGTCGTGGCATCGCGGCCCAGGTCGGTGTACCAGCCCATCGACGTCGACGTTGCGGTGAAGCCGGTCAGCAGGTTGTTGTTGACGACCAGTTCGTCGCGCTCGATGGGGAAATTCACGCCGGCCGGCAGGTTGGCCGTGGCATTGAAGCGCAGCTGGTTGCCGTCGTCGATCGCGTAGAAGGCCTGCTCGCGCGTCGAGGAGATGTCGCTCTCGTCGAGGAGCCGCCCTGTGCCGACGAGGATCATGCGCCTCTTGGTGCGCGGATGCAGTTCCATCATCGGCCGCGACGTGACGGGCTGGGCGTTGCCCGAGCTGTCGGTCAGGCGCGCCAGCACGATCGGCGACGGATAGGCGCCCGAGGTCGCGGTCACGTCGAAGCGCCAGAGGTTGCCCAGCAGGTCGCCGGCATAGATCGCGTCGGCGTAGCCGTCGGTGAAGTCCACCACATAGCCGTTGGCATGCGCCAGCCCGGCATCGTTGGTGGTCGAGCCGGTGCCGGTCGTCACGGTCTCCAGCAGGGCTCCGGTGCGCGGATTCACGAAGAACAGGTAGCCCCGACCGTCCGGGGTGTTGTAGCCCGAAGGGAAGATCACCGTCCAGCCGTACTTGCGCGTCTTCACCACCACAGGCTCGCCGAAGGTGAAACCCATCTGCGGTGCCGTGAACTCCCACAGCACGCGGCTGGCAGCGGCCGCTTCGGTGGTGATGCTCCCCGGATCCGACACGTCGAGGGCGTAGTAGCTGCGCCCACCCTTGCCCAGCCCGCCGATCAGCACGGTGCGCCAGTCGGCGGTGCCCGTGCCGACTGCGGTGCCGTTCCAGGTCCGCGTGAAATC
Organism: uncultured Methylibium sp.; assembly: GCA_964616015.1. GTDB lineage: Bacteria > Pseudomonadota > Gammaproteobacteria > Burkholderiales > Burkholderiaceae_C > Methylibium. The sequence continues at coordinate 14,295 of CAZTTC010000034.1, read as the reverse complement.
GATGTCGAAGCCGGTCGGCGTCGCGTTCACCAGATAGTGGTGCGTGAACGACGGGTTGCCCAGAGAAGCCAGCCCGTCGACGTTCGGCGCGGTGGGGCTGCTGGGGCCACCGAAGGTCGCACTCGGGACGTAGGCGAAGATCTCCTGCCCCGAGCCGGTGCCTGTGAGCGCACCGTTGAAGGCGTGGAGCATGCCGTCGTTGGCGCCGACGTAGAGCACCGTCGGGCGCGTCGCGCGGGCCGTCTTGAAGGCGCTGTAGCCCGGATTGGACGCATCGGACAGCGGCAGCGCCGGCGGGCCGATCGGGCGGGCCCGCGAGCCGACGATGTCGCCGAGCAGCTGCACGCGCGTGCGGTAGGCACGCGAACTACCGGTGGCGGTCGAGTTCTGCTCGTGGGTGCGATCACCACGCAGATAGTTCAGGTAGTCGGCGCTGTCATCGCCGGTGCGGTAGCTCGTGTCCAGGGTCGCCAGCTGCGCAGCGTTGATGCTGCCCGAGCGGAAGGCCACGCCCGTGCTGCCGTTCCAGGTCGCGACGCGGCGGTTCGTGTTCCAGCCGGTGCCGCCCAACTGCGTGGCCAGCCGCGTCGTCGCGCGCCAGCGCTCGGTCAGCGTCGGCACGCCGTCCGTGCTGAAGTCCAGCTCGCTGGCCACCACCTCGCCGGTCCAGTTGCTGGGGTCGTACTGGGCCCCGAAGCTCGCGTTGTCGAGCTGGGCCACCTGGGGCAGCGAGGTCGAGAACGAGGTCGTGAACGCCGCGCTCAGCGTGTTGATCCGCTCGAAGGCACGCGTCAGACCCGTGATCATCTGGTCCGGATTGCCGGCCGTGAAGTAGTTGTCGGGGCGCGGCTGGGTCACGTCCGGGTCAGGCCGCGTGTCGGTCAGCGTATCGCCCGACGTGGACCACCACGACTGGGTCAGAGGGGTGGTGTTGGCGAAGCTGTAGTTCAAGCTGCCGTCGGCGTTACGCGGCAGGACGAAGCCGCCGTACTTTGCCGTCAGGTAAAACTGGTTGTCGCGCTGGAAGGACTGCTCCAGAACGTCCACCCACAGGGTCTGCACCGACTGACGGCCGACCGTGTTGGCTTGCCCCGCCGTGTCGGGGCGGATGTCGTTGACATTGGCCCAGTACGCCAGACCCACCATGCCGGCCGAGTTGTTGCGACCGCTGTAGTTGTTGACGTTGGGGGCTGCCAAGCCCTGCAACGCGAACGCGAGGTTCGTCGAAGTCTCGGCGTTGACGGCAGTATCGCCAGTCACCGCCGACGGTTTGGTCGGCTCCTCGGTGGTGCCGGTTGCGCCCGGGAGGTTCTTGTCCCGGTGCGTGTAGATGTCGCCGATGCCGAGCACGAAGTTCTTCTGGCACGAGTACTGGATCGGGTCGTTCCAGCGCGTGATCACCGGGAAGCCGTCGAGGTAGGTCGTCCGGGTGGCCGCGTCCGCCGCGCCCATGGCCGTGTACTCGGGCACGCTGCCCAGGTTGCGGTAATAGCGCAGCGCCGTGTAGTACATCTCGCTGACCGGGTCGAAGCTCTTGTAGTTGTTGTTGTTGAGTTGACCGAACTTGTTCAGGTAATTGATGACGCCGCTGTTCGTGACGCTCGTGCCGGGCGCGAAGTCATCGTTCGTCTGCGTCGCGTCAGCAGCGTCCGGGTTGACCAGGAAGACCCCTGTCGTCGCATCCCACTCCCGGGCGGTGTTGACGATGGCAGGTTGCCCAGGCACCGGCTGCGTCGGACCGACAAACTTCTGCTGCGCGCGCAGCACGCCGCCGTCGCGCAGCATGTTCGAGTCATTGAGGTAACCGAAGGCGCTGAAGCGCAGCCGGTTGGCGTACCGCTGCATCAGCCCTTCGGGCTTGTAGTTGCTGCCGTATTGCGTGCAGTTCGACTCGACCCCACCAGCGGTCGCCGATGAGTCGCACACCTTGACTCGCATCCTGACCCGGTATCCCACGTCAGCGACTGGTGGAACGGAGGGATCGTAGTCGGTCACGCCAGCGGACAGCCCCGCTGACGACGATGCAAAGATCATGTCGAGCTGCTGGCCTTGTACCCGCGTGTGCAGGCCGCCGAAGGTCAGTGGGGAGGCCTGGGCTATCGTCGATCCGCTGGTGATGCTCTTGTCCGGAGCCAATCCCTGCCCGGTGTCCCGCGCCTTCTGCAAGACGGTCGTCGTGGTCGTGTCGATGACGCGGTATCCGCCGGTCATGGCCCAGCGGAACGGATCGATGGTGGGGCTGCTTGCCCAGTTGAGGAAGTTGCCGCTCCACTCGTCGGTTCCGGTGCAGTTGCGCGCTGTATTCAGACCGACCGGATAGAAGTGGCGAAGCTGCGTGGCCGTTTCGGTCGCATAGTACTGGTAGCGGTAGCACTTGTTCGGGTCGAAGTAGCCCTGGAAGGTGGTGGCGCTGGCGTAGGCCGTCGTATGTGCGGAGCGAACGGCCGTCGGCCACTCCACAGACAGCGCCAAGGCCACGTTGCCGGGCACCGAGTTGGTCGCGAAGATCGGGCTGTCCGCCAGAGCCGTGGTCGCGGCGGCGTTCAGTCCGGTGGCCAGCAACGGAGCCAGGACCAGGACCTTGGCGGCATCGCGCAGGCGCCTGGAAGCCAAAGCCCGGCGAGCACGCGCTCGCGCCAGATGAAGCAGGTGGGCAGGGTTCATGGGGAGGGCCTTTGAGGCGTTGGAACGCAAGGTGGGTCGTGCCAGGTCAGCTGTCGCAGCACGAGAAGGTGGTCTGGAAGAAGGACTGCGTGCCGCGCGGTCCGGTCGCCCGGATGCTGAGCCGGTAGATGACAGGCTGGGTCACAGCGCCACCCAGGCCGGCACCGGCGCCGCCGGCGGCGACGCCGCTGCTGAACTCGGCCCGCTGCCAGTCCGACGAACTGCCGCCCGGCAGCACCGTGGAGTCAGCCAGCGTGCAGCGTGCCGCGCCCAGCGTGCTGTCTTCGCCGATCTCGCTGCACAGGCGGTCGACCACGTAGCGCAGCGTGATGCCCTGGCCGGCGTCAATGTCGGCGGCGGTGCCGGCGGTCGTCGGCAGCGTGCTGCTGAGCAGGGCCTGTGGGATGCCCTGCGCGTTGCTGGGCAGCACGACGGCGTTGTAGTTGCGCGCCGGATCGTTGGCGCCCCGGGCGGCCGCCGACGCCAGCGCGCCTCCGGTCCGGAAGGCCGCGAGGATGGTCTGTGCGGCCTGCTCGCTCTGCTGCGCGAGGTCGCGCTTGAACGCCAGGTTGCCGGCCGTGTTGAGCGAGGTGTCGAAGGACCGCATCAGCGCGGCCGCAGCGATCAGCATCACGACCAGGATCAACAGGCTGGTCAGCAGGACGACGCCCCGCTGGGTGCGATGACGGAGGACGGTGCTCATGACGTGGTGCGCATCAGCAGGTTGCGAAGGGGGACGGTGATCTCGATGACACGGTGCCGCTGGTTGCGGTTCTCGCTGGTCCGGGTCAGGTCGACGCTGGTCTGGACTGCCGTCGGCAGGTCACCGAACAGCGGCATCGAAGCCGGCGCGACAGGCACGCTGGCCGCCAACTCGCGCTCGACCAGCGCGGAACGCATCACCAGCGCGACGCGCAGCGCGACGATCTGGCGCAGTCGCGTGGTGGACACTGCGGATCCGTTCATCAGTGATGCGCCGTCCCAGCCGCTGCCGGTGGCCGGACTTTGCCAGCTGTCCAGCATGCCGTCGTCGTTGGTGTCCAGGCCGTAGACCGCGTGCAGCTCGCGCACACCCTCGGCGATCGGCTGCGAGGCGGTGCTCACACCGTCGAGCAGCAGCAGGTCGTGCCGGAACAGCGTGCTGTCCGCGCCGACGCCGAGCAACTGGAACTGCGGTCGGTTGTCGGTGGTGTTTCCGATGGAGAAAGCGTTGACGTCGGTCAGGCCCGCCAGTGTGGCCAGCGATGTGCCGGTGCCGGTGGCCGTGTAGTAGCTGCCGCCCAGCGGCAACTGCTGGGTGCAGGTTGTCGTCGGGGTCGCCGCCGCCGGATCCCCGGCGCAGGCGGTCTTGGTCGACGCCACCTGGCTCAGCAGGCATTCGCCGCCGCCGGCCAGCATGACCAGATCGTTGGCGCGCAGTCCCAGCGTGTTGGCCAGCAGCACCTGCGTGGCCGTGACCGCACCGGGCAGGACAGCGGCCGGGGCCTCGCCGAAGCCGGCCGCGCCGCTCATCACCATCAGCACGTCCGAACCGCTGTCCGAGGCGCCCTGGAAGATCACGACCGGCGCGAGCCGCAACGTCTGGGGGATGCCGGTGAAGGGTGCCGGGAAGGCCGCCGTGCGTGGCAGCGTCTCCGCGGCCGGCGTGAGCGCAGCGCTGATGCGGCAGCCGCCGATCTTGGGCCAGCCCTGCGCGTAGCCCGTTCCTGCGCTGCGCAGGATGCGGTCGAGCGTGTAGGCCGCGTAGGCGCCGGACTGGTTGGTGTCGTTCAGCGCGACCGAGGTGCGCTTGCGGCCCTCGCTGGCGGCGAGGACACCGAAGACGGCCAGGGTCACCACCAGACCGATGGCCACCGCCACCAGCAGTTCGACCAGGGAGAAGCCGCGAGCGGCGCGGCGTGTCTGCCGACGGGCAACAGTGCGCCTCACGATACCTCCTCGTTGGTGAGGATGACGTCGATCGAGAGGCGGGACTCGCTGCCGATCGCCTGGCGCGGGTGTCGCCAGGTGATGTTGATCACCGCGGTGTTCGTGGCGGCGTCCGGCGTCACCGTCACGGTGGCATTGGGCAGACCCGAGCCGGTGGGCGCGCTGGTGACCGGATCGAGGCCTTGCACGCGGCTGGTCCAGGTGGCGATCTGAGTGGATGACAGCGAGACCGTGCGCGCCAGGCGCATCTGCGCAGCCAGATCGTCGGCGAACAGCGCGGCGCGGTTGCGGTCCTCGGCGTCGATCGAGAACTGCGTCGCGCGTGCCTGCATGCCGACCAGGCCGAGGATGCCGAAGGAGAAGATCAGGATCGACACCAGCACTTCCAGCATCGTGGCGCCATGCTGGGGTCCGTGCGTGCCGCTGCGACGAGAGGGGTGGGTCATGGTCAGCATCCGTCGGGATTGGTGGCGGACAGCGTCTTGGCCGGATCGCACATGCGAACCCGCCCGCCGATAGACACTGTGACGCGCAGCGGGCGGTCGGCGCCGGTGCGACTCACGTTGAACGTCGCCGCACCGGCGGTGCAGTTCTCGCCGGCCAGCGTGGTCTGCTGTCCGGACGCGTTGAAGCACAGCGAGATGGGGCCACCGATGGCCACGCCTCCAGCGACGTCTGACAGCGCACCGCCGCGGATGAACTCGGCCGCGTCGCCGGTGAAGAGCGACACGGTGCGAATACCCCAGTTGCTGCCGTTGGCGACCGCCGTCGCCGCCAGCGCCGGCTCCGCGTTGGTCAGGAAGAAGGTCACGGTGCGGTTGCGTCGCACGGCCTCGGCCTGGGCCTGCCGCACGCCATTCTGCAGCGCGTCGGAGACGGTGCGCACGCGCGTGTTGTTGAGCCAGGTGCCGAAGCCCGGCGCGGCCAGGGCCAGCAGGATGGCCAGCAGGGTCACCGTCACCATCAACTCAATGAGGGTGAAACCGCGTGCCCGGTTCCCGGGCCGCACCGGACCTGGCAGGCCTCGATCGAACCGACTGGCCGAGGGCTTCAGGAGCATGCCTGCCCCCGCTTCAGGATCCAGCGTGTCGCGCAGGTCGTCGCCCCACCGGGCAGCCAGCCGGCCGGCGCTGTGGTGCCGCGCACATCCGCCTGAGTGACGGTGAAGGTGAAACCGGCCATCGGTCCGGAGCCCACCGCTCGCAGCGTGTAGGCAGTCGCGGTGGGCGCCGCGGCGCAATCCACCGTGAAGTTGTCACCGAAGTTGCGGGCCGTGGCGCACGGGGTCGTGAACGCGCCGACGGTCACGTAGGTGCGGTTGTCTTGGAAGTGACGCTCCATGTCGGCGCGCGTCGACGCCAGGCCATTGGTCGCGTCCACCAGCTGGCCCCGGATGATGTAGTCGCGATAGCTCGGGTAGGCGATCGTGGCCAGGATGCCGATGATGGCTACCACGATCATCACTTCGATCAGCGTGAATCCGGTCTGTCGGGCGCGTTGCATGCGGGGTTCCTTGCTTCGTTGGCGAGCCGAGTATCGAGACCCGGGCGCTGAGCAGGTATGAAGCATGTCACGCGCGACCGCCCTGCCGGCCAGCCAGCCGGACGAACTGCCGCTCGGAGCCGACGAACGGTCGGAGGCCGTGGCGCTGGAGCCGCCGCCCCGCCGCAACGCTACTGAAACGCCACCTCGGCAAACCCCCGCAGCTTGCGGCTGTGCAGGCGGTCGATGCCGCTCTGGCGCAGCAGCTCGATGGCGCGCAGGCCGATGCGCAGGTGCTGGTTGACACGCTCGCGGTAGAAGCGGTCGGCCATGCCGGGCAGCTTGATCTCGCCGTGCAGCGGCTTGTCGCTGACGCACAGCAGGGTGCCGTACGGGACGCGGAAGCGGAATCCGTTGGCTGCGATGGTGGCGCTCTCCATGTCGAGCGCGATCGCGCGGCTCTGGCTGAAGCGGCGCTCGGGCGTGCTGTGCGGGGCCTGGAAGGGCAGCAGCTCCCAGTTGCGATTGTCGGTGCTGGCGACGGTGCCGGTGCGCATCACGCGCTTGAGTTCGCTGCGCTCGAGCCGCGTCACGTCGGCCACCGCGGCCTCGAGCGCGAGCTGCACCTCGGCCAGCGGCGGGATCGGCACCCACAGCGGCAGTTCCTCGTCCAGCACGTGGTCCTCGCGCACGTAGCCGTGGGCCAGCACGTAGTCGCCCAGGCGCTGCGTGGTCCGCAGCCCGGCGCAGTGGCCCAGCATGATCCAGGCGTGCGGCCGCAGCACCGCGATGTGGTCGGTGATGGTCTTGGCGTTGGAGGGTCCGACCCCGATGTTGACCATGGTGATGCCGGCGCGGTCCTTGCGCACGAGGTGATAGGCCGGCATCTGCGGCAGCCGCGGCGGCGCCTCGCCGAGGAAGTCGCCGGGCTCCAGGGGCTGCCCGGTGCGGCGCATCACGACGTTGCCGGGCTCGACGAAGGCGACGTAGGTGTCCTCGGCCTCGCCGCCCTCGAACAGCGTCGCCTCGCCGCGCGGCAGGTGCATCAGCTCGTGGCCGAGCTTGATGAACTCGTCGATGTAGAACTGGTAGTTGGTGAACAGCACGAAGTTCTGGAAGTGCTCGGGCGCGGTGCCGGTGTAGTGGCGCAGGCGGTGCAGCGAGTAGTCGACGCGTGGCGCGGTGAACAGCGCCAGCGGCTGCGTCGTGACACCGTCGGGGCCGGGTCGCGGCTCGTGCGTGCCGTTGGCGATGCCGTCGTCCATCGCGCCCAGGTCGGGCAGGTCGAACAGGTCGCGCAGCCGCAGGCGGCGGTCGGCGTCGAGCGAGCCCTCGACGTGGTCGTGCTCGGCAAAGGCGAACTGCACGGGGATGGGCTCGGTGCTCGGGCCGATCTCGAGCGCCACGCCATGGTTGCGCAGCAGCAGGCGGAACTGCTCGAGGTAGTAGTCACCGAACAGGTCGGGCCGCGTCAGCGTCGTGTCGTAGTGGCCCGGGCCGGCGACGAAGCCGTAGGCCAGCGGCGTGTCGGCGCGGGCCACGGTCTCGGTGTGGACGGTCACGCGCGGGTAACAGGCACGGATGCGCTGCGCGAAGTCCTCGCCGGCGACGAAGCGCTGCAGGTGGTCGCGCAGCAGGGCGACGCCCTGGGCGTAGAGCGCCCGGGCCGCGTCCAGCGCCGCCTGCGGGTCGGTGTGGCGTTCGAGGGTGGCGGGGGGCGGCTTGATCATGGCGGCCATTCTGCGACCGGTCGGCGACAGCGGCGCGGTGGCCGAGCGGGTACCGTCGAGGCATGAGGTCTCTTCCTGCTCCGCGGCACGTGCTCCCGGCCATCGTCGTGGCGCAGTTCGCCGGGACCTCGCTGTGGTTCGCCGTCAACGCGGTGATGCCGGACCTGCAGCGCGCGCTCGGCCTGGCCCCCGACGCCGTCGGCAGCCTCACGTCGGCGGTGCAGCTGGGCTTCATCGCCGGCACGCTGGTGTTCGCGCTGGCGGCGATCGCCGATCGCCACTCGCCGCGGGCCGTGTTCCTGCTGTGCTCGGTGGCCGGCGCGGCGTGCAACGCCACTGCGGCGCTGTGGCCGGCCGCGGCGCTCGATGTGGCGACGCTGTGGCTGCTGCGTGCGATGACCGGTTTCTTCCTCGCGGGCATCTACCCGGTGGGCATGAAGATCGCTGCGGCCTGGTACCCGCAGGGCCTGGGGCGTGCGCTGGGGTGGCTGGTCGGCGCGCTGGTGCTCGGCACGGCATCTGCGCACGCGCTGCGGGCGCTCGGGACCGCCCGGCCGTGGCAGGACGTGATGCTGGCGGTGTCCGCGCTGGCGCTGGCCGGCGGGCTGTTGCTGTGGGCGGCGGTGCCCGATGGCGCCCATCTGCCGCGGGCGACCACGCTGCAGTGGCGCGCGCTGGGAGCGCTGGTGCACGACGCCCGGCTGCGCGCGTCGGTGCTGGGCTACTTCGGACACATGTGGGAGCTCTACACGCTGTGGGTGCTGCTGCCGTTGATCCTGGCATCGCGGCTCGCCGGCCCGGCGCTGTCGCTGGCGGCTTTCGCCGTGATCGGCGCCGGCGCGCTCGGCTGCGTGCTGGGCGGGCTGCTGGCAGGCCGCCATGGCAGCGCGCGCGTGGCAGGCCTGCAGCTGGCGCTCAGTGGCCTGTGTTGCGTGCTGGCGCCGTGGGCGATGCAGGGGCCGGACCTGCTGTTCGCGGCCTGGCTGCTGGTCTGGGGCGTGACGGTGGCCGGCGACTCGCCGCAGTTCTCGGCACTGACGGCGACCAATGCGCCGCGCGAGGCGGTCGGCAGCGTGCTGACCCTGGTCAACTGCGCCGGCTTCGCGATCTCGATCGTCAGCATCCTGCTGTTCGTGGCGCTGGCGCAGCGCTGGCCGCTGGCCTGGCTGTTGCCGGCGCTGGCGGTCGGCCCGGTCCTGGGCCTGTGGGCATTGCGGCCGCTGCTGGCCGAGCCTGCCCGCAGCGCCTGAGCTCGAGCGTGGAACCCGGCGGAGCCGCCGCGATCCTACGGGGCCGTCGTGACCCCTCGCCCGCCATGCAACGTCGCCCGCTGATCACCCTGATGCCGTCCCTGCTGCTGGTGGCGACGACTGCGTCGTACGCGCAGTCCGACCCGGCGCGCGGGCTGCCGAGCGTGGTGGTCATGGAGTTCGACTTCGTCGACGACCAGAAGAACCCCGCCACCGTCGACGCGCAGATCCGGCGCCTGCGCGAGGCCCATGGGCAGTTGCAGCGCGAGCTGGCCGAGCGCGGGCTCTACCGCGTCATCGACCCGGCGCCCGTGGCCGCGTTGCAGGAACGATTGCGTGCACAGCAGGAGTTCATGTATCGCTGTGATGACTGCGCCCATCAGGTGGGCGTGGCCGCCGGTACGGACCTCGTGATCACCGCCTGGGTGCAGAAGGTCAGCGAGCTGATCCTGAACGTCAACCTCCAGGTGCACGACGTGGCGAGCCAGAAGCTGCTGCTCAGCAAGTCGGTCGACATGCGCAGCAACGACGATGTGTCGTGGTCGCGCGCGGTGCGCTACCTGGTGCGCGACATGGCGGAGAAGCGCGCCGCCAACCCGCGCTACGGTCGCTGAGGCCGCGGCGGCGCGGGGCTCACTCCCACTCGAGCTCGGCGTAGGCCGCGGTGACATTGCGCGCGTGGAAGGCATCCAGCAGGCGCCAGCCGGGCCGGTCCGGTGCGATGCGCGCCACGGCCTGGCCGAGCGTGAGGCCGTCCGCGAGCGCCTGGCGCACGTCGCGCTGCAGCTGGCGCAGGTAGCGCTGCTGGGCGTCGAGCGCCCCGGGCCAGTCGCTGCCCGGTGCGCCGTGGCCCGGCAGCACGCGCTCGACCGGCCAGCCGCGCAGCTCGTCGAGCACGGCCAGCCAGCCCTTCAGCCGACCGTCGACGACGGGGGTGTGATCGACGAACAGCAGGTCGCCGAGAAAGAGCGTGCGTGTGGTCTCGTCCAGCACGCTGAGGTCGGCGTCGGTGTGCGCCGTGGGCCAGGCACGCAGGCTCAGGCGGCGATCGCCGAGGTCGAGCTCGAGGCGGTCCTGCACCAGCAGGTCCGGCGCGACGAGCCGGGTCGAGCCGACGGCGCCTGCGCCGAAGTCGCGCAGCAGGGCGTTCAGGTAGGTCGGCCCGCGTGCCGCCAGCGCCGCCGGCAGCCGATGATGCCCGACGAAGCGCGGCGCGGGGTGCAGGGCCGCGAAGGCCGCGTTGCCGAACACGTGGTCGGGATGGGCGTGCGTGTTGATGACGTAGCACACCGGCAGCGGGGTGAGGCGGCGCAGCGCGGCCAGCAGCTGCTGGCCCACCGCTGCGGTGCCGCCGCTGTCGATCACCGCGGCGCAGCGCGAGCCGACGACGACCGCGGTGTTGGCCACGTCGCCGCCGTTGGCAGGGCCCCACTCGTCGAGCGCGCCGCGATGCACGTAGACCCCGGGCGCCAGGGCCTGCAGCGTCGAGCCGGTGTTGCCGGTGGCGGGAGGCGACCCGCAACCGGCCACGCTCGCGGCGAGCGCCAGGACCAGGGCCGCCACCACGCGCCGCGGCCGGGCCATTGCGCTATTTCGGATCGGTGTTGATGAAGCAGCTCTTCTTCGCGGCCGCCTGCAGCTCGCGGAAGCGCCGGATCTCCTTCTGCAGCGCCTCGGTGTCGCGGATGGTGTTGCCGCGCTCGCCGCCGATGCTGTTGGCATTGGTGGCGGTCACCATCGAGTCGAACTGGTCGAACTTCAGCTGGCCCGCCAGTTTGTCCAGCGTGCACGAGCACTTGTTCAGCATCTCGTAGTAGTGCCCCGGATGCTGGCGCATGCATTCGTTGACGAACACGACGCGGTCGGCGGTCGGGTAGTCGTGGGCGGATGCCGGCGCGGCGACCGCGCAGGCCACCGCGGCGAGCAGCACCAGGGCCGACCCGCGGGCCGGCAGGGGCAGGACGGTCTTGATCATCGGGGCCATCACTTCTTGTTGGGTTTGGGGGCGGGGCCGGCTTCGGCGCCGGTGAGCGTCATCACCTCCTCGAGGGCGGGCGGGTCGGACGGCAGGGCGCCGGGCAGCGCGGTGCGCAGCTGGTAGACGCCCCCCGGCACGTTCTTGGCGAGCACGAAGGTGTAGCGCTTGTCGGCGAAGCGCTCGTAGCGGCTGCGCGCCGGATCCTTGGCGTAGGGCGACAGCGTGACCTCCTGCGCCGGCATCTCGCGCCCCTGGAAGCGGATCGTCGTGTCGCGCACCTGCGCCTCGTCGACCATGGTCATGCGGATGCGCTTCTGGAAGTAGTTGGGGCGACCCTTGGTCAGGCGCTGCATCTCGCGGATGTCGCGCTCCAGGAAGTACAGGATCACCGGGTTGGCCTCGGCGTCGGGGATCTCGGGCAGCGTCAGGCGACGTTCGCCGCTCAGGAAGTCGCCGTCCACCGTGCAGCAGACCTTGCCGTTGCGGCGCACATCGATGCGCACCTCGTCCTCGAAGGCCGCCTCCAGGCTGCCGGAGCGCACGAAGCTGTAGCGCAGCGAGCTAGGCGGCTTGAGGTTGACGAGGTGCTTGTCGGCGAACACCAGGTTCTCAGCGCGCGAGAACTGACTGGGATCGGCCGCGCGTGCCGGCATCGTGACCAGGATCAGGGCGGACACCGCCACCAGCACCCGCAAGGAAAGAGCTTGCACCAGGTTCACGGTTTCTCCAGTTCAGCGGCCAGTTCGCGGCCTTGGGTCGGGTCGAGTGCGGTCAGGCGGGCGACCGCCTGGCGGGCCTCGGTCTGCTGTCCGAGGCGCTTGTGGATCTGGGCCAGCCGCGCCCAGCTGCGGCCATAGGTGGGGTCGAGCTCGAGACTGCGCCTGAAGGCGCCAATCGCTGCGTCGACCTGCCCCAGACCGTCGCGGGCGACGCCCAGCAGGTAGGCCGGTTCGGCGTCGCCGCTGTCCTCCAACCCCCAGCGTTCGGCCAGTTGGGCCAGAGCCGGCCAGCGCTGGTGCTGTTCGAGGGCGGCCGCCTGGAGGAACAGCGGCTGGTTCTCGATCGGGCCTTCCCAGAAGCTCTCGCCGCTCAGTGGTGCCACCGCGTCGAAGCTCGGCCCGTTGTCCAGCAGGCCCAGCACCCAGTCGGCCGGGGCCGCGAAGTAGTGGGTCGCCCCGCCGCGCAGGCGGAAGGTCAGGATGCCGACCAGGGCGCCGTCGGCAGTGAAGAGACCGCCGCCACTGGCGCCCGAGCTGAACCAGTTGCTGCTCTGCACGATCTGGCTGCCCGACCAGCGGTGCAGCGCCACCACACCGCCCTCGCTGAGCTGCAGGCCGACACCGCCGGTGTAGCCGATCGCGAGCACCGACTGTCCCATCTTCAGCGACGAGGCGCGGGCGATCGGCACCGGCTGGCCTTCGATGCTCGGTACCTGCAGCACGCACAGGTCGCGCTTCATGTCGGCGGCCTGCAGGCTGGCCGCCCAACGGGCACCACCCTTGACGATCTGGACGCGCTTGGCGTTGCGCGTCACGTGGCAGTTCGTGACGATCTTGCCGGGCGCGACGATGACGCCCGAGCCGAGCTGAAAGCGCCCCGCCGCATCGACCGCCTCGACCTTGAGCACGCTGGGTGCCAGGCCGATGAGCGCGGCTCGATCGATCTCGGCCCAGGCCGTGGCCGTCGACGCCATGCCGAGCACGGCGCCAACAAGGACGACGGCGTGCTTCAGGACCATGGCGTGGCGCGGGGAGCGATTCCCTTAGCGACCGGCCGGCGCGGGTTGGCTGTCGAGCAGGGGCACGCCGAAGTCGCGCAGGATCGCGGTGATCTCGGCCTGACGCTTCTCGATCAGGCCTTCGATCTGCTGCTTCCAATCGCGCTCGCCGTAGCGCACGCCCATCGCCATCTGGAAGTCGAACTTGACGCCGGGCTCGGAGCGCATCGGCACGACCACCAGCTGCGGCTGCTTCACCTTCTTGGCGAAGTAGCCGGCAATCGGGCCCCAGACGATGGCCGCGTCGAGCTTGCCGGAGGCCAGGTCGCGCTCGATGATCTCGCCGGGGTACTGGTTCGGGTCGGCGTTCATGATCGCGTACGGCACCCCCTGCTCGACCAGCTGGTGCCGGTTGAGCCACTCGGAGGCCGGCGAGCGGTCGTAGATGCCGATGCGCAGCTTGTCCAGGCGGGCCCGGTCGATCTTGAGGAAGTCGTCGATGGTCTGCACGCCGTCGAGGCCCTTGCCCATCGCGTAGACGAGCGCATAGGTCGAGCGGTAGTAGGGCTTGGTCACCGACACCTGGTCGAAGCCGGCCGGCACGCCCATGATGATGTCGCAGGGGTAGTCCTCGCCCGGCAGCTTGTAGCGCAGGGTGTTGCGCACGAAGGCCAGCCGCTGCGGGAAGGAGAAATACTCGACCGGCAGGCCGAGGTCCTTGGCGAACAGCTCGGCGATCTTGTTCTCGATGCCCTCGCCCTTGAGGCTGGAGAAGGGCAGGTTGTTCGGATCCTGGCAGACGCGGAAGGCCTTGCGCGGCGCCGCGTCCTGGGCCGCGGCCGGCCCGGCGGCGATGCCGGCCAGCAGCGACAGCGCCAGCGCGCCGATCCGGCAAGCGCGCGGGACGTTCGTCATTGGAGCTCTTCGACCTTGGCGCGCGTGATGGCGCCGTCCGAGCGACCCTTGAGGTAGGCGTAGAGCTGGTCCATGTTGTCCATGACCTGCTTGCTGGTGCCGAAGCTCTGCATGCCCTTGTCGAGGCGACCGTCGCGCACGGTCTTCACGAAGTCGTCCTTGCTCAGCGTCTTCAGGCTCGCGATCAGCGACGGGCCGACCAGGCCTTCCTGGTTGGCGCCGTGGCAGCGATCGCAGGCGGCGGCGCGCCAGGTGCGGAAGCCCTTCATCGTCTCGGCGTCGACCTTGTAGCCGTCGACGACCTTGTAGAGAGGCTTCTTGTCCTGGGCCTGGGCCGTGGCGACGAGGCCGGAAGCGGCCAGCGCGGCCAGAGCAAGAACGACGGGATTGACGCGAGACATCATGGCTAACCTGGATAGAGAGTGGAGACGCAATTGAAACGAAACGGGGATGGTGAGCGTTGACCGTTCACCATCCCCTGACTTGTCCAACCGCGGGATGGTTCCCGCAGTTGGACGGGACTTGCAAGGATCAGTTCGGCAGCGCGAACACCGTCAACGAACCGCCTCGGTCCGTGTAGGAGTTCAGCTCCTGGTAGCCACCCACGGCGCCCAGACCGTCGGTGTCCTT
>CAZTTC010000033.1:0-25088 GCA_964616015.1 uncultured Methylibium sp. | reverse complement strand
GCAACACCACCGAGTGGTCGGTGGGGGTCGAGCGCAGCATCCGCATTGGCGGCAAGGCCGGGCTCGACCGCCAACTGGGCGATGCCGATATCGAGACCGGCCGTGCCCGGGTGGGCGACGCGCGTCGCGAGGTGGCGCGCGCCTTGTCGGATCTGTGGCTCGACAAGCAGGCAGCCCAACGCGCCCAAGCGCTGCTGAGGGAACAACTGTCGTTTGTCGAGTCCAACCTGGCCGCCGTCGACAAGCGCAAACGTGCCGGCGACGCCTCGGCGCTGGACCTCAGCATCGCGCAGTCCGACCTGGCCGAGGTGCGGCGCCAGGCCAGCCAGGCCGATTCTGCGCTGGCCAAGGCGCGCGCCAAGTTGAAGCTGCGCTTCCCGGAGGCCTCGCTGGCGCCGGGAGCGTTCTCTGATCCGACCGATCCGCCATGGCCCGAGGCCCGCTGGCGCGAGCGCATTCTTTCTGGAGCCGGCCCGGTTAAGGTGGCCGAAGCCCAGCTGCGCAGGGCCGAGCTGGCCGCCTCGCGGACCCGGGCCGACAAGGTGGCGGATCCGACCGTGGGCGTGTTCCCTTCGAACGAAGCCTTTCGCAACGAGCGAGTGGTCGGCATCAGCGTCAGCATCCCCTTCGGCGGCACGGCGCGTGAGCGGCGGCTGCAACAGTCGCTGCAAGAGGTGGAGGTGGCACGCGCGGCGCTCGACCGCACCCGCCAAGGCATCGAGATCCAGATCGCCGAGACCTTTTCGGACGCCGTGGGCGGCGTCGAGCGCTGGCGCATCGCCGAGCGGGGCGCCGAGGCCGCGCGCGAGAGCGCCCGCCTGACCCAACGCGCCTACTCCCTTGGCGAGGTGGACCTGCAATCGCTGCTGCTCGTGCGCCGGCAGTCCCTGGACGCCCTGCGCGCCGCGGGTGAGGCGCGCGCGGAGGCCTTGCGCTGGAACTATCGCCTGCTGATCGACGCCCAACTGGTCTGGGATCTGGCGAATGACTGAGCGCCGGTTTCCCGCGACAAGAGTCCGTGCATGAACACGACGGCCATCGCGACCCCTGCGGGTTGCGCCGCGCATATCGATTCGATCAAGGAGCATCGCATGATCTCTCGGAGACGCCTCTTCTTCTGCGCTGCAGCAGCGCCCGCCTTGCTGGTCGGCTGTGCCAGTGCGCCCGAGCCCCGCAGCGTCGACGGCCGGACCTACTGCATGTCGACGGTTCGAACGCGACGTACGGTCTGTACGCCCGAACCAGTCCCTTCTGCGGCCTCGGAGGCCGACGCCAAGCGCTTCGGGGCCGCCCCCGGCCTGCTCACGGTGTACGTGGTGCGATCCGCCTGGACGGATGCGGTCCGCCCCCTGACCGTGATGGTGGATGGCGCTGCGCAAGTCGGAACATTGCCGCGTTCGCTGATCCGGCTGCGCCTGCCGCCAGGGGAGCACCAACTCGCCTTCGAATGGAACGGGCGAGTTCATGGCTTGACCGTCGCCGGGGAGGCGGGGGAACTGCGCGTGGTCGAACTGGCCGGCTCGTCGGTGCCCTTGGACCGCGAGTACCACTGGTCGGACGCCGATCCAGCCGGAGCGAAGCTGCGCGCGCGCAGCACACGCCTTGTCGCGGACCTGCGATGGGCGGGCTCGGAGCCTCGATGACGCTGCGCGTCGCGGCTCGTGCGTGTCGCCCGGGAGGTCAGTCCACCGAGTTCAAGTCGGGCTTGGCAGCCTCCGTCGCGCCGTGGAAGGAGATCGAAGCGGTGAAGAAGAATCGGTTGAGCGCGGTCGCGACGCCGGCTGCAATGGGCGAACATGCTCGCTTTACCGCCAAGCAGATGACTTTGTCTGTCCAGACTTTGCCTGCCATCCGTGGCGGCCTGCTCGCGCTGCTGGCCGCGGCGCTGTTCGGCGTCAGCACGCCGCTGGTGCAACAGTTCGGCGCCGGGCTTGGGGCTTTCAGCACGGCCGCACTCCTCTACGCCGGGGCGGCCGCGGTCGGATTGCTGTCGCGCCAGCGCATCGACCGCGAGGCACGGTTGCAGCGCGCCGATCTGCCCCGGCTGCTGGCGATGGCGGGATTCGGTGCCGTGATCGGCCCGGTTGCGCTGGCCTGGGGGCTGCAGAACACCAGCGGCACCAGCGCCTCGCTGATGCTGACGCTGGAAGCCTTGTTCACTGCCGTGCTGGCCTGGCGCCTGTACCGAGAGACGATGGACGGGCGGGTCTGGATGGCGATGGGTCTGCTGCTGGCCGGCGGCATGGTGCTGGTGCTCGACCAGGGGCGCAGCGGCGGCGCGCAACTGTGGGGCCTGCTGGCCGTGTTGCTGGCCACCGCGGCATGGGGCGTGGACAACACGCTGTCGCGGGCGCTGGCGGAGCGCGATCCGGGGCAGGTGGTGATGGCCAAGGCGGTGCTGGGAGCGTCGGCCACCGTGGCCCTGGCGCTGCTGTTCGCCGAGCCCTTGCCCTCGGCCGGCACCGCGCTGGCCCTGTTCGCCATCGGTGCCTCGGGATACGGCCTGAGCCTGCGCTTCTACCTGCTGGCGCAGCGGGCGTTCGGTGCGGCGCGCACCGGTTCGGTCTTTGCGTTCGCGCCCTTCATCGGTGCCGCGTTCGCCGTTGCCTTGGGCGACCGCTACGCCAGTGGCCTGATGGTGCTCGGCAGCGGGTTGATGCTGGCCGGCGTCGTGCTGCACCTGGCGGAATCGCATGGCCACGAACACGAGCATGAAGCGCTGGAGCACGAGCACGCCCACCGTCACGACGACGGCCACCACGCCCACGTGCACGAGCCCATGCCGGCGGGCGAACACAGTCATCGGCATCGGCACGAGCCACAACGGCATGGGCATGCCCACGTGCCTGACGCGCACCACGCGCATCGACACTGAAGTCGTGGTGGCGGTCCGCACCCGGATCGAAGCGGCGGCCCGGTTGTCCGGGGGCGCATCAGCGCTTGGGCATCGAAGTGCACGACAGCGAGCCGGAAAGCGCGAAGAGCGTCAACCCGATGACCGGAGACGAGCGCGCGTGGATTCGCATGTTCGTGGCAACGAAGCAGGCACCACGAGCGCGAGTCCTTTGCGTTGCAGGCGCGCGTGCTGACAGCCGTGTGGTGACCTTCTCCCAGAGCCAGGCTGGACCAAAAGCCTCAAACCCACTCCGACAGAACCGTCGTCCAGGTCGCCGCCGCACCCAGGATGCTCAGAAGCACAGCGGCGCTGCCCATGTCCTTGGCGCGCTTGATCAGCGGATGGTTCTCGGTCGTGATCGTGTCCGCCAGAGCTTCGATCGCGGAGTTGATGAGTTCGACGACGAAGACGAGCACGATCGACAGCGACATGGCGAGCGCCGTGGGCCGATCCGGCGCCAGCCACCAGGACATCGCAATCAGTGGCAGGCCGATCGCCAGTTCCTGGCGGAACGCCGCTTCGCGAAGGTAGGCCTCGACCAGGCCGTGCCACGAGTAGCTGCAAGCTTTCCAGACGCGGCCGAGTCCGCCGCTGCTCTTGAACCCGCAAGGGTTGGGCAAGGCATCATGCTTTTCGATCATCGTCGTGGTCCGAGGAGAGCTTGATGGAGTGCGCGCCGGTACCTCGCTCGGGGGTGAGCCGATCCTGGGTATCGCCCAGGTGAATCTCGACCACGCAGCCGCGAGCCATGGGGCGCAGGTAGAGATGGCCGCCATGGGCGCGCGCCACCAGGTCCGCGAGCATCAAGCCCAAGCCCGTGTGATCTTCGTAGTCCTGATCGTTGATCGCGGATTGAAGCTCCTCGCGCTTGGCTTCCGTCATGCTCGGGCCGTCGTCCGTCACGCGGATCGATTGGGTAGGAGCATGAAAACTCACGACCGTACGGGTCGCCCCCAGTCGGGACGCGTTGTCGAGCAGGTTGATCAGCGCCGCCGCCATCAGGTCGGGATCGACGCGCACGATGGCGTCGTTATCGACATCGACTTGCATCTTGCCAAACCGCACATGCCCCAGGAGGTCGCGCAAGTGCGCCGTCCGCAAGTGCGGCTCGCCCCCGCTTCGAAACATTGTCAACAGCGCCGCGACCACGCGTTGCAGGCGGTCGGCTGCTTCCCGCGTTTGGTCCAGATGGGATCGCACGGCGCCTCCTGCCAAGCGCTGTGCCACGGCGAGTTGGGTGACCATGCCCGCGAGAGGTGTCCGCAAGGCGTGCGCCGCATGCGCTGCGAACGCTCGCTCGTTGGCGATGCGTTGCGAAAGCCGATGCGCCAGATCAACGATCGCCCGGTGCATCGGCACCAGTTCACCGCGTCGCGGCATAGGCAGTTCGGCGGCAGTGTCTCCTGGCTCGAAGCGATCGACCGAGGCCGACATTTCGGTGATGGGATCGAGTTCGACCGCTACCCGTGAGCGCAGCCAGACCGCGCACAGCAGGCCGACCAGCAGGGCGCTGCCGGCCGTGAACTTCGCGACTTCCAGCCGGGCTTCGCGGCGCTCGGCGCCGGCTTGGGCGACATAAAGCATCCGGCCGCCGCTGGCGAAGGGCAGGGCGAATACGCGCCAGGTGTCGCCGGCATCGGTCCAGCCGCGAGTCGCCGCTCGAGCCAGCGCTGCCGTGGGCGCGCGGTAGGACCGGGCCAGCACCTGACCATCGACGCTCACGACCTGCCAGACCAGTCGCTCGTCGTGCGGCGTGGCGGGCAGCGCGCCTCCGCCTTCGGCCAGCCAACGGCCATCGCCGGCTTGAAGCAAGCCGTAGAGGATCTCGGCGGACTCCTGCAAGGTCGTGTCCATCAACTCGTCAACCTCGTGCCTCACGGTCAGCCACACTGCGACCGACACCGCGGCACCCCAAGCCAGCGACACCGCGACCAGCGCCATCGACAGGCGCGCCCGAATGGTCGGAAGGCCGTTCACGTGGCGACCCGGTAGCCCATGCCGCGAGCCGTCTCGATGAAGTCGCGGCCCAGCTTGCGGCGGATGTTGGACACATGCACTTCCAGCGCGTTGCTGCTGACTTCCCCATCCATGCCCAGCATCAAGGCTTCGAGATCGGGCTTGGCGACGTATCGGCCCGCGCGCAAGGCCAGCGCCTCGACCAGCGCCCACTCGCGCGACGTCAGTTCGGCATCGGTGCCGTCGACCGACGCGATGCGCGCGGCCATGTCGAGATCCACCGGGCCGAAGCTCAGCACCGACGTCGCGGCCCCAGCGACGCGGCGGCGCACGGCCCGGATGCGCGCAGCCAGCTCCTCGGGATCGAAGGGCTTGACGATGTAGTCGTCGGCTCCGGTGTCCAGGCCGCGTACACGGTCGCTGAGCAGGTCGCGCGCCGTCAGGATCAACACCGGCGTGGTCACGCCATGGGCACGGATCGAGCGGACCCAGTCCAGGCCCGATCCATCGGGCAACTGCCAATCGACGAGCAACACGTCGTAAGGCTCATTGCGCAAGGCGATGATCTCGCTGATGCGTTGACACCAGTCGACGACATGGCCCTCGCCTGACAGGTAGGCGCGCAGGCCCTCACCCAGAATGCGGTCGTCCTCGAGCAGCAGCAGTCGCATCACACCCCCAGTGGAACCAAGGCACCGGCCAGGCCGGTGACGAGCATGGCAGCAGCACCCCAGACCACCACCCGGAGCGCGCCCCGCATCGGCGGCGCGCCGCCGAGTCGGGCCGCCCCGGCTCCAAGCACACCGAGCGCGAGCAAGGTCGTGGGAACGACGAGCGCCGAGATCTGCGCCGCCGGCGCTGCTACGACCACCGCGAGCGGCAAGGCGGCACCCGCTGCGAAGCTGCCCGCCGAGACGACGGCCGCCTGGTAGGGGCGTGCCGTCCATGCCGGGTGAAGGCCGAGCTCGTCGCGTGCATGGGCCCCGAGAGCATCGTGCCGCGTGAGTTCGACGGCCACTTCATGGGCCAGCCAGGGGTCCAGTCCGCGACGGACGTAGAGCGTGGTCAGTTCGGCGAGTTCGCCCGTGCCGTCGGCGGCCAGCTCCGCCCGCTCGGTGTCGAGGTCGGCAGCCTCGGCGTCGGCCTGCGAGCGCACGGAAACGTACTCGCCCGCGGCCATCGACAATGCGCCAGCGACGAGCCCGGCCGTTCCGGCGAGGAGTACCGCCGGACGGGATGCCGAGGCCGCGGCCACGCCCATCACCAGGCTGGCGGTTGACACGATGCCGTCGTTGGCACCGAGCACGCAGGCGCGCAGCCAAGCAGCACGGCCTGCCTTGTGGCGTTCGCGGTGGAAGGGGCTGCGGCTCATGCAACGTCGGTGCCGGTGGGCGGCCGCTTGCGGCCGCTCAACATCGCCGCGACGAGGTTCTCGCGGTGCTCCAAGCCGGTGAGAACCGCCCCCGCGACATGCAGGGTCAGCAGGCCGAGCAGCCCATTGGCGAGCACGTCGTGCACTTGTTCGAGCCACTCCTCGCCGAAGTACGGGTCCAGCGTCATCATCCATCCGCTGGCGCCCAGGGCCAACAGCGTGGTCAGCAGGGCCGACACCATCCAGCCGCCCAGCGGGTTGTGGCCGAGGTGTCGGGGTGACGTGCCCGCCACCACATCCTTCGCATACCCGGCGACCGCCTTCGGCCCATGGATGAACTGGGTGAACCGCGCATACCGGGTCCCGATGGCGCCCCAAACCAGGCGCACGCCGACGATCGCGAGCGCGGCATAGCCAGCCCATTCATGCAGCAGCTTCATCTCGTCCCCTGTGAGCCACGCCAAGGCCACACCGATCACCAGGGACCAGTGCAGCAAGCGCACCAGCGGATCCCAGACTTTGACCCAGTCGCGCTGCAGGCTGGTCCTCATTGATGCACCGGCTCCAGGGTCTGCGGGTTGAAGTAGGTCTCGACCCGCTGGCCTTGGGCATCGACGCCGTAAACCTCGTAGCAACTGCCCTCGACCTTGACCCTGCGAACTGTCCAGCCCTGGTCGGCCAGCTTCTTCTCCAGCATCTGGACCGGCTGCCATTGAGCCTTGGGGACAGCCGGGCACTTGGTGCCGGCCATGGCGACGCTGGCGGCGGCCACGGCGGCGAAAGCGAGAAGCACGTTCCGGAACATCGAGATCTCCATCGGCGAGCGAACAGGCCAGGATCGTTGCGCCTCCACGTGAAGCGAACCTGAACGCGCGTTTCGCCGCGCGTCCACCGCGCTACGTTCGTTTACACGCCCGGCATCGTCCCTTCAGCTTCGGTTCAGTAGCGACTTCGACCATGCGTCCGAGCGTGGCGACCCGACCCGGTTGCCGCCAGGTATGCGGCGCCGCGGCGCTGCCTTTCGTCAACACAAGGAGATCAACATGCAAGCTCAACGAACGGGCCGGTGGCCGCGCCGCTTGGCGGTACCCGCGATCGGCTTCGCGCTCGCGGCCACGATGGTCGCCTGCGGGGGCGGCGGCGGGAGCAGCGTGCCGCAGGCCTCGGCCCAGAGGGCCACGGCGTTGTACTTCACCGACGATTTCGCGTCCGACCACGACGCGGTCTGGATCACGGTCACCAAGGTGTCGGCCGTCACGCCCGCGGGCGAGGTGGACCTGGTGAGCTTCGATCCGCCGCAACTGGTCAACGTCCCCATGCTCAAGCGCACCGGTGCGTTGATGGGTACGCCCACCATCCCTGCCGACGCGACGGCGCTGCGCGTGCACGTCGGCTCCGCCGCTCGCATCCAGCAGCTCAACGGAACCCTGCGCGACGTGACGCTGGCCGCGCCCGGCGGCTACATCGAGGTGCGCATCGAGGGCTGGAGGCGCGACTCGGGCGTGCTGACGCTGGATTTCGATCTGCCGCGCTTCACGCTGCAGGGCAACACCTTGACGCCGGCCGTGCGCCTGGCCGGCGACGACGATTACTCGGGCTGGAGCGAGCGCTATGCCGAGGTCAAGGGCAGCGTGATGTCGATCTCGGCGAACAGCATCGTCTTGAACACGCGGCACTACGGCCAGCGGACGTTCACGATCGACACCAACACGGTCTTCGTCTCGCGGAGCAGCGCCACCTGGCGCCCGGTTGCCGGTGACACGGTCGAGGTCTACGGCGCTGTCACGGGCCAGGGAGCCGACGGCCTCCAGTTCACGGCCCGCGCCATCGAAGACAAGTCCTCGTCATCCGCCGCTGGCCTGACCAAGGTCGAAGGCCGGGTAACGGCAGTCAACGGCACCCTGGTCACGGCCGACATCGAGGCGAGCAAGCACTCATCGGCCGTCGGCCCGCTCACCTTCGACATTGCCGCCGCCGTGTTCAAGCGCGGCAGCGCGGCGCTGGTCCGCCCGGGCGTCAAGGTCGAGGCCTACCTGCAGCAGCAGGGCAGCACCTGGATCGCCTCGGTGGTCGAGATCGAAGGGGCCGCCAAGTCGGACGATGGCAGCTACGGCTCGCATGACAGCGCCTATGCCGAGGTCAAGGGTCGGGTGGTCAGCGTCACCGGCAACGTCGTTGTCATCACCGCCGACCACGTCGAGCGCCTGCCGGGCGCGACGCGCGGCGCGCAGCTGTCGCTGGACATCGGCGCGGCCTACTTCAAGAAGGGCTCGGCGTCCTGCCTGCTGGCCGGCGCGCCGGTCGAGGTGAAGGGCTACGTCAATGCCTCGGGTGTGCTCGTGCCGGTGCAACTGGAGCTCGAGGGGGCCTGCGCAAGCGCCTACCCGGCGCCCGGCGTCAGCTCGCCCGGCGCCACGCCGCCGGTCACGGGCGCGGTGTTCCTGGAAGCCAAGGGCACCGTCACGGCGGTGCGCGCCGGTGAGTTCGACATGAGCGTGTACAAGATCGAGTACGCTGGCGTCTCGCTGACCTCGGTGACCGTGCGTCACGACGCCACGACCGTGTTCAAGGACGTGACTTCCGTGCAGCTCGCCGTGGGGCAGTTCGTGGAAGTGAAGGGCACGCTGCTGAACGGTGTGATCACTGCCGCCAAGGTCGAGCGCGACTGATCGCGCAGGGCTCGCCGCGTGCCCGGGCCGATGTGCGCCTGGGCACGCGGCGGCCCGCGGCCATTCTCTGAGGCTGTGGGTACGTTCGGGACGCTGACCCCGTTTCGCGCCGGTCGAGCGCGGCGCTCCGAGGTCGAGGCCGCGTGCCGGCAGGCAGGGGCAAGGCCAACTCGGAGCCCTCGCCGGCGTGCTGAGGACCTCGATATCGCCACCTGCCAAAGCGTACGAGGCTCAGGCAGGCCGCCCAGCCTCTGACGCCAGCACGGCATCTGCCGAGGCGACATCAGTTGCACGTGCTCGGCGCTTAGCGCTTGTTGAGTGGGATCGGTCACCTGTGTGCACGACGTCACGCGGGATGGCGATCTGAATCGCGACCTTCGCGGTTTCGTGGCTGCCGTTCAGGTTGGCTTAAGCGCTCGCCGCAACAACCGATATAGCCTAAATCGGGCATGGCCCGAGCGGACGCCGCGCGTGCGGCATGCCCAAGAGCCGGAGACAGCTGCATGAAGAACAAGACTGACCACGGGCGGGTGGCCCGGACGGCAAGGCCCGTCGGTGCGATCCCCTGGACTCGACAGTCCACCGCATCGGCCAGAGCGCATCGGTAGCCGCGGCCAACTGTGGTCGCGGCCATGTTTCGCGCAGCGTGGCGGCGCCTTGCCGCCGGGGTCATTGCGCCTGTGACGAACGACCGCGTGTTCCCCGAGTTCGAGGCCAGCGCCCGCATGCCGGTGCGCTTGCGCCTGGTGATGGGCTTCATCTCGGTAGCGGTGTGCTTTGCGGCAGCGCTCGACTACGTCGGCGTGGAGTTCGCCGAAGGTGGTGCGAAGCACGACGCCGAGGTGATGAACCTTTCGGGACGGCAGCGAATGCTGTCCCAGCGCATGGCGCAGCTCGCGGTGCGCCTCGCCCAGGACCCGGGCAGCGAGGTTGTCGACGCCGCGATGGTGCAGGCGGCCGACCAATTGCGAAGCGATCGAGAGCAGTTGATGCGGCTGCCGAGATTCTCGGCCTTGGCCGATCGGGCACCGGCCGTCGAGCCCTTGCTCCGGGCCGTCGAGGCGCTCCGTGGCGTGGCACACGCGGCGGCTGCGCCGGGGGGCCGCAAGCCCGACGCCGCGAGCGCAGCGGAAGCCATGGTGGTCGCGGCCGAAGACTTCCTGCCGCGCATGGATGCCATGCTGTCTGCGCTGCAGCAGGCCACCGAGCAGTCGGTCGAGGCCACGGAAAGGACCCACGCCCGCTACATGACCGCCTTGGCCCTGGTCATCTCGACGCTGGCGCTCGGCTCCGGCGAGTGGATGGCTCGCCGCATGGCACGCCAGAACCTGAGAATGCGGCAGCAAGCCGGCGAACTGGAGCGGCTTGCCCTGGTGGCCGAGCGCACCGAGAACGCCGTCGTCATCACCGATGCCGATGGACGCACGACCTGGGCCAACGATGCCTTTGCTCGCATGAGCGGCTACGGCCTGCACGAGGTGTTGGGCCGCAAGCCTGGCGACTTGCTTCAGTTCGAGGGCACCGACCCGGACACGCGCGACCGAATCCACACGGCGCTGGCCGAGCGGCAGCCGGTGCAGGTGGAGATCCTCAATCGCTCCAAGCAAGGACGCCTGTATTGGTTGCACCTGGACATCCAGCCGCTCGCCGACGCGGAGGGTCGCGTGATCGGCTTCATTTCGGTACAGACGGACGTGACGACGCAGACGCTGGAGCGGGAGCGGCTGGCCACGCTGCTGCGGGCCCTGCCCGCCGGCGTGGTGCAACAGGACGCCTCGGGCCGCATTGCGGAAGCCAACCCCGAGGCCTGCCGCATCCTCGGCCTGACCAAGGAGCAGCTACTGCGTCGAGAGTCGCTGGACCCGCGCTGGCGCACCGTGCATGAGGACGGCTCCCCGTTCCCAGGCGAGGAGCACCCGGCGATGCAGGCGCTCCGGCAGCGCGGCCCGGTTCGCGGCGTCGCCATGGGCGTGGCCCTGCCCAGCGGTGAGCGCCGCTGGCTGCGGGTCAACGCCGAACCGCTGTTCGATGCGCGCGGCGAGGCGGTCAGCGTGGTATCCAGCTTCGTCGACATCACCGAGGCCAGCTCGCAGCGGCGGCTGCTCGCGCTGACGGTCGAAGCCGCCGGCCTGGGCACCTGGGACTGGAATGTCTCGGTCGGCGAAGTGCGGTTCAACGAGCGGTGGTGGCAGATGCTCGGGTATCCCCCCCAGCGCCAGGCCGGCGCTCTCTCGACCTGGGAAGCGCTGGTGCATCCCGACGACCTGCCGCTCGCGCA
Organism: uncultured Methylibium sp.; assembly: GCA_964616015.1. Taxonomy (GTDB): domain Bacteria; phylum Pseudomonadota; class Gammaproteobacteria; order Burkholderiales; family Burkholderiaceae_C; genus Methylibium. The sequence goes on along the minus strand of CAZTTC010000033.1, from coordinate 13,917 downwards.
AAGAGCATTACAACGGCACTTCGCCGATCCCATGGAGCCCTACCGCTGCGAGTTCCGCATGCGGCGGGCTACCGGCGAGTGGGCGTGGATCATGGCCGCTGGTGCTGCCATCGAGCGCCAGCCGGATGGTTCGCCCAGTCGCGTGGCCGGGATCCATCTGGACATCACGCAGCGCAAGACGCTGGAGCAACGGCTGTCCGACGCCGCCTTGACCGATGCGCTCACGGGCTTGCCCAACCGGCCGGCGTTGCAAGCGCTCCTGGCCAAGTGCGCGGCACGAGCCCGCCGCGACGACCAGTACCGCTACGCCGTCCTGTTCATGGATTTCGATCGATTCAAGCAGGTCAACGACAGCCTGGGCCACGAGGCCGGCGACGATCTGCTGCGGCAGATCGCGCAGCGACTGCGCGCCACGCTGCGGCCGGGTGACGACCTCGCCCGGCTGAACAGCGACGCGCACACCGCGGCCCGGCTGGGCGGGGACGAGTTCGTTGCCTTGCTGGAACCGCTGCGGCGCGTCGAGGACGCTGCCGTCGTGGCGCAGCGGCTGCTCGATGCCCTGGCGGTGCCCTACCAGGTCGCGGGTCAAGAGGTGTTCAGCACCGTGAGCATCGGCGTCGTCACCAGCGCGCGCGAAGATCGCGAGCCCGACGCGATGCTTAGAGATGCCGACACCGCGATGTACGAGGCCAAACGGCGTGGCCGGGCGCGCTATGTGATGTTCAGCACCGACATGCACGAGCGTGTGCGCCGGGCCATGGACCTGGAGGTCGAGCTGCGGCGCGCGCTTCGAACGCCCGGCGAGGTGTTCGTGGTCTATCAACCCATCGTCGACCTCGCCACCGGCTTGGTACGTGGGGTGGAGGCCCTGGCTCGCTGGAACCATCCGACCCGCGGTCTCGTGCCGCCCGCGGAGTTCATCCCGTTGGCAGAGGAGACCGGTCTGATCGCCGAGCTGGGTGAGCTCGTGCTGTCTACGGCCTGCAGCGACACGGTGGCGCGGCAACGGCGCTTGGGAGCGCTGGCACCGGCCGCCGTGTCGGTGAACCTCAGCCGAGCACAGATCCGAAAGGGGGGCTTGCCGGCGCGCGTGGCGGAAGCGCTGGCGCGGGCGGGTTTGCCTGCGGCGGCACTGCGGCTCGAGATCACCGAATCGCTGGCCATGCAGGACTCCCAGATGGTGACGACCCTGCACGAGTTGCGTGCGCTCGGCGTCAGCCTGGCGCTGGACGACTTCGGCACGGGGTACTCGTCGCTGGCCTCGCTGGACCAGCTGCCCATCGATGCGGTGAAGATCGATCGCGGCTTCGTGCAGCGCATGGTGGGCGACCGGTACCAGACCGCGCTGATCGAGGCCACGCTGAAGGTGGCGGCGTCGCTCGGCCTGGAGGTCGTGGCCGAGGGTGTCGAGACCGACACCCAGGCCGCCGCGCTGCGCCAGGCCGGCTGCAAGCTGGCGCAGGGCTGGCTTTATGGCCGGCCCATGAGCGCGGGAGACATCGCGCTTCGTCTGGGCCAGGACCATGGGCACCTGCACAGCGCCGGCATGGCCGACGGGGCAGGCGATTCTGGCTGAGCGATCAGCGCTCGGGCCGCAGCACGAGCGCCAGGCTGACCGGGGCAGAAGTCGAGAGGAAGCTGAGTCCCACGATCTCGCGCAAGGCCTCCACACCGGGTTTCAGGCCGTACTGCGCCGCATCCACGACGATGGGCGCCCGCGTCCAGGCCTGGATCGACCCGTCGGACTGCCGGGTCCAGCGCAGTTGCGCAAGCACCGGCCGAGTCTGGTTCGCCAGCGTCAAGCTGCCCTGCAGGTCGAGGTCGCGTGCCGTGCCCGCGGGCAGTGAGCTCATCAAGGTCGGGTCCAACTGGGCCGAGAAGCTGGCCTGCGGAATGGCCTTCACATTGAACAGCATCGTCCGGACCCGCTCATCCCGAATCTCGATGCCGGTGCTGACGCTGGTCAGGTCGATGTCGAGCGTGATCCGTCCGCCGGGGTTGATGTTGCCGGCGAAGCGCGTGAATCGATTCGACTCGGTCACACCGCCTGCGCCCGGCACGCCGGACTTGGTGGTCACGAACCGCACTTCCGACTGGCCTGATTCGACGCGATAGGCCGTGCCGCTTGTCGTGGCGGCGGCGGACGATCCAGGCATCTGCTGGCACGCCACCAGCAGAACGGCAGCGGGTAGTGCTGTCCACAGCATCAGGTTGTTGCGTCGCATGGCTTTCCTCCAAATGAGCCCCACACCGCGTGGCGCATCGGCGCATTGCGCGTGCCGACGCTGAAGCGAAGCTGAGGGCGATTGCGGGGCCTGCGGTTCAGAAGTGTGCTCAGGCCGGCCGGCTCAGTCCTGCTTCAGCTTGAGTCCCGATGCTCCGCCGGTCTTCACATCGGGCGCGGGTTGTCGCGCCAACCACCCCTCATGAAACGCGACGTCCTTGCGGCCGTGCTGTGCACCGCCGCTGCCATCGGAAGCGCCCGGGCCGAACCGCTGCTCACCGTCGATGCCGCGCAGCGCCAGGCGCTCGGCATCCAGACGTCGGCCGCTCAAGCCGGTACGGCGTCGGCGATGCCCTATCCCGCACGCGTGGTGCTGCCGAGCCAGATGCAACGCATCGTTGCAGCGCCGTTGCCGGGCCTCGTCGCGGAACTGAAGGTCGACGAAGGGGCACGGGTGCGCCGTGGCGATGTCGTCGCCGTGGTCCTCAGCCAGCAGGCCGGCGAACTCGCGCGTGAACGCCACACCGCCGAGAGCCAGGCGCAGCTGGCGGACGCGGCGCAAAGCCGCGACGAGGCGCTGTTCTCGGAAGGCCTGATCTCCAAGACCCGCCTCGAATCGAGCCAGGCCGCGGCACGCCAGGCCGGATTCCTGCGCGACGAGCGCCGACAGGCGCTCGCGCGTTCGAACGCCGCGTCGAGCGACGGCGTGATGGTGTTGCGAGCCCCGACCGATGGCGTGATCCTGGAGCGCATGGTGGCCGTCGGTCAGCGGGTCGAAGGCTCGACCTCGCTGGTGAAGATCGGTCGCCTCGAGGAAGTCTGGCTGGATCTGCAGGTGCCGGCGCCCCAGGTCAAGGCGGTGGCGGAGGGGGACAAGGTCACGGTCGAGGGTGTGCCCCGACCGGGCCAGGTGCTGTCCATCGGCAGCGCAGTGGACGCGGCGACGCAGACGGTGCTGGTGCGAGCCCGCTTCGCCTGGCATCCCGACCTTCGGATCGGGCAAGCGGTCGTCGCATCGATCCACCGGCGCGCGGCCGACGGCGCGCAGTCGATTCCCCAGGGGGCGCTCACCTACGACGCGGGCAAGGCGCTGGTCTTCGTGACCGCAGGCCGCGACCGCTATCGCGCCGCCGAGGTGACCGTGCAGAACCGGTCGGGGGACAGCGCCGTCGTCGGTGGATTGCCGCCCGGCTCGCAGGTCGTGGTCTCGGGCGTGGCGTCGCTGAAGGCGATGCTGGCGTCGACCAAACCTTGAGCGCCCGGGAACCATCGAATGCTGGACGCTGTCGTTTCCTTTTGCCTGCGCCAGCGCCTGCTGGTGCTGATCGTCACGGCCTTGCTGGCAGTGGCCGGCGTGTGGGCCTACCTGGGCCTGCCGATCGACGCCTTCCCCGACGTGTCCACCACGCAGGTGAAGCTGATCCTGAAAGCCCCGGGCATGACGCCTGAGGAGGTGGAGGCCCGCATCACCGCGCCCGTCGAGCAGGAACTGCTGGGCATCCCGCACCAGCGCGTGCTGCGCAGCATCTCCAAGTACGCGCTGGCCGACATCACGCTCGACTTCGACGACGGGACCGACGTGTATTGGGCACGCCAGCAAGTGGCCGAGCGCCTGGCCGGCGTGATGACTTCGCTGCCCGCAGGCACGGGCGGCGGGCTGGCACCGATCACCACGCCCTTGGGCGAGATGTTCATGTTCACCCTCGAAGGGCCGCAGTCGCTCGACGAGCGGCGGCGCGTGCTCGACTGGATCGTGCGGCCTGCGCTGCGCACCTTGCCCGGCGTGGCCGATGTCAACAGCCTGGGCGGTCGGGTCGGGACCTACGAGGTGGTGCCCGACCTGCACGCCATGAGCGCGCGTGGCGTCGCGCTGGCGCAGCTCGAGCAGAGCCTGGTGGGATCGAACCGCAACGACGGCGCCGGGCGGCTGGGCAGCGGCGAAGAAGCCTTGATCGTGCGCGCCGAGGGCGCGATCCGCACGCTCGATGACGTGCGCGCCACGGTGGTGAAGTCGGCCGAGGGGCGTGTGGTGCGCATCGGCGACGTGGCGCAGGTGCGGCACGGTGAACTGACGCGCTACGGCGCCGTCACCCGCGATGGCCGCGGTGAAACCGTACAGGGCCTGGTGCTGGGCCTGCGCGGGGCCAACGCACGCGACGTGGTCGGTCGGGTGAAGGCGCGCCTGGCTGAACTCGAGCCCGCCCTGCCGACGGGGATGAGCATCGTCCCCTTCTATGACCGCGGCAGCCTGGTGGACCGTGCGGTGTCCACCGTGGGCAAGGCGCTGCTGGAGGCGGTGGTGCTGGTCTGCCTGCTGTTGCTTGCCTTCCTGGGCAACGTGCGTGCCGCTGTCGTGGTGGCGGTGATGTTGCCGCTGTCTGCGCTGGGCACCTTCCTGTTGATGCGGCAGTTCGGCCTGACCGCCAACCTGATGAGCCTGGGCGGCCTGGCCATCGCGATCGGCATGCTGGTGGACGGCGCGGTGGTGGTGGTCGAGAACATCGAGTCCGCGCTCGCGGGGCCGCACGCCGCGCGCCTGCCCAAGCTGCACCTGATCTGGCGCGCGACGCGCGAGGTGGCCGCGCCGGTGGTGTCGGGCATGACCGTCATCGTCATCGTGTTCCTGCCGCTGCTGAGCCTGGAGGGCCTGGAGGGCAAGTTGTTCGCGCCCGTGGCGCTGACGATCGTGTTCGCGCTGGTGGTGTCGCTGCTGCTGTCGCTGACGCTGGTGCCTGTGCTGGCGTCGTGGCTGTTGCGCACGGGCGCCGCACACGAGCCCTGGCTGGTGCGCAAGCTCGACGGCATCTACGCGCGGGTGCTGCCGGCAGCGATGCGACGCGAGCGCCTGTTGATGGGCATCGCCGCGGCCCTGCTCGTCGGCGCGGGCGTGCTGTTCGTGTCAGTCGGCAAGTCCTTCATGCCGACCCTGGACGAAGGCGACCTGATCATGCAGCTGGAAAAGCTGCCCTCGATCGGCCTGGACGGCACCGTCAGCCTGGACTTGAAGGTGCAGCAGGCGGTGCTGCGCGACGTGCCCGAGGTCGATCACATCGTCGCCCGCAGCGGTGCCGACGAGTTGGGCCTCGACCCGATGGGGCTGAACCAGACCGACAGCTTCCTGGTGCTCAAGCCGCGTGCGAGCTGGCGCCAACCCGACAAGGAGTGGCTGACCGAGCAACTGCGCACCGTGATGCAGCGCTTTCCGGGCGTGGAGCCGAGCTTCACGCAGCCCATCGACATGCGCGTCTCGGAGATGCTGACCGGCGTGCGCGGCGACGTGGCGATCAAGATCTACGGCCCCGAACTGGGCGACCTGTCGCGGCTGACGGGCGAGATCGAATCGGTGGTGGGCGCGGTGCAGGGCGCGAGCGACACGTTGACGATCCGCAACGACGGCGTGCAGTACCTGCAGGTGCGCATCGACCGCCTTGCGGCCGGGCGCTTCGGGCTGGACGCCGAGCGTATCCAGGCCGACCTGCGCCGCTGGGTCGAAGGCCAGCCGGTCGGCATCGTCCACGAGGCCGGTCGGCGCACGCCGCTGGTGATCCGCGGCAGCGAGGCACTGCGCCAGTCACCGGCCGACTTCGAGGCCCTGCGCATCGCCACCGGCGACGGCAGCACCAGCGTGCCGCTGACGGAGGTGGCGCGGCTCGACCACGTGGAAGGGCCGGTCAAGGTCGATCGCGAGCAGGCGCAGCGCTACGTGGTGGTGCAGAGCAACGTCAGGGGTCGCGACCTGGTCGGCTTCGTCGCCGAAGCACGTGCCGCCGTGGCGGCCAAGGTCAAGCTGCCGCCGGGCTACAGCATCGTCTGGGGCGGCCAGTTCGAGAACCAGCAGCGCGCCGCCCAGCGCCTGACCCTGGTGGTGCCGGTGGCGCTAGGGCTGATCTTCTTCATCCTGTTTTCCACCTTCGGCTCGGTGCGTCAGGCCGCGCTGGTGATGGCGAACGTGCCGTTGGCGATGGTGGGTGGCATCGCCGCGATGGCCGCGGCGGGCGAGTACCTGTCGGTGCCGGCCTCGGTGGGCTTCATCGCGCTGCTGGGCATCGCGGTGCTCAACGGCGTGGTGATGGTCAGCCACTTCAACCAGTTGCTGGCGCAGGGCATGCCTTTGGCCCGGGCCGTGGTCGATGGAGCGCGGCGGCGCCTGCGTCCGGTGCTGATGACGGCCACGATCACCGGCTGCGGCCTGGTGCCCTTGCTGTTCGCCACCGGCCCGGGTTCCGAGATCCAGCGCCCGCTGGCCATCGTCGTCATCGGTGGGCTGGTCTCCTCGACCTTGCTGACCTTGCTGCTGCTGCCGCTGCTGTTCGCGCGCTTCGGCGTCCCACCGCTCGCCGCGGACCCTGAGTCGCCTTCGCCGGCGACATCGACCCCATGAACGAATCGACTCTGGTGGAACTGCACCTGCTTGTCCCCGACGCCTCGGAGCACTGCCTGACCGACTGGCTCCTGATGCACTCCGAGTGGCAGATGGAGTTCAGCGTGCACGGCGTGGCGGCGCACGGCCCGCTGGTCCGGCTGGCCGGCAGCGAGGAGCGCGTGCAGGGGCGTGCCAGCCGGCGCGAGATCAAGCTGGTCATCGAGCGCGCCCGCCTGCCGCTGCTGCTGGGGGAACTGCGGTCGCTGACTCGCGGCATGGACGGCGGATGGTGGGTGATGCCGATCGAGCAGATCGGCTCGTTCGATTCGGTGGCGGGGGAACACGCTTGAAGCGCAAACCACACCCTGCACGGATAAGCACATACGGGCGACGCCTGGCGCATTCGCTGGCCTCGGCCTGCGCCTGGGCATGCGCTGCGGCAGCAGCCTCGCCGGCCAGCGAGCTGGGCGTGCCGGACCGCTACGATGCGGCGAGCATGCTCGAGCGACAGCCGGGCTACCAAGCGGCCCTGCAGCGCGTGGAAGCCGAGCGCTCGGTTCGACGGCAGTTGCGGCAAGGCGCTGGCGAGTGGACCGTGTCGAGCGAGTTGGCCCGCGTGCGGTCGAGCGGCGCCGCGCCCGGCGATTCGAAGGATTGGAGCTTGGCGCTTGAACGCCCGGTTCGGTGGCCGGGCAAGTCAGAAGTGCAGGCTCGGGCGGGCGAAGCGCGTGTGGCCTTGTCGCAGGCGCAGCTTGCGCTGGCCTGGCGCACGGCGGTGCGCCAGTTCGTCGCCGATCTCTTGGCCTGGCGTCGCGCCGACGCGAGCGCGGCGCTGTGGGTGGTGCAGCGCGACGCCTTGGGCCTGCAGCGCGACGCCGTGGCGCGCCGCCAGCGCCTGGGCGATGCCGCGCGCCTGGAGCAGGAGCAGGCGAACGTGGCCTGGGAGCAGGCCCGTGCCCAGGCCGACCAGACTGCGGCGCTGGCCGCCGCGGCCAAGGCGCAATTGATGCGACGCTACCCCGGGCTGGATCTCATGCCCGCGGGCGCCGGGGACACGGCCGGCCCGATCTCGACCGTGGACGCCGAGATTTGGCGGGAGGACGCCCGCCGCCGCAGTACGGAAGTCGGTCTGGCCGCGGCCGAGGCGGCGGTGCTTGCGGCGCAGGCCGAGGTCGAGCGGGCTGAGCGCCGCCCGGATCCGACGGTGGGTGTTCGCTACGGACGCGCGGCCTACGGGCAGGAACAGACCGTCGCGCTGACGTTCAGCGTTCCCTTCGGCGGCGACTACCGTCGGGCCGGCGCCGATGCGGCCGCAGCTCGCGCCACGGAAGCGGCCTTGCTGCTCGCCGAGATCGAGTCGCGCTGGGCCGCAGAGGCCGAGCGTCGGTGGCTCGAAGCGCGAGCCTTGTCTGCCATGGTGGCACGGCAGCGCGAGAACGCCGACCGGCTGGAAGCCATTGCGGTGCGCTTGGCGCGCGGCTACGAGCTGGGCGAGGGCAGCTTGAATGACGTACTGATCGCGCGCCGCGCCGCAGGCGAACAGCGTCTGGCGGCCACGTCGGCCGGCATTGACGAGTTGCAGATGCGAGCGCAAATGCTGGTGGACATCGACGCGCTCTGGGCGCCACCGGAAAGGCCCGCACCGAAGCGCCCCTGACTGCCCCTGTTCAAAGCCGCAACTCGACCGCGAACCCAGACTCGCTCGCCGGCAGGCAAAGGCGGCCTCCATGGGCGCGGGCGACGCGATCAGCCAGCATCAGGCCCAGCCCGGTGACGCCCTGGTAGCGCTGGGTGTCGATGGCCGCTTGCAGGGCGGCCCGCCGCTCGTGTGCGACCCCCGGACCATCGTCGCGGACGACCAGGCCCGCACCGTCGATCCCTTCGACCCAGACCTGGGCAGCGCCGTGGCGCTGGGCGTTGTCGAACAGATTGGCAAGCGCCGCGGCGAGCAGGTCCGGGTCGGCCTGCACCCGCAGGCCCTCGGCCACGGTCGTGCGCAGGCGCGGGGCAGGCAAGCGCTGCGCAAGATCGCCGACGTCCACCTCGACCGGGTTCAGCTCCGCGCCGCTGCGGAACAGGCCGAGCAAGGCGGCGACCACGCCCTGCAGGCGCGCGGCCGCCTCGCGCGCACGCTGCACGCGCTCATGCCAGGGCGGCGGGCAGTCGCGCAGCGTGACGGCCAGTTGCGCGTCGATGCCGGCAAGGGGTGTCCGCAAGGCATGGGCCGCGTGCGCCGAGAAGGCTTGCTCGTTGGCCAACCGCGATGCGAGGCGCGCGGTCGCGCGGGCCATCGCACGATGTACCGGCAGCAGCTCGCTGCGCTCGGCGGCTCCGAGCGCGTCGGCCTGCAGCGCGCCGGGCGCATCGACGTCCCAGGCCTCCAGGCGGCGCGACAAGGTCTGCAAGGGTTCCATCTCGCCGCGCAGGCGTGCGCGCAGCCAGACATGGCCCAGCAGACCGACGGCCAGCGCGGCCAGTACCGCGCCAAGAGCCACGTCGCTGCGGGCCTCGCGCCGCTCGCTGCGCGTCTGGGCCACGTAGAGCATGGTCCCACTGGTGCCGAGCGATCGGCCGTGCACACGCCATTCGGCGGTGTCCGAGAAACCCGGCTTCGGCGCGCCGTGCCAGGCCGCGGCCGGTGCTCGGTGCGACCGCATGAGGATGCCGCCGTCGGAGGCGATCACCTGCCAGGCGAAGCGCTCGACGGCGCCGCCGTTGCTGGCGGGTACCACCCCACCCTCGGCGGGGGCCGTGTTCGCAACTGGCGCCAGCACAGCCAGGAGCTCTCCTGACGATTGCAGGGCATCGTCGAGCAACTCGTCCACCTCATGCGTGGCGGCCAACCAGATGGCCGCGCCGACCGCCAGGCCCCACACCACGGACCAGGCGGTCAGCGCATTGGCCAGGCGCGCGCGGGTCGAAGGCAGACGTGGCTCTTCCGCCGACGTCGGCGAAGCGGCCTCCGCGGCCGGCTTCATGCGTCGCCTCCGATCCGGTAGCCGAGGCCGCGCACGGTCTCGATCAGGTCGCGCCCGAGCTTGCGGCGCAGGGCGGACACATGCACCTCCAGCGCGTTGCTGGACAGCTCCGTCTCGAAACCGAGCACCAGCCGTTCGAGGTCGGTCCTGGGCACGATGCGGCCGATGCGCAGCAGCAGCGCCTCGAGCACCGCCCACTCGCGCGCGGTGAGTTCGACGCGCGCGCCGTCCACTCGCACCGCACGCGCGGGCAGATCGACTTCGACGCCACCGAGCCGGCGCAGACCCTGACCATCCTGGGCCAGGCGCCGGCCGACCGCCCGCAGGCGCGCCGCCAGTTCTTCTGGCGCGAAAGGCTTCACCAGGTAGTCGTCGGCACCGCTGTCGAGCCCTTCGACCCGCTGCGTCAGCAGGTCACGCGCGGTCAGCATCAGCGCCGGGGTGGTGTCGCCGCGGATGCGTTGCGCGCGCAGCCACTCCAGCCCCGACCCGTCGGGCAGCTGCCAGTCCACGAGCAGCGCGTCGTAGGGTTCACCGGCCAAGGCTCGTGTCTGGGCCAGCGTCTTGCACCAGTCGACCACATGGCCTTCGGCCCGGAGGTAGTCGCGCAAGGCGTCGCCGAGGATGTGATCGTCTTCGAGGAGCAGCAAGCGCATGGGCGGCTTCCATTTCGGTCGCGCGGCGTGGCGAGGCTCAACCCTAACACCCGGCCGTATCCGGGGGGGCGCGACCTTCAGGGTCGCTTCAGACGTGATCCCGATGCTCGCGCCACACCCGGGACGGAGGTTGCCATGTTCCCATTCACACCCAGCCGGTCGCGCGTCCTGCCGATCGTCTGTGCGGCCGCTGCGCTGATGAGCTTTGCTGGCGGCGCATGGACGCAGGATGTCGGCGCGGCGATGCCGCCGGCTGCACCCGCTCGTCCGGTACTGGCGCCGTCCCTCGGGGTGTGGCCAGAAGGGCCGACCGGCAAGGCCCGAGCCGGCGCTTTCCAGACCACGGCCGACGACTATGGATTGCGTGTGGTTGAACTGCCGCTGGAAGGACCCCCCGGGCCTAAGCGCCGCGCCCACCATGCCCTGAGCTTCAGGACCCCTGCGGTGTCGCGAATGCTCGACAACCTGGGGCTCGAAGGGGCCGACTGCTTCACGCGGCTGCGGCTGCCGTCGCGCTTGCGGCAATCCTCCGCGGGTGTCGAGTTCACGGTGCAGGCGCAGGTCGCACTCAACTGCCGCTTCTGACGCCTTCGTGTGGCCCAGGTGCGTGGCCGGGCTGCGCTTCAGCCTGGCTTCATGCCGGCGCGGCGCAATGCGATGCCATGCAAAGCCCGCCTGCTTCCACCACGTTCTCGATGCGTCGGCGCTCGGGTTCTCGACTCAGCCGCTGGCTCGGCCCTCAGATCGAGGCGACGGTCGAGCAACTGGTGCTCGTGGTCAGTCTGTTCTGGCTGCTGTCGGCCAACCGGACGTTTCTGTCAGCGACTCTGAAGGACCGCGACTTCGCCGACGCGTCCACCTGGGGCTTCGGCGTGGCGATGGTGGTGCTGGTGTTGGCGCTGCACGTGCTGATGGTCGGACTCGTCTGCAACCGCTGGACCGTCAAGCCGCTGCTCGCGCTGCTGACGGTGGCCACGGCGGCGGCCAGCTACTACATGGGTTCGTTCGGTGTGTACCTCGACCCCTCCATGCTGCGTAACGTGCTGCGAACCGACGTCGCCGAGGCAGGCGAACTGCTGAACGCGAACATGGTGCTGCATCTGGCGCTCTACGCGGGCCTGCCGCTCGTCCTGCTGACGCGAGTGCGGGTCGTGCGCTCTCCATTCTGGCGAGCCTTCGGCCGTCGAACCGTACTGCTCCTGGCTGCACTATCCATCGTTGTGCTGGCGATCCTGGCGGTGTACCAGCCTTTCTCGTCGCTGATGCGCAACCACAAGGAAGTGCGCTACCTGATCACGCCGGCGAACTACCTTTGGTCCGCGGGTGCCGTGCTGGCGAGCGATGCGCGAGGCGCGAAGGCCAGCCGCCAACCGATCGGGCTTGACACCGCCGCCGGCCCGTCCTGGGCGAACCGGAAGCGCCCGCTGGTGCTGGTGATGGTGGTCGGCGAGACCGCCCGCGCCGCCAACTGGGGTTTGTCGGGCTATGCGCGCCAGACCACGCCGCGGCTGGCGATGCTGCCGGTGGTCAACTTCGCGCAGGTTCGGTCCTGCGGCACCAACACCGAGGTGTCGCTGCCCTGTATGTTCGCGCCGGTGGGGAGCCGCAACTACGACGAAGATCGCATCCGCGGCCAGGAGTCGCTGCTGCATGTCGCCGCGCGCGCCGGCACGGTGGTGCATTGGCGCGACAACCAGTCCGGGTGCAAGGGCGTGTGCGACGGGCTGCCTGCGGAGACGGTCAGCGCGGTGACCGCGCCCGGCCTTTGCCAGGACGGCCGTTGTCTGGACGAGGCCCTGGTGCGTGATCTGGACGATCGACTGCGCGGCTTCCGGGGCCAAGGCGGAACGCCCGGCACCCACCTTATCGTGCTGCACATGCTGGGCAATCACGGCCCGTCCTACTTCCGGCGTTACCCCCCGACGTTCGCGCGCTTCCAACCCGAATGTCGCGACGACGATCTGCGCAAGTGCCAGGTGCAGGAGATCGTCAACAGCTACGACAACGCGCTGCTCTACACCGACCAGGTGCTGGCGACGACGATCGGGCGGCTGCAGGCGCATGCAGATCAGGTCGATTCGGCGATGATCTTCGTCTCGGATCACGGCGAGTCGCTGGGCGAGAAGGGCCTCTTCCTGCATGGCATTCCCTATCCGATCGCGCCGGACGAACAGACACGCGTGCCGATGCTGTTCTGGGCGAGCGACGGCTTCGAGGCCGCTGCGGGTCTGGACGCGGGTTGCCTGTTGCCCGAGTTGCGGCGGCAGGCAGCGAAGCCGCAGGCGCATGACGCACTGTTCCACACCGTGCTTGGCCTGATGGACATACGGACCTCGCTGCGCGAGCCCTCACTCGACCTGGTGAGCACCTGCCGAGGCGCGCCATGAGCGCCGAGGCCGAGCGACCGAAGCTCTGGTCGGTCACAGTCGCGGCCCTGTTGGTGTTGATTGCCTGGGAGGTCTGCGGACTCGACCTGGTCGCGAGCCGGCTCTTCGTCGATGAAAGCGGGTTCGTCTGGCGCGACCACTGGCTGGCGCAGCGCGTGCTGCACGACGGCGGCCGCTGGGTGGCGGGCGCGGTGCTGGCGGCGCTGCTGGCGCGTGTGGCTTGGCCGGGCCGCGCGGGTCCGGCGCGCCGCGAGCGGACTTATTGGCTGCTGGTCACCGTGACGTGCTTCCTGCTCGTGCCCGCGCTGAAGCGCCTGTCGGACACCAGTTGCCCGTGGAGCTTGGCCGAATTCGGAGGCGCCTTGCCTTATGTGGCGCATTGGCGGCTGGGGGTGACCGACGGCGGTCCCGGTCATTGCTTCCCGTCGGGCCATGCGGTCGCAGCCTTTGGTCTGTTGCCGCAGTACTTCCTGTGGCGAGCGAGGGATGGCCGGCGCGCGCGCGCGTGGCTGGCAGCCGTCGCTCTGCTCGGCCTGCTGTTCGGAGGGGCGCAGCTGGTGCGCGGCGCGCACTTCGTCAGCCACACGCTGTGGTCCGCCTGGTTGTGCTGGACGCTGGCGCTTGTGGCCGCGCAATGGGCGCCAGGTGGCGTTCCGACCGATCTCACGAGCAGCGGGACGCAAGCGCTGCCGTGGCCGGCCCGGCGAATCGACCAGTTGGCGGTTGCCCGAGTCGCTGCGAGCCAGCCGCCCGGGCGTGAGCACGAGCCACAACGGCATGGGCATGCCCATGTGCCCGACGCGCACCACGCACACCGACACTGAGCAGTCGAGCGCTGAACGCGGCGCCTTCAGTTGCGCGTTTCGAAAGTGGGGAAGCCAGGCCTGTGGAGGCCTGAGCTTCCCCGGTTCGAACGCCGACCCGCGTCAGGCCGACAACTCCGTGGCGCGCCCGTCGGGCGCATGCTCGACGATCCGGTTGCCGGCGCGCTGGACGCCGTCGGCGACGACGGCATCGATCATCGAGCGCGGCACCGGGACGTCGAGTTCTTCGAGTTGACGTACCACCGTGGCGATGTCGCGCCAGTCTGCCGCCGGCTCATCCAGGCTGCTGTACGCAGGCTCCTCGGCCTCGGCACCCGGCGCATCGTCCCAGAGTTGCAGGAAGAACTCGTTGAGCGGCCGGTCGTAGCCCATCACGACGAGCAATGGGCTTGTACCGCGCACCGTGCGCAGGTGGTGCCGGCTCATGGCACTTCCCCTGGGTCTTCGAAGCATTCGATGCCTTCGACCGTGGCGCCGTGCACGTC
>CAZTTC010000032.1:0-25370 GCA_964616015.1 uncultured Methylibium sp. | reverse complement strand
CCGAAGCCCTTGGCTTCGTTGAACCACTTCACGGTGCCGGTTTGCACGCTCATAACATTCCTATCGATCGAACAAAGATGCAGGCGCGGCGACATGCCATGCCCGTGCAGAGACACTCAAGAAACGCTACCTGGGGGAGACGAACCAGACGGCCATCGGAACCGAGGACCGGAACGAACCGAGACACCTAAGAACCACGGTCTTGCGTATATCTACGGACGGCAGTGTAGCCCATCGATGCCGGCGGCCGTGCTGATCCGAGAATGCGTGACACTCGCGCAACAGACCGGAGGGCCTGCATGAGCACGACGCACGATCCTGGAGACGACCGCTGGAGGCACGATGGCGTGCGCGTCATTCCCGCCGACCAGCTCGATTCGAACACCGCGCAGACGCCGGGCATGGACCGCCAGGCCGCGATCACCTTCGCGCGCGTCGGCGCGCAAAAGCTGTGGGCCGGCACCGTGCACATCCATCCCGACGCCAAGACCGGCGCCCACCACCACGGACCGCTGGAGAGCGTGATCTTCGTCGTCAAGGGCCGTGCCCGCATGCGCTGGGGCGACCGTCTGCAGTTCACCGCCGAGGCCGGTCCCGGCGACTTCATCTACGTGCCGCCCTTCGTGCCCCACCAGGAGATCAACGCCAGCTGCGACGAGAAGCTCGAATGCGTGCTGGTGCGCAGCGACGGCGAGGCGACCGCGGTCAACCTGGACATCGAACCGGTCGAGAAGCCGGAGACAGTGCTCTGGGTCGATCCCATCCACCGCGGCTGAGGCCGCGGCCCATTGCCGGGGATGGCGCGCATCGGACACCCGGCGTGGCGCCTGCCGACGCGCCCGGCCCCCGACGGGCAGGCGCTTACGCGGATGGTTGGACGGCGCGGGCCGGCCGCGGTCCACGCCGTGCTCGACCCGCTGCCGCTCGTCGACCGGGAGTCCTGAGCGAGGCCTCAGCCGACCGCGATCCGACGCGCCAGCGCGGCGATCCCGCCTTCCGACAGGTCGTCGGTCTCGAGGCGCGGCGCGCCGGCGAGGCGGGCGAAGTTCTGGCGTTGCGAGCGCGCATACAGCGGGTCGTAGTGCTCGCGCACCAGCGCCTCGAAGAGCGGCGCCAGGGCGCGCGCCCGGGCCCAGTCCTGCCACTGCGCCAGGGTCTCGTTGGCCTGCAGGCCCTTGAGCAGCCCGAGCTTGTCGACCAGGCGCTGGGGGTCGTCGCCCAGCCAGTCGTAGTCGCGCAGCAGGTAGGCCAGGCGCGCCGCGGGTGTCGCGGCGATCTCGACCAGCGGGCTGTCGCGCATCCGCAGCAGCAGGGCATCCGGCAGGCCGATGCGGCCGATCTTGCGGCTCTCGGCCTCGACCCAGACCGTGCGCCCGAGGTCGAAGCCGGCCAGCGCGGTCGCCAGCCGGGTCTCGAAGGCCTTCTGCGTCGGCTGCTCGACGCCGGGCAGTGCGCCGAGGACCGAGCCCCGGTGCGCGGCCAGGGCCTCCAGGTCCAGCACCTGCTCGCCCTGGTCGGCCAGGGCCTGCAGCACGCGCGTCTTCGCGCTGCCGGTCGGCCCGCACAGCACGCGCAGCGGCAAGCGGGGTGCGAGCGTCGCGATGCGCTCGATGACGTGGGTGCGCCAGGACTTGTAGCCGCCCTGCAGTTGCTGAGCATCCCAGCCGACCAGCCGCATCCACGTCACGAAACTGCCGCTGCGCATGCCGCCGCGCCAGCAGTAGAGCAAGGGGCGCCAGGCCTTCGGGCGGTCGTGGAACTGCGTCTCGAGGTGATGTGCGATGTTGCGTGCCACCATGGCGCCGCCGACGCGTCGTGCCTCGAAGGGCGAGACCTGCACGTAGGTCGTGCCGACGATGCGCCGTTCGTCGTCGTCGAGCACGGGGCAGTTGATGGCGCCCGGGATGTGGTCGAGCGCGAACTCGGCCGGCGAGCGCACATCGATGATGGCGTCGAAGCTCGGCAGGTCGTCGATCCGGGTCGGGCGGGGGTGCATGCGCGGTGGCTCAGGCTGTCCGGGCGGCGCGCGGCGGTCGGGCCAGCGGGCGTGGGATCCTCATGGCTTCTTCCTCGAGGGTGACGAATGGACGCGATGTTGCCGCAGCCGGCGCTTCACGGGAACGTCACGTGCGGGTCACGGCGCAGGCCTAGCGTACGCGTCCATTCCCCCCACCTCTGGAGTCTGTGCATGCGATTCGCTTCCTTGCTCACCGCGGCCTTGCTGCTGGCTGCCGGCAGTGCCTGCGCCGTGTCCGCCGGCCACCGTCCCGGCGCGCCGGTGGCCAAGGCCGAGCCCCTGGTCATCGGCCACCGTGGCGCCAGCGGCTACGTGCCCGAGCACACCCTGGCCGCCTACTGGCTGGCCATCGAGCAGGGCGCGGATTTCGTCGAGCCCGATCTCGTCAGCACCAAGGACGGCGTCCTGGTCGCGCGGCACGAGAACGCGATCGCCATCCTCAATGCCGACGGCAGCCTGCGCGAGGCCACGACCGACGTGGCCGAACGCCCGGAGTTCGCGTCGCGCCGCACCACGCGGTCGATCGACGGCGTGGCCATCACCGGCTGGTTCACCGAGGACTTCACGCTGGCGGAGCTGAAGACGCTGCGCGCGCGCGAGCGCATCCCGGCGCTGCGCATCGCCAACACGCGCTTCAACGACATGTTCGAGGTGCCGACCTTCGAGGAGGTGCTGCAACTGGTCGAGCAGGCCAACGAGCGCCGCCGCCAGGACGCGCGCGCCGACGGCGCCAAGGCCAGGGCAGTCAAGCCGATTGGCGTCTACCCGGAGACCAAGCACCCGAGCTACTTCCAGGGCATCGGCCTGGCGCTCGAAGAGCCGCTGGTGCGGCTGCTCAACCGCTACGGCTACAAGCGCGCCGACTCGCCGGTCTTCGTGCAGTCCTTCGAGACCGCCAACCTGAAGAAGCTGCGCGGCATGACGCGCGTGCCGCTGGTGCAGCTGTACGGCGGCGCCACGGCGCGGCCCTGGGACTTCATCGTCGCCGGCGACACACGCACCTACGCCGACCTGGCCAGGCCGGCCGGGCTGGTCGAGGTGGCCGGCTATGCCAACGGCATCGGCCCGGCCTCGACGCTGATCGTGCCGCTGGTCGGCGGGCGCCTCGGCACGCCGACGACCCTGATCGCCGACGCGCATGCGGCCGGCCTGCTGGTGCATCCCTACACCTTCCGCGCCGAGAACGCCTTCCTGCCCGACGAGTTCGACGCCGGCAGCGATCCGGCCGCGCTCGGCGACATGGGCGGCTGGGTGCGCGCCTTCCTGCAGCTGGGCATGGACGGGTTCTTCACCGATCACCCCTTCATCGGCAAGCGGGCGCGCGACGCCTTCGTGGGCAGACGCTGAGCGCGCCGCTCGGACATCGGGCGGCGCTGGCCCCACTGTCAGGGGCTGCGTTGCATCATCGGTCGTCGACCCGCAGGGTTTCGGCGTTGTACAGCCCCCACTTCCACAGGAGACCCCGATGACAGCCCGTCGCCAGTTCATCCAATGGATCCCCGCTGCCGGCTTGGCCGTGCTGGGCGCGCGCAGTGCGCACGCTCAGGCCAAGGTCGACGAGAAGGATGCCCAGGCCACCGCGCTCGGCTATGTCCACGACGCGGGCAAGGCCGACAAGGCCAAGTTCAAGAACTACGCCGCCGGGCAGCAGTGCGGCAACTGCCAGCTCTTCCAAGGCAAGGCCGGCGACGCCTGGGGCGGTTGCCCGCTGTTCGCCGGCAAGCAGGTCGCCGCCGCGGGGTGGTGCAGCGCCTACGCGAAGAAGGCCTGATCCACCGTCCCGCAGGGGCGTTTGGACGGGGGCCGCGAGGCCCCCGTCGGCGTTTTTGGGCGGCGTCGGGTCCGCGGTTCATCGCCTTGCACCGCCGTTCATCCCGCACTCCGCCCCATTGATCGCAAGGGCGTGGCGTGACGGTCCGGCGCTGCCGATACTGCTTTCCATCGAGGCCCGCTCCGGGCCTGCGCAACGGGAGCCCGACATGAACCGCCTCTTCTCGACCAGCCACGCCGCCGCCGCCGTCGTCGCCCTGGCGCTGACCGCCGGCCAGCTGGTCGGTGTCGACGCGCTGGCTCAGCATCGGACCGTGTCGCCGCATGCGCAGGTCGTGCAGCTTGAGCGCGTGGTCGTGACCGCGCATCGCAGCGCGGCCGTACCGGCCGATACGCAGCTGGCCGCGGCCTGCACGGCGACCGCCGCGCGCGGCTGCTGATCGCGCAACGCTTGCCTACCGGCGGGCCACAAGACTCCCCCGCTGTTCGGCCGCGCCGGGCCCTGGCCCTGCGCGGCCCTTTTCATGCCGGCTCGCGTTGACGCGACAGCCGCTGCGCTGCGACACTCGCGACCTCGCTGCGGTCCTGTGGACCGCCCCTCCACCGACGCAAGGAGACGTGACATGAGCCAGACCGACATTGCCGTCCTCCCGTCGGCTGCCGCCTGAAGCCCGGGCGCTCGAAGTCCTCTTCGACCTTCGACCCGCCGCGCGCCTCGGTTCGCGGCCGACTCCTGACCTGATGCCCTGCCACGCGCGCTGCGCGGGCAGGCCCTTGCGCGTTCGCCGTGGCGAAGGCGCCATCAAGCCCGTGAGTCCGAACCACCATGATCGAGATCGAATTCGAGCCTCTGCTTCCCATCGGCTGGAGCCCGGCGCTGCTTGCGGCGCTGCACGCAGCGCTCAGGACACTGGAAGAAGACCCGTCCGACCGCGCCGTCCACCTGCTGCGCCTGGTCGAGGTCCACCGCGAGACCCTGCAGCTCCACGACGGCCGCGCCGAGCATGTCGGCCGCGCGCTGCCGCGGGTGCTGCGCGAGCTGTCCGAGCCCGGCGCGGCGCTGGCGGTCGGCGACTGGCTGCTGTGCGCGCGCGACGCACAGGGCGGCCTGTGGGTCGAGCGGCGGCTCGAGCCGCTGAACCGCGTTGCACGCCGCGACGCCGACGGGCGCCGCCACGCGGTGGTCAGCAACGTCGACACGGCCCTGTTCGTCATGGGCCTGGACGCGGACTTCAATCTGCGCCGGCTCGAGCGCTTCCTGCTGCTGGCGCAGGACGGGGTGCAGCCGGTCGTCGTGCTGACCAAGGCCGACCTCGTGGCGCCCGAGCCGACAACGCGCGAGGCGCTGGTCGCCGACGAGATCGACGCGGTGCGCGCGCGCGTCGGGCCGCACGTCCCGGTGCTGGCGGTCGACGCCACGATGCCGCAGGCGGCGCTGACGCTCGCGCCGTGGCTGACACCTGGGCAGACGATCGTGCTGCTCGGGTCGTCGGGGGCCGGCAAGTCCACGCTGACCAACACCTTGGCCGCGCGCAGCCTGCAGGACACCGGGCCGGTGCGTGCCCACGACCATCGCGGCCAGCACACGACCACGTCGCGCTCGCTGCATCGCCTGCCGGGCGGTGCCTGCGTGATCGACACGCCGGGCCTGCGCGCGCTGCGGCCCGACATCGACGAGGCGGCACTGGCGCGCGGCTTCGAGGACGTCGAGGCCCTCGGCCTGCGCTGCCGCTTCCGCGACTGCCGACACGCCGACGAGCCCGGCTGCGCGGTGCGCGAGGGCGTGGCGCCGGACCGCCTGCGCAACTACCTCAAGCTGCAGCGCGAACTGCGGCGCGACACGATGAGCGCGCGCGAACGGCAGCGCCTGCTGTCGGAGTGGAAGGCGCGTGGACGCGCCGGCGAGCTGCGCGCGCGGATGAAGCGCGGCGAGGCTTGACGCGGCGTCACGCCGCGAGTCAGGTCCGGACGTCGGCCACCGGCTCGCGCCCGAAGTCCGGCCGCGCCAGGAAGGCCAGCACCTTGGTCGCGGCCTGCGCTGGCGTGTCGAGCTGGCCGTCGGCCTTGAAGGCGACGAAGCGCGCGTGATCCGGAAAGCCCTGCGGGTCGCTGTCGCGCAGGCGCGCCTGCATGTCGGTGTCGATCACCCCCGGTGCCAGCGACACCACGCGCGCGCCGTCCAGCGCCATCGCGCGCGAGGCGTGGTCCAGTCCGGCCTTGATCGCGCAGTAGGCGGTCGTCCCGGCCATCGCGCGGCGGCCGAGGCCCGAGGAGATGTTGAGGATGCGGCGGTCGGCAGGCCAGGCCCGCGTGGCGCGCAGGAAGGCCGCGCTCAGCAGCAACGGCGCCTCGAGCCCGACGCGCAGGCTGCGGGCGATCTCGCCGCGTTCGCCGTCCTCGAGCGGCCCGACGCGCGACAAGGTCGCCGCGTTGTTGATCAGCGTCGCGCTCGTGTACGCGGCCGCGTCGAGGCCGGCCAGCCAGGCCTCGAGCCGCGCAGCCACCGGCGCCGGTTCGGCCAGATCGACGGCCCATTGCTCGGCCTGCGCGCCGGCCGCCGCGGCCAGCGTCGCGAGCGTCGGGTGCTCGCGACGCGACAGGCACAGCAGCCGCGCACCGGGCCGCAGCAACTGCTCGGCCAGCGCGGCACCGAGGCCGCGCGAGGCGCCGGTGAGGAGGGTCAGGTGCATGCTCATGAGGGCGAGAGTAGCCGCTCCCGCTGCGCCAGGTCGGGGAAGAGCTTCATCCACAGCCTGGCCACCACCAGGCAGCCCGCACCGCCCAGCACGACCGAGCCGACCGGTCCGAGCCACGCGGCGGTCGCCCCCGACTCGAACTCGCCGAGCTGGTTGCTGGCGCCGATGAAGATCGCGTTGACGGCGCTGACGCGGCCGCGCATCTCGTTGGGCGTCTCCAGCTGCACCAGCGACTGGCGGATCACGACGCTGACCATGTCGGCTGCACCGGCCACCGCCAGGGCGGCCATCGACAGCCAGAACTGCGTGGACAGTCCGAACGCCAGCGTGGCGATGCCATACACCGCCACCGCAGCGAACATGCGCCGCCCGACGCGCCGCGTGATGGGCCAGCGCGCCAGGCCGATCGACATCGCCAGCGCTCCGACGGCCGGTGCCGCGCGCAGCAGCCCCAGGCCCCAGGGGCCGACGTGCAGGATGTCCTTCGCGAAGATCGGCAGCAGCGCGGTCGCGCCGCCCAGCAGCACGGCGAACAGGTCGAGCGAGATCGCGCCCAGGACGGCCGGTCGGCCGCGGATGAAGCGCACGCCGGCCAGCATCGTCGCCAGGCGGACCGGCTCGGTGCTGGGCGGCACCGGCGCGTGGCGCACCCCGGCAAACAGCCACACCGCGACGGCGAACAGCAACGCGCACACCGCATGCACGACCCCCGCGCCCGCGGCGAAGATGAAGCCACCCAGCGCCGGTCCGCCGATGATGGCGGCCTGCATGCCGGCCGAGCTGAAGGCCAGGGCCCGTGGCAGCACCTCCGGCGGCACCAGCAGAGGCACGATGGCCTGCTGCGCCGGCATCTGGAAGGCCTTGGCGAAGCCGATCGTCACCGACAGACCGAGCAGCAGCCCGCGGCTCGCCCAGCCGCCGTGGGTGGCCGCCAGCAGCGTCAGCGCGATCACGACCTGTACCGTCATGCACAGCGCCAGGATGCGACGGCGCTCATGGCGGTCGGCGGCCTGGCCGGCGACCAGCACCAGCAACAGGGCCGGCGCGAACTGGTAGAGGCCGACCAGGCCCAGGTCCCAGGCGCTGCCGGTCAGCTCGTACATCTGCCAGCCCACCGCGACCATCAGCATCTGGTTGGCCATGGTCCCGGTGAGGCGGCCGAACCAGAAGCGCATGAAGGGGCGAAAGCTGCGCAGCGGGGCATCGGTGTCGGGCATCGGTCGAGGATAGCGGCGACCGCGCCGACGATCGGCGAGACTTCGGGCCCCGACTGCCCGCAAGGAGCCGAGCTTGCGACCCATCCTTCGTGTCCTGCTGCCCTTGCTGATGGCCGTGTCGCTGCGGCCGGCCTCGGGCGCCGAGGTCCACGCCTGCCTCGCGACGGCCGACCCGATGGCCCGGCTGGCCTGCTACGACCGCGTGCACGGACGCGACGTCGCCCCACCGGCGGCGGCCGGTGCACCGGCCGCCGCCGCGCCCGCCCCGGACCCGCTGGCGGTGCCGCCGCAGACCTCGGTGTTCGACGACCGTTGGGACCTCGACGGCCGCCGCCGCGGCGAGCTGTTCGTGCCGCGCCCCTACAAGCCGGTCTACCTGCTGCCCGCGACCTGGACCGATCGGGTCAACCGCAGGCCGTCCTCGCCGGCGCCCGAGCACAGCGTGCCGTTCCCGCTGGACCTGCGGTCGGTGGAGGCGAAGTACCAGATCAGCTTCAAGTCCAAGGTCTGGGAGAACGTGCTCGGATCGCCCGGCACGCTGTGGGCGGCCTACACGCAGTCCTCGCGCTGGCAGGTGTACAGCAGCTCGGTCTCGCGCCCCTTCCGCGAGACCAACTACGAGCCCGAGATCCTGTTCGGCTGGCCGCTCGACGCCCGGCTGCTGGGCTGGCGCCTGCGCCAGGCCGGGCTGTCGCTGAACCACCAGTCCAACGGCCGCTCCCTGCCGCTGTCGCGCAGCTGGAACCGCATCGTCGGCGAGCTGCGTCTAGAGCGCGGGGACTGGACCGTCGAGCTGCGGCCCTGGTGGCGGCTGCGCGAGGACGCCGGCGACGACGACAACCCGGACATCGAGGACCACGTCGGCCGTGCCGAACTGCTGCTGACCCGACAGTGGGGCGAGCACGTCGTCGCCCTGCAGCTGCGGCATTCGCTGCGCGGCGGCGATCGCTCGCGCGGCTCGGGTCAGATCGAATGGGCCTTCCCGGTCGACGGGGCGCTGCGCGGCTACCTGCAGTGGTTCAGCGGCTACGGCGAGAGCCTGATCGACTACAACCTGCGACAGAACAAGCTCGGCCTCGGCATCCAGATCGTCGGTTGGCGCTGAATCGCGGGTGGGGCGTTCAGGTGCCGACCACGGCCATGCGCGGCCGCGGGGCCGGACGCTCGTCCGGTGCGCCACAGTAGGTGCGCAGGCCCGGCACGTCGAGCACCGTGACGCCCCCGAACTCGACGCGCAGCAGCCCGGCGCGCTCGAGCTGGTGCAGCGACTCGTTGGTGCGTTGGCGCGACACCGCTGCCAGCAGCCCGATCTCCTCCTGGCTCAGCCGCACGAAGTCGCCGGCGCGCGGGTAGAGATCGGGGTCGAAGAGGCTGGCCAGGCAGCGCGCGACGCGCGCATCCGGGCCCAGCAGGCGGTCGTACTCGACCAGGCCGATGAACAGGCTCAGCCTTGCGTTCAGCTGTGACAGCAGGAAGCGATTGAAGGCGAGGTTGGTGGACACCAGCCGCTCGAAGCTGTGCCGCGGGATGCAGGCCAGCCGGGTATGGCGCACCGCCACGCCGTCGTAGCGCCAGGGGCAGGCCTTCAACAGCGAGCCTTCGCCGGCCCAGCCGCCGGCGGTCACACCGGTGAAGGTGGACAGTCGGCCATCGGGTTGCGACACGGACATCTTGATCAGGCCGTCGATCACGCCGAACCAGCTGTCGGCCGGCTCGCCGCGCCGCACTGCGTAGCCGCCGATCGGGATGCGCCGCTCGAAGGCCTCGCGCACGATCTGGTCGAGCTCGCCGGGGCTCAGCGTGTTGGCCCACACGCTTTCGCGGAGCATGGACTCCAGGGACTGCATCACGGTCGTCTCCTCGTGGGTCGTGCGGACGCCGACCCGTCGCTGTGTGTCGCTACGAGCCACTACGCGCGCGCGAGCCGCCCGGATGCCTGGGGAAACCACCAGTCAGAGATGTCGTTGCAACGACAACCCCGAAGCCGGGCTCTGGCCACGATGCGTCCGGTCCGGCCCACCACAGGAGACAACGATGAAAGACACGAACGCGACGCCCGAGGACTTGGCGACTGCCGAGGCGTCGGCCCCGGCAACACTGAGCCGCCGCAGCCTGCTGACCTACGCGGCCTCCACGCCGGTGGTCACCGCGACCACCGGCCTCGCCACCGCGCCCTCGACCGCGCAGGCGCTGCCTCTGCCGCTGACGCCGCCCGACACGGTCGACTACTACGACGTCGGTGATTCGCTCGTTCAGACCGGCGCGCTGACGATGGCGCTGGTCAAGCTCGACATCGACAGCAACGGCGTCTACACCATGGAGCTGCCGCGGCTCGAGCAGGGCACCGGCATCGCCACCGCCCTGGCGATGATGATCGCCGACCAGGCCAACGTGCCGCTGTCGAAGGTGCGCGTGACCTCGGCCGATGCGCAGCCCGAGCTGCTCTACAACCAGATCACCGGCGGCTCGTGCTCGGTGCGGGCCTTCGAGCCGGTGTTGCCGGCGTTGGTGGCCGCGGCACGACTGCGCGCCGGCCTGCCGCCGCTGGCCGGCACACCGGCCGATCCGGTGGTCGGCAAGCGCATCGGCAAGCTCGATGCGCGCGACATCGTGACGGGCAAGAAGAAGTTCACGATGGACCTGGACATCCCCGGCGCCAAGCCGACGATGTGCCGCATGCCGGCCACGATCCGCGGCTCGGTGGTCAGCGTCAACAACCGCGCGGCGGTGCTGGCGATGCCCGGCGTGCTGGCCGTCGAGACCATTCCCGGCGGCGGCACCGTCGTCGGCATCCCGCCGGGTGTCGCGGTGATGGCCGAGACCTTCGGCCAGGCCTATGAAGCCTGCCGTGCGCTCGACATCACCTGGGGCCCCGGCACCATGGCCGGCGAGTCCGACGCGACCATCCGCAACAAGCTGCGCGCCGCCATCCCGCCGCAGCTGCCCGCGCCGCTGGGCACGATCGCGATCGACGCCGAGTTCACCTGGAAGACCGCGACCGCCTGCCCGCTCGAGGTCGAGTGCGCGATCGTCGATGCGACGCGCTCCGACCGCGCCGAGATCTGGGCCGGCCTGCAGAGCCCGATCGTCACCGCCCAGGCGACGGCCCTGGACCTCGGCCTCCTGCCCACCCAGGTCAAGTGCCATGTCATCCCCAGCGGCGGTGCCTTCGGTCGGCGCCTGTTCTGGGATCCGGTGCAGGTCGCCGCGCAGATCTCGCGCAAGACCGGCTTCATCTGCAAGCTGATGTACCACCGGACCGACGACATCCGCCACACGCGGCACCGTCCGCCGCAGGTGCACAAGGTGCGCGCCGCGGTCCTGCCTGCGACGCTGCTGACGCCCGGCAACGTGCTCAGCTACCAGCAGAGCGTGGCGGCCGTGCGGCTCGACGCGCGACATGGCTACGGCGAGATCGGCACGGCGCTCGGCGGCTCGCTGCCGCCAGCCGTGATCAACACGGTCGGCAACCTCGGCTACGAGCAGTTCTTCTTCAAGACGATGGTGGCGTCGCCGTACAACTTCGGCGTCAGCGCCAAGCTGCTGTTCCCGGTGGCGCTGGAGATGAACACCGTGTCCTACCGCTCGGTGCACATCCAGCCGGCGCGCACGGTCGAGGAGATCGTCGTTGACGAGATCGCTGCGCGCCTGGGCAAGGACCCGGTCGCCTTCCGCCTCGAGTTCCTGCGGCTCGATCGCGTCAAGGCCTGCCTGCAGCGGGTCGCCGGCGCGGCGCAGTGGGGCAAGGCGATGCCGGCGGGCTTCGCCCAGGGCGTCGCGGTGCACCAGGAGTCGCGGTCGTTCTCGGCCTGCATCGTCGAGCTCGACTGCCGCGATCGCAACAACTGCAAGGTCACGAAGGTGACGATGGCGATCGATGTCGGCCGGGTCATCAACCCGTCGGGTGTCGAGCAACAGTGCCATGGCGGCATTGCCGAGGCGATCTCGCTGGTCCTCAAGACCGGCCTGAACATCCAGGACGGCCTGCCGCTGGAGGGCAGCTACAACCAGTACCAGTTCGCCAGGATGCGCGACTTCCCGAAGGACGTGCAGATCATCGTCATGCCGAACTCGAGCAACTCGCCCGCGGCGGGCATGGGCGAGGTCGCGATGTCGGCGCCGTCGGGCGCGATCGCCAACGCCTACGCGCGTGCCACCGGCATCAAGCCGCGCAACTTCCCGCTCAACGCGCAGCCGGTGTTCACGCCCACGCCCCCCGGCCAACTGCCGCCCCCCGCCGTCGCCTAAGGAGAGCCTTCATGCCCATCTACAACCTCAATGTGAACAATCAGCCGGTCTCGGTCGATGCGCCCGCCGGCATGGCACTGCTTTGGGTGCTGCGCGACAAGCTCGGCATCACCGGTCCCAAGTACGGCTGCGGCGTCGACGCTTGCAAGGCCTGCACCTGCCTCGTCAATGGCAAGGCGCAGACCACCTGCTCGATCAAGGTGTCCGACGCGCAGGGCAAGCAGATCACGACGATCGAAGGCCTGGCCAACGGCGACACGCTGCACCCGGTGCAGCAGGCCTGGTTGGACCTCGACGTGCCACAGTGCGGCTTCTGCCAGCCCGGGCAGATCATGGCCGCGGTCGACCTGCTCAAGCGCACCAAGAACCCGAGCGACGCCGACATCGACGCGATCGAGAACATGTGCCGCTGCGGGACCTACGGCCGCATCCGGCAGGCGATCAAGCGCGCGGCGACGATGATGCCCTGAGCCCGATCGGGGGCTGCGCTGCCCGCTACGGGCAGTTGCAGCCCCTGTCGAAGACGACGCGCCACTGCCCGGGCGCCTCACGCCGCCACACCGAAGTGAAGCTCGCGACCGGCTTGCCGGTCGGGTCCAGGACCGGTCCGGTGCTCATGGCCAGAGTCCCGGCGTCGAGCACCTCGACTTTCTCGGGTCGCCACGAGAATGGCGCTGCCGGCCCGTCGTAGTAGCGCTTCCAGCCGGCGACGACGGCGGCCTTGCCGCGCAGCGTCGTCTGGCCGGAGACGAACACCGTGTCGTCGGCCAGGAAGCGGGCGAACGCCGCGTGATCGCGGTCGGCCATGGTCTGTGCGAAGGCGCGTTCGGTGTCGGCGACCTGCCGCTCCAGCACCGCACGGTCGATCGCCGCTGCCGGTGGCACGGCGTTGCAGCCTGCCAGGGTCAACAGTCCGAGGGTCGAGGCCAGCTGACGAAACGGCATCTCTGCGCTTTCGGCGGGAAGTGCGGCCCAGCATAGCAGGCCACGCAGCCCCCGAGCAGCGGCGCGTCGATGCGGCTGACGTGGAAGTGATGCTCAGTCCGTGCGCCGCGAGCTCATCCTGGTCGGTCGCCGGATCGCGGCTTGAACGCCGACCCAGCGCCAGCGTGGCGGTGGCCTGCGCGGCCCGGGCGCATGCCCTCCGAGCGCATTGACGGGCCGGCCCTAGAAGGGCGGTGGCGACACGATGCGCACGGCTTCACCGGTCTGGGGGTGCGTGAAGGCCAGCTCGCTGGCATGCAGCAGCAGGCGCGGCGACCGCGCCTGCACCGCGGGCGGTGCGTAGAGCGTGTCTCCGAGGATGGGATGGCCGAGCGCCTGCAGGTGCACGCGCAACTGGTGGGTGCGCCCGGTTTCGGCGGTGAGTTCGAGCCGGCTTGGGTCGCCGGCCGCGTCGCGCGCCAGCACGCGCCAGCGGGTCAGCGCCGGCTGGCCGCCTTGTGCATCGATGCGCCGCAGCGGCCGGTTCGGCCAGTCGACGGCGATCGGCAGCTCGATGCGACCGCCGTCGTCGGCGATGCAGCCAGCCACGACCGCGACGTAGCGCTTGTCGATCTGGCGCTGCTCGAAGAGCCGCCCGAGCTGGCGCTGCAGTTGCGCGCTGCGGGCGAAGAGCATCAGGCCCGAGGTCGCCTGGTCGAGCCGGTGCACGATCCGCGCGTCCGGCCACTGCGCCTGCACGCGCAGCGCCAGGCAGTCCTGCTTGTCGTCGCCGCGGCCCGGCACGGCCAGCAGGCCGGCCGGCTTGTCGACGACCAGCAGGTGCGCGTCGGCGTAGCGCGGCTCGATCGCGTCGATCGCGTTCCTCAAGCGGCGACGACGATCGGGAACTCGGCGCGCAGGCCGTCGGCCACCGGCACGAAGGGCCGCGTCAGCGCGGCGCGGTCGAGCGGGTCGCGCAGCTGGCGCCACAGGAAGTCGCGCGCATTGCCCGGGTCGCCTTCGACGTAGAGCTGGGTCGTCAGCAACTCGCGTCGCGCCAGCCTGACCTTGACGTGGATGTGCGGCGTGCGCCCGTCGTAGGCGGCGGGCCGCATCGTGCGGAAGCGGTAGCGGCCCTGCGCGTCGACGGCAAGGCGACCGAAGCCCTGGAAGTCCGGATCGGCCCGTCCTCCGTCGCCGGGGTGGTGGTAGTGGCCCTGGTGGTCGCACTGCCAGATCTCGACCTGGGCGCCGCGCACCGGCTCGCCGGCGAGGTCGACGACGCTGCCTTCGAGCCAGGCCGGCTGCCCGGCGCCGTAGCGGCGCGCGCCGTTGCGCAGCAGGTCGGCGTCGTTGTCGTCGGGCAACTGCAGGGGATA
The DNA here is from genome assembly GCA_964616015.1 of uncultured Methylibium sp. Classification (GTDB taxonomy): domain Bacteria; phylum Pseudomonadota; class Gammaproteobacteria; order Burkholderiales; family Burkholderiaceae_C; genus Methylibium. The sequence goes on along the minus strand of CAZTTC010000032.1, from coordinate 11,119 downwards.
GAACGGCCCTTCGGTCTGGGCCGGCGTGGGTCGCGGCGCGGTGGCCGGCGCAGCGCGCACGCCGAACTGCAGCGCGGGGAAGGCGATCAGGGCGACACCGCTCGCGGCCTGGCGCAGCAGCCGCCGGCGGGTCGGGGCGGGAGATGAGGGCATGGGCGCCTCCGGGGGAATTCGGACGCGCGAGTGTGCGCCCAAGGCCTGCGCCCGGGGGCCGGGGCGGTCAAAGGCCGAGCCAGGCGCCGATCTTGAGCATCTCGGCTTCGTCGTAGGGCGCGAAGCCCTGGTATTTGCTGGGCTCGAGCTTCTTCTTGCCTTCGTCGGTGGTGTCGAGCGCGAGCAGGTAGTCGCGCACGGCGCTGACCTGCTCGGACGACAGCTTCGGGCTGGCGATCACGTGCTTGATGGGCACCTGCCTGGACTTGAACAGGATCTTGCCGCCCTTGGCCTGCCAGGCCTTGATCACCGCGCCCGAGGCGGTGGCACCGGCATGCGTCAGGTGGTTCTCGACTAAGAAGGGCACCGCGTCCTGGTAGCGGGTGTAAGTCAGGGCCACCTGCTTGGGGTCGCCCATGGCATCGCGCAGCGTCGCGCGCACCATCCACGAGGTGATCGAGTCCTCGTCGGGTGCGCCGAGGCGCAGCCCCTTGAGGTCGGCGACCGACTTCAGCGGCGAGTCGGCGTTGACCAGGAAGTTGGCGCTGTACTGCTGGTAGCCCTTGGTGACGGCCAGCAGCTTGTAGCCGGCGTTCTTGATCGCCAGGATCGACAGGTGCGCCGGATGCACCATCGCCAGGTCGTAGGCCCGGTCGGCCAGCCTGGCGCGCAGCGTCGGGTAGTCGCCGACCGGCAGCACGGTGACCGGTTGCTTCAGCAGCTTGCTCAGGTCGGCCGCGATGGCGGCATAGCGCGCCGCGATCTGCTCGGCCGGCACGCGGTAGGTGACGCCCTCGTTGACGGCGAACACCAGCTCGGCCTGCGCCAGTGGCGTCAGCAAGGTGAAACTCATCGCAAGGATCGAACGCCAGGCCAGTCGCTTCATGCAGGAGTCTCCCCGGGCTGCTTCTCGGGCATTGTCCCGCGCGAGCCGCGCTGCCGGATGACGCTGTCGCCCCGGTGCGACGCCGTCGCCCCGCCGCGGCGTGACGAGGCGGCTCGACGCTGTTCCAGGAAAGGACAGGCCGACATCAGCAGCGTCGCCTCCTCGAAGCGCAGCATGGCGCAGGACCGGAAGTCGGCGTGCTCCTTGCGGCGCAAGCCCTGGCGTCTGGTCCGGGCCGCCCTTCACGGCTGCCCTTCACGGCTGCCGCCGGTCCTTGCGATCTTGTGCGACCACCAGCCGCCGCGTGTGTTCAGAAGCGCTCGATCAGCCCCGACTGCCGTGCCGATTCGGGGTTCGAACCGGCCTCGCGGACACGCCGCAGGGCCTCGCCGGCTGGCAGGCCCAGGCGCTTGAGCAGGCAGGCCGCGGTGGTGCCGGTGCGCCCGATGCCGGCCGCGCAGTGCAGCAACAGCACCTCGCCGGCCACCAGCGCATCGGCCATCTCGGCGATGCCGTCCTGGTAGGCGCGCAGGCTGTCGGCCACGCCGAAATTGCGCATCGCCAGCGCTTGCCAGCGCCACGGCAGGCCGCCGCCGACCAAGGCCGCGTGGTAATGGGGCGAGAGTTCGGCCACCTCGTCCAGCGGCGTCAGGCAGACGATGCGCGTCAGGCCGCGCCGGCGGGCATCGGCCTCGAAGTGCGGCCAGGACTGCCAGCGGCCGGGCATGGCCGACAGCCAGACCTGGCCGGGCAGGGGTGAAGGCAAGGGCAGGGCACGCATGGCGGGGGCCGGGTCGCTGCAGATTCTGCGCCGCCCGCCACCGCGGCCGACGACGACCCCACGTGCCGCTCGGCGAGCCCCTGCCGCTACATTGCGAGCAGGAGACAACGCGTGCACGGCGCTGCGGCCGGCACCGATCACAAGAACCATCGCCATGGGGTCCTGCGCCCATTCCTTGCGGCGGCTCGTCGCGTCGCTGCTGCTGCTGCTGGTCACGGGCTGCGCCGGCGTGGGCGCCGCATCGACCGGCCGCGCGATCGAGGTCGGACCGGGCGTCTACATGATCCGTGGCGCCAGCGGCGAGCTCGACGAGCTCAATCTGGGTCGCCTGGGCAACGCCGGCTTCATCGTCGGCGAGCGCGGCGTTGTCGCGATCGATGCGGGCGTCTCCTACCGGCACGGCCAGGCGCTGCTGGCCGAGATCGCCCGCGTCACCGACAAGCCGGTGCGCCTGCTGGTCATCACGCACGCGCGCCAGGAGTTCCTGTTCGGCGCCACCGCCTACCGCGAACGCGGCATCCCGGTCCTGATGCAGCGGCGCGTCTCGCGGCTGATGACCGCGCGCTGCGAGGGCTGCCTGAAGACGCTGAACCGCGTGCTCGGCGAAGACGCCATGCGCGGTACGGCGATGTTCGTGCCCGACCGCGAGTTCGATGCGGCCGAGACGCTCGACCTGATCGGCCGGCCGGTCCGCTTGCTGTCCTACGGACACTCCAGCGGTCCTGGCGACACGGCCGTGCTGGACGTGGAAAGCGGCGTGCTGTTCGCCGGCGGACTGGCCGATGCCGCACGCATCCCCGACATCCAGGATGGCGAGCTGCCCGGCTGGCGCGAGGCCCTGGCGGCGCTGCAGCGGCTGCCGCTCAAGACCGTCGTGCCCGGCCACGGGCCGGCGGCGTCGCCCGACGTGCTGGGGCGCGTGCAGCGCTACCTCGACCGCCTCGAGGCCCGGCTGCTAGAGTTGAGCCGTGCCGACGTCGCGCTCAGCGAGGTGCCCGACGCCGCGGAGCTGCCCGAGTTCCGGGACTGGGACCAGTACCAGATCATTCACCGTCGCAACGCCTCGATCCTGTTCGTGCGCATGGAACGAGAGCTGCTCTTCAAGTAGGCACGGCGAGCGAGGTTGCATGGATCGCAAGACTTTCATCGGACGGGCCCTGGTCGTGACGGGCCTGGTCGCGGGCGGACTCGTGGCCGGCCTGCCGGCCCGGGCGGCGCCCGGCGGCTTGCCCACCAACGTCCAGCACACCGATTCTTCGCCGCAGTGGGACGCCCTGCGGGCCAAGCTGTTCGGCACGCGCCGGATCGACGCGAGCTCGGGACAAGTGCAGCTGACCGTGCCGCTGCGCGCGGCCTATGGCGCGTCGGTGCCGGTCAAGATCGTCTCGCGGCTGCCGCAGAAGCCCGAGCTCTACGTGAAGAAGATGTTCGTGCTGGTCGACAAGAACCCGTCACCGGTGGCGGCCGTGCTGGACCTCGGCACCGAACTCGGCCAGGCCGACTTCGAGACCCGGCTGCGGGTCGACGAGTACAGCCACGTGCGCGTCGTGGCCGAGCTGTCCGACGGCTCGTTGCACATGGACTCGCGCTACGTCAAGACCTCGGGCGGCTGCTCGGCGCCCCCCAACCGCGACAACCCGCAGCTCATCGGCAAGACCCTCTTCAAGCTGCCCGAGGGTCTCAAGCCCGGCCTGCCGACGCCGGCCGATGTGACCGTGCTGCATCCCAACGACACCGGCTTCGAGCTGAACAACCAGACGGTGATGTTCATTCCGCCGCACTTCGTGCGCACGATCAAGGTCACCTACGGCGAGCGCACGCTGTTCACGTCGGAGCAGGACTTCTCGGTCAGCGAGAACCCGACCTGGCGCTTCCACTTCGTCCCACGCGCCGGCGCCGAGCTCAAGGCCGAGGTCGAGGATTCGAAGGAAGGCCAGTTCTCCGGCCGCCTGGCCGTCGGCGGCGCCGGGCTGTGAATGCGGCGCGCCTGCTCGCGGGACTCTGGCTCGCGCTCGCTGCGGCGCTGGCCGGCGCAGCCGGCCTGCCGGCCGCCTACGAGGCCATCGTGGTCCAGCCCAGCGGGGGGGCGGCGCGCAGCGAGTTCGACCTGACCCCGGCGCTGAACCGCGCGCGCGCCGAGAACAAGCGCCTCTACGTCTACCTGGGCGCGAACGACTGCCGCTACTGCCGGCAGTACGAGGCCTTCCTCGACAAGAACGCCAAGGAGCTGCTGCCGCACTTCCGGGCGAAGTACCTCGTGGTCGACCTGCGCAGTTCGCTGTCGGTGCCGGCCAAGGATGTCTTCATCCGCGCCGGCGCCAGCAGCCTGCCTTACGCGGAGTTCCAGCGCTCGATCGGCGACGAGCGCGCGCGCCAGCTGATCTACCCGAACGTCTGGCTGTTCGACGCGGACCTCCGGCCGCTGATGCAGATGCCCTCGGGGGCCGGCACCTTCCTGACGGTGCCGGACCAGGTCGAGATCCTGCAGCTGGTGCAGTAGCGCCGACCCGGTGGCGTCAGCGCGGCGCCGGCACAGGCTCACCGAGCATGCGGCGCCACAGCCAGGGCAAGCCACGGTCGATGTCGGGTCGCATGCCGACGGTGAACGCCGGCAAGTCGGTCCACGTGGGGCCACGCTGCTCGGCGATCACGAAGCTGAAGAAGTAGCTCGGCGCCTGCCCCATGCGCAGGTCGGTCAGCAGGAGTTGCCCGTCGCGCTCGGCGAGGCTGAAGAAGCCGTGGGAGAAGGCGGCGATGCGCTTCACGGCGTCGCGCTCGCCGTGTGCGGCGATCAGCGCCTCGCCGCGCTCGAAGCGGTCGAAAGCGATGCTGCGACCATCGTCCAGCAGCGAGCGGTAGCCCTCGACATAGCCTTGTGGCGTGATCGCCAGCACGCGCCACAGGACCGAGTTGAAGGGCGTGGGGGTGACCAGCAGGGACCGCGCTTCGATGCCCTGGGCTGCCAGCGCCTCGCGCGCCACGGCGCCGACCTGCTGCTGCGCGAACGCACCCCAGGCGAGGTAGGCGGTGCTGAGCGCCAGGCCGGCCGCGTTCCAGCGCAGACCCCGCACCGGAGCGGCCGCCAGCGCGACGCCGACGCCGACCAGCAGCGGCAGGGTGTACAGCGGATCGATGATGAAGATGCTGCCGACGCCGTAGGGCTCGCTGGTGAAGGGGCGTGCGATCTGCGTGCCGTAGACGGTCATCAGGTCCAGCAGCGGGTGGGTGATGAGGGCCAGCCACACCGCGAGGCACCAGCGGCCGAAGAGCCCAGGCTCGCCGTGGAGGCGGTGGATCAGCGCGGCGATCGGCGGGGTCGCCAGCGTCAGCCAGAACAGGGCATGGCTGTGGGCCCGGTGCAGGGTCATATCGGCGATGGCATCGCCATGGTCGATGAAGGCATCGAGGTCCGGCAGGCTGCCGCACACGCCGCCCCAGAGCGCGGCCTTCCAAAGCGCCGTGCGGCGACCCATGACGGCGATGCCGACGGCGGCGCCGAGGGCGAGTTGGGAGACGGAGTCCATGCGAAGGGCCGGGGCTGCTTGGCCGCGCATGCTAGCGGCCCGCCGGAAAAGCCAAGGGCCACCCCAGGGTGGCCCTCTGTGCTTCCGGACACTGCACAGGGTGCAGAGACGGGATCTGGCGCCGGTGACGGGTTCCGGGCTCCGCCCAATCGTGCGGTCGGTCTTTCGCCTTGATGCAAGCGATTGTGGCCGGGGCCGGGCACCGTGATCGGCGGAACAAGGCCGTCGCAGCGACGCTGTTTCACCGATCGGTGTCCCCGCGCGGCGTGCGGGGGCACCGTCATCGGCTAACCTCGCCGGCCCAGGCAGCCGCCACCGTGGCTGCAACGGATCCCCCGCCAACCGGAGACACCGCGTGTTCGGCCGTTTCGAGAAGCTGCTGCATCCCTATCCCGACGCCGCGCCGACCACGCCGCCGCACGGCCTGTGGCGCTTCCTGTGGGATGGCACGCGCGGCCTGCGTCCCTGGCTGCTGGCGATGACGCTGCTGACGGCGGCCATCGGCGCCTTCGAGGCCCTGCTGTTCAGCATGCTCGGGCGCATCGTCGACTGGCTGGCCGCGGTGCCGCCCGCCGAGCTGTGGGCGCGCGAGGGCTCGACCCTGTTGCTGCTGGCCGCCGTGCTGGCCGGCAGCACCGTGCTGATCGCGCTGCAGTCGCTGGTCAAGCAGCAAGGCCTGGCGGGCAACTTCCCGATGCTGCTGCGCTGGAACTTCCACCGCCTGATGCTCGGCCAGAGCATGGGCTTTTACCAGGACGAGTTCGCCGGCCGCATCGCGACCAAGGTGATGCAGACGGCGCTCGCAGTGCGCGACACCTGGATGATCCTGGCCGAGCTGCTGGTCTTCGTGGTCATCTATTTCGTCACGCTGCTGCTGGTGCTGGGCGGCTTCGACCTGTGGCTGATGCTGCCCTTCCTCGCCTGGGTGGCGTTGTACGTCGCGGCACTGCGCTACTTCGTGCCGCGGCTGGCCAAGGTGGCGCAGTCGCAGGCCGATGCGCGCTCGATGATGACCGGGCGCATCACCGACGCCTACACCAACATTGCCACCGTCAAGCTGTTCTCGCACGCCGGGCGCGAGGCCGGCTATGCGCGCAGCGCGATGCAGGAGTTCCTGTCCACCGTGCACGCGCAGATGCGGCTGGTGACCGGCTTCGAGATCGTCAACCACGTGCTCAGCATGGGCCTGATCCTCGCGACCGCCGGCGGCGCGCTGTGGCTGTGGATGCACGGCCAGGTGGGCGTCGGCGCCCTGGCCGCCGCCACGGCGATGGCCTTGCGGCTCAACGGCATCTCGCACTGGGTCATGTGGGAGATGGCGGCGCTGTTCGAGCACATCGGCACCGTGCAGGACGGCATGAACACGCTGGCGCGGCCGCACACCGTGGTCGACCGTCCCGGTGCGCGGCCGCTCGCGGTCACGCGGGGCGAGGTCCGCTTCGAGGACGTGAGCTTCGCCTATGGCGGCGACCGACCCGTGATCGACCGGCTGAGCCTGCACATCCGCCCCGGCGAGAAGATCGGCCTGGTCGGGCGGTCGGGCGCCGGCAAGTCGACGGTGGTGAACCTGCTGCTGCGCTTCTACGAGCTCGAGCGTGGTCGCGTTCTGATCGATGGCCAGGACGTGGCGCTGGTCACCCAGGACAGCCTGCGCGCCCAGGTCGGCATGGTCACGCAGGACACCTCGCTGCTGCACCGTTCGGTGCGCGAGAACATCGTTTACGGGCGGCCCGGCGCGACCGACGAGCAGATGGTCGCGGCCGCGCGCCGTGCCGAGGCCCACGACTTCATCCAGGCCCTGACCGACCCGAAGGGCCGCAGCGCCTACGACGCCCATGTCGGTGAGCGCGGCGTCAAGCTCTCGGGCGGGCAGCGCCAGCGCATCGCGATCGCCCGCGTGATGCTGAAGGACGCGCCCATCCTGCTGCTCGACGAGGCCACCAGCGCCCTGGACTCCGAGGTCGAGGCCGCGATCCAGGCGAGCCTGTACCGGCTGATGGAGGGCAAGACCGTGGTCGCAATCGCCCACCGGCTGTCGACCATCGCCGCGATGGACCGGCTGATCGTGCTGGACAAGGGCCGCGTGGTGGAAGAGGGTGACCACCGCAGCCTGCTGGCCCGCGGGGGCCTCTATGCGCGCCTGTGGGCGCACCAGAGCGGGGGCTTCCTCGGCGAGGAGGCCGAGGACGACGACACGCCGGTGCTCGTCGCGTAAACCCGGCCCCGGGTCGGGTGCCGACGCGCCGTGGCCCGGCTGCGCGCTTCCCCTGATTGCAGGGGCGGGCCGTGCTGCCCATGGCCATCGACTTGCCGCATCATCGGCCTGGGGCAGGAAGCCCTGTGATCTGGAGTCGATTTTCATGCGCGACTTTGAGGACTCGACCCTGTGGCGCATCAGCGCCTTCGAGCGCATCCGCGCCGAGACCGGCGCCAGCGGCTTCATGCGCCTGGAAGGCCGCCCGACGCTGCTGCCGACGACCTTGCAGGCCGACCTGCGGCGGCTCGAGGGCCAGGATGCCAGCGACGACGTGCTCGAGGTCGTGGCGGCCTGCATCCGCCACCGCGAGCCCGCCTTGCTGTGCCTGCAGCACGAACAGCTGGTCTGGCCCGTGACGCTGTTTCCGGCCGAAGGCCTGTACCACTCGCCGCGCGACATGTCGCAGGCCTCGCGGGACGGCATGGTCGGGCTGAAGGTGATCACCACCGAGCCGCCCGGTGTGCGGCCGCCGGGTCACTGGATGTACGAGCGCATCGGCTCGGCCGAGCAGTACCACCCGCTCGTGCCGTGGCTGTGGGCGGTGTCGCTGCACGGCCCGCGCAAGACGCTGCTCGCGGAGATCGGCGGCACGGCCGCCTACCGGGCCCTGTCGCGCTCGACCGAAGGGCGTCCGCTCATCACCGGGGCGCTGGGTTCGGCGCTCGAGCGCCTGCATCGCGAGTCGGTCTCCTACCGCGACATCGCCAGGTGGCCCGGCCTGAACCCCGAGCGGGCAGCGCGCCTCCTGAACGCGCTCTATTTGTCGGCGGGCCTGATGGTCACGCGCGCCAATGCGGCGGCCAAGGCCGAGAACGGCCTGGTGCGTGGGCTGTTCAATCTCGGCAAGCCCAGGCGCTGAACCGGCGGCGGACCGCCGTCGCGCCACGGCGCGTCGTGCCAAGATGCGCACCAGTCTTCAGCTGCCGGAGCCTTGCGTGCGTCCTGACATCCGCCTTCTCGGACCGATCCTGCTGTCGCTGCCGAACTTCCTCGTCGCGGCCTCGCCGGCCGACGAGGATGCGCGCCAGTACGTGGCCTTCACCGAAGAGTTCGTCGGCACCTGCGTCGCGCGCAACGGCGTGCAGATCCAGGTGAAGAACACGCACCCCACGCGCAAGCTGCGCGTCTGGCTCGACCGCTACCACATGGGCAGCGGCACCGGCGACCGCTCGCGCTCCGAGTTGCGACCCGGCGCCGAGCCCGAGCCGCTGGGCTGTTCGCGCACCGGGCACGGCGCGCAGGAGTGGCGCATCGTGCGCGCCATCTTCATCGACTGAGTCCCGGCCGCGCCGCGCCGCGCAGCGCGGTCTTGTCCGACGCCGGTCGGCGCCGGCCTACCCGCAGCACCTGGATCGACCGACAGACCGCGGCCGGCCTCGGCCCGAAGGTGGCGTTGCTCGCTCGACGTACTCGCAACGCGTCCTCAAGGCCGCACGAGTCGGGCGCGACTTCACGAAAGGTGCTCATGATTACCCGACGCACCGTCCTGCTCGCCACGCTGGTCCCGATGGTCCGGCTCGCTGCGTGTGGCGGTGGTGACGACCGGCTCGACGACCGGCTCGACATCGCCGACCCCGCGCTGCGCTTCGTGCACGCGATCCCGCTGGGGCCCAACGTCTCGCTGTTGCGCAACGACGCGGTGCAATCGGACGCAACCAACGGGTCCTACCGTTACGCGCCGCGCTACTTCGACGTCGAGACCGGCAACGCGACCGGGCCGATCCGCACCGCGACGGGCAAGCTGAACCGCGGCAACCTGCCTTTCGATGCGAAGCGCGGCCACCGTTACGCCATCATCGCCCTGCCGGGCGCTGCGGCGGGGCCGACACGCTGCTGATCGACGATCCGTGCAACAAGGGCCTGACGGACGACGACACGCGCACCGCCACCGAGATCGAGATGCAGTGACGGACGCCCTAGAAGCAGTCCGCGTCGGGCTTCTTGAGGCGACAGCTCCAGCGAAAACTGTCGACGCCCTGCTTGGCCGAGCGCCGCAGCAGGGCGGTCGGCTCATTGGCGATCGCATCCGGCAGCGGCACCTGGACCGCCGCGCCGGTGGAGTTGGTGAAGAAGTTGACGAAGCAGGTCTCCTGGCCAGCACACAGGGTCTCGATCTGCCGGTCGTAGGCGCTGCGGTTGCCGGCCTGGGCCTGCGGCACGATCACCATGCGAATGATGCCCTGGCGGCCTGCCAGCGCCCAGTCGGACGGGCCGGCCGCGATGGCGGGCGGCAGGCCGCTCGCGGTGGCCAGCAGGGTCAGGCAGTAGGCTCGGGCGAGCAGGGCACCAGGACGCTTCACGGTCGACTCCTCGGCAAAGGGGACGGGGACGCTTGCATCCTACCCAAGCGGCCACTCCGGATGGATCCGACTGCCCGTGCGGCCCGCGCCTTGGGCCGTGGCAGCTTCCCCGTTCCTGCCATGCCCACGACCGGTCGTTGTCGGCTGCGGCGCGCTGCGGCATGCCGATCCGACCGATCTCGCCCGGCGCATCCGGCGCGGCAAGCGGATCCGGTCCGTGACGCAGCGCACGCCGGGCCCGCTCGGTCAACCCGCTTGCTCGGCGAGCCGTTGAACTGGCCAGGAAAGCGCGCGCGTCTCGGTGCATTGCCGGCAGGGTGCCGGCGGCACATTGAACCCGCAACGCCGCACTTGCCACAGGAGATCGACGCCATGGGCTCTGCCAGCCGCCAATCGCCAACGCACTACCAGATCCGGTTCCAGTCGCTCTTCAACGAGGGCCGGGCCCTGAGCTTTCCCTGCGATGCCGAAGGCCACGTCCTGTTCGACGAGCTCAGCGAGCGCGCGCGCCACAACTATCTTTACGCCCGGGCCGTGGTCGGCCGGGAATACGCGGCACCGGCCATCCTGGCTTGCGAGCTGCACTGATCCGCCCGGGCGCCGCGCCCGGGGCGCCCCGCCCCCGTCCGCCCTCCAAGTCCGCAGCCGCGTAGACCCGCATCCGCTTTGCCGGTGGCGCGCGTACATTCGCGCTCATCCCACCCCAAGGAAGGAGTCAGGCATGGGCAAGCAGGCAAGGCGTGTCGCGCTTCTGGCGACGTGTGCGATCGGTGGCGTGGCCGCCGTGGCGGTGGCCCAGCAGGCGCTGGTGCCGTCGGGTCCGAACAAGCTGGCCTTCCCGACCGGCTACGACAAGGGCGTGATGTACGCCACCGTCGACCGCCACGACACCAAGCAGTTCCGCGAGTTCTGGACCAGCGCCGAGGCCGTGCAGGCCGCGCGCGAGGGCAAGCCCATCCCCGACGGCACCGTCATCACGCTGGCCGCCTATGCCGCCAAGCTCGATGCCGACGGCAAGCCCATCAAGGACGCCAACGGCCGCTTCATCAAGGACAAGCTGGTCGCCGTCAATCCGATGCTGAAGAGAAAGGGCGTGGCCGACGACATCCCGGCGTCGATCCGCAACGGCGACTGGATCTACCAATCCTTCACCGCCGACGGCCAGGTCAACGACAAGGCCAACCTGACGGCCTGCTACCAGTGCCACCTGCCGTTCGC
>CAZTTC010000031.1:0-26046 GCA_964616015.1 uncultured Methylibium sp. | reverse complement strand
CCGGCGAGCGCCGCACCTGCGACGGCTGCCACAGCCCGCGCCGCGGCGCCGCGCTCAACACCCTGGCCACGGTGAACACGCTGCCGCAGGCATTGCTGCCGTCGATGCGCAACGCCCACCTGTCGGGTGAGACGATGGCCGCGCTGCGCACGCGCCTGGACCCGTCGAAGCTCACGCTCGGCCCCGACATGGTGTTCAGCGACGTCTGGGCCGACACCAGCCGCGCCGGCGTGACCGCGCGCGCCTCGATCCTGGTCCGCTACACCGGCAACACCAACCCGGGCGACGACCTGACGACGCTGGCGCCGGCCAACGGCATCATCAACTACCCCGACCACATCGCCCCGCTGTGGACCAAGGCGCGCGGCGCCAACACCTGCACCAACTGCCACAGCGACGCCGCCGTGCTGGACCTGCGGGCCACGACCGCGGGCACCGGCCGCCTGACCTCGTACGAGGAGCTGGTGCTGGGCGATCCGCTGATCGACGCCGCCACCGGCCAGCCGATCACGCGCATCGAGGACGGCGTGCCGGTGGTGCAGCGCGGCGCCGCGCTGGTGGAGACCAGCGCCAGCAACGGCGGTGGCCTGGCGCGCATGAGCCGTCTCGGCGAGATCATGTTCGGCGAGAGCCTCAAGGCCAGCGCCGCGGCGCGCACCGCGCACCCCAACCCGCCGGGCGGCGCGCCCAACCACGCGAGCATGCTCAACGCGGCCGAGAAGCGCCTGATGACGGAGTGGATGGACCTCGGCGGCCAGTACTACAACGACCTGACCGGCAGCGCCGCGGTGCGGCCGGTGGCCGCGCTCAGCCAGGCCAGCTTCACCTCGCAGGTGCTGCCCATCCTGCGCAGCAGCTGCGTGGCCTGCCACCAGCCCGGCGGCAACGCCGGCGCCTCGCAGCCGGCCGCGTCGTTCGCACGCAACCGCTACATCCTGACCGGCGATCCCGAAGGCGACTTCAACGTCACGCTGACGATGATCTCGGACACCTGCAACGCGCCCTCGAACTACCTGCTGAGCCGCCCGTCGACCGTGCCGCACCCCAGCGGCGCGACCGGGCAGACGAGCGCGGTGCTGCCGGCCGGCAGCGCGGGCTACACGACGATCGCCAACTGGATCGCGAGCGGCTGCTGACCATGAGCGTGCGACGAGCCGAACGATCCCGCCCCGGCCGGCCCGCGCGCCTCGGCGTCGCGGGCCTGTGCGCGGCGCTGCTGGGCGCGGGCGGCCTGGCCGGCTGCGGCGGTGGTGGCGACAACCCGCTGGGCAATCCGCCGACGATCGCTAACCCGGGCGGCAGCTCGGGCCAGCACCTGTCGTACGCCTACTTCCAGCGTTGCGTCTACCCGGTGCTGATCGCGCCGCTGCAGATCAACCAGGGCGGCACGATCTCGACCAACACCTGCGCCGCCTCGGGCTGCCACGACGACAGCGCCGGCACCGGCGGGGCCTTCCGCGTGGTCGCGGGCGCGACGGCGATCGACGTCACCAACCCGGCCAACACGCCGGACGTGATCCGCGCCAGCGCGATGTACCGCAACTTCTTCTCGGCCCAGGGCTCGACCCTCATCGGCTCGCCGACGCAGAGCCGGCTGCTGACCAAGCCCCTGGTGCTGCAGGTGCTGCACGGCGGCGGCCAGATCTTCATCGACCAGCAGGACCCCAACGCGCGCGTGTTCCAGTACTGGATCAGCCGCCCCGTGCCGCAGGGCGCGGACGAATTCAGCACCGCGGCCTACAGCATGTTCACGCCGGCGGACCCGAACACCGGCACGTGCAACACCCAGTGAAGAACCGGACCCCCCTGCGCTCGCTCCCCCGCCTCGTGCTCACGCTCGGCCTCGCGCTGGCCGCGTGGATGTCGACACCGGCCCGCGCGGCCGACGAGCCCACCACCGAGCGGGTGCAGATCACCGACCCCTACATCGAGCTGCACACCGGCCCGGGTCGCGGCTACCCGGTGTTCTTCGTCGCGGCGCGGCAGGAGTGGATCACCATCGAGCTGCGCTTCACCGACTGGTACAAGGTGCGCACCGAAGGCGGCAAGCTCGGCTGGGTGCACCGCCGCCAGCTCGAGACCACGCTGACCGAGGCCGGCAGCGCCAAGAGCTTCCGCGACCTCGCGCTCGACGACTACCTGAGCCGCCGCGTGCAGCTGGGCGCGGCGATCGGCCGCTTCGAGCGCGAGCCCATGCTCAAGTTCTGGGCCAGCTACAAGCTGTCCGACACGCTCGGCCTCGAGGGCACGATCGGCCAGGTCCAGGGCAGCTTCTCGGGCACCGACTTCTGGCACCTCAACCTGATCTCCGAGCCCTGGTCGGACCGGCGCCTGTCGCCCTTCTTCGGCATCGGCGTCGGCAAGTTCAAGAACATCCCCAACCTCAGCCTCGTCAGCGCCACGCCGACCGACGCGAACCTGTCCAACGTGACCATCGGCGCGCGCTACTACCTGAGCGAGCGCTTCGTGCTGCGCGCCGACTGGTCGCTCTACACGGCCTTCGTCGCGGACCAGCGCAGCACCGAGTACCGCGCGATCACCGCCGGGCTGTCCTTCTTCTTCTGAGAGCGCAAGCACACCTCATGAACATCGCCCGCCTCCTGCTCCTCGCCTCGCTCGCCGGCCTGGCCGCCGCTGCCGGCGCGCAGTCCACGCAGACCGCGCCGAACGAACAGGTCATCGTGCCGCAGGTCGACCGCCGCGACGTGAAGCCGCCGCGCTTCCCGAACAAGGACTTCGAGATCGGGCTCTTCACCGGCACCTACTCGACGCAGAACTTCGGCTCGAGCTGGGTCAACGGCGTGCGCCTGGGCTACCACGTCACCGAGGACTTCTTCGTGCAGGCCAACTACGCGCAGACCCAGGTCAGCGACGAGCTGTTCCGCCAGATCCTGCCGGGCGGCGTCTTCACCGACGACGAGGAGACGCTGTCCTACTACAACCTCTCGGTGGGCTACAACCTGCTGCCGGGCGAGGTCTTCATCGGCAGCTCGCGCGCCAAGGCCACCGCCATCTACCTGATCGGCGGCATCGGCAGCACCAAGCTGGCCGACCAGCGGCGCCAGACCTACAACTTCGGGCTCGGCGTGCGGCTGATGCTCACCGACCACTGGTCGCTGCAGGTGGACCTGCGCGACCACATCTTCTCGCTCGACATCCTGGGCAAGCGCCAGAACACGCAGAACCTCGAGCTGACCGGCGGCCTGTCCTACTACTTCTGACGAAAGCGGCCCTTCATGACTGCGATCCCCTCGTCCCGCCGGCGGGTGCTGCGGCGCCTGCTGCCCGGTGCCCTGCTGGCCGTCGCGGCCAGCGTCTATGCGCTGCCGCTGGCGCCGGCCGGTCTGGCGCCCGACTTCACGCTGCGCACCCTCGACGGCCAGAACCTGCGCCTGCAGGAGCAGCGCGGCCAGGTCGTGCTGGTCAACTTCTGGGCCACCTGGTGCGGGCCCTGCCGCCAGGAGATGCCGCACCTCAACCGTCTGTACGAGAAGTACCGTGCCTCGGGCTTCCAGCTGCTGGGCGTCAACGTCGACGAGGACCCGCGCAGCGCCGCGGCCCTGGCGGCCAAGCTGGGCGTGACCTTCCCGGTCCTGCCCGACGGCGACAAGAAGGTCAGCAAGCTCTACGACCTGAGCGCGATGCCGCAGACCGTGCTGATCGACCGCGATGGGCGCGTGCGCTACCTGCACCGCGGCTACAAGGAAGGCTACGAGACCACCTACGACCAGCAGATCCGGGAGCTGCTGAAGCAATGAGCACCCGCCGCCTCCTGAAGACCACGATCGGCGCGCTGCTGGCCTCGCAGCTCGGTGCCTGTGCGATCCAGCCCTGGGTCAAGCCCTACGAGCGCGAGCGCCTGGCCGACCCGATCATGCAGTTCGTGCGCGACGGCATGCTCGAGACGCACCGCGAGCACATCCACAACGTGCGCGAGGCCGCGCGCGGCGCCACCGGCGTGCAGGGAGGCGGCTGTGGCTGCAACTAGCGCCTCGCGCGCCGGCGCGGCCGGCCTGATCGGCAGCGTGCTGGCCGGCGGCGCCGCCCACGGCGTGACGCTGCCCGAGGACAAGGCCGAGGCGATGGTTCACGTCTACGACGGCGGCGGCGTGCGCGCCACCGGGCCGGCGCTGCTGGTGCGCAAGAGCCTGGCGGACAAGGTCTCGCTGTCGGCGTCGTACTACGTGGACATGGTCAGCAATGCCTCGATCGACGTGGTGACGACCGCCAGCCCCTTCAAGGAAAAGCGCACCGCCTACAGCCTGGGCGCCGACTACGTGTACCGCGACTCGCAGATCAGCCTGTCCTTCTACAACAGCAAGGAGCCCGACTACACCGCCGACGCGATCGGCATGGACGTGTCGCAGGAGGTCTTCGGCGGCATGACGACGGTGAGTCTGGGCTTCACCCGCGCCTCCGACAAGGTCGAGCGCAAGAACGACGCGAGCTTCCAGGACTACGCGCGCCACTGGCAGTACCGCGTCGGCGTGACGCAGATCCTCACGCCGCGCTGGCTGGCCAGCGTCAACCTCGAGGCGGTGTCCGACGACGGCTACCTGGGCAGCCCCTACCGCGTCGCCCGCGTGTTCGGCGCCGCGGTGCCCGAGCGCAACCCGCGCACGCGCTCCAGCCGCGCCGTCAAGTTCCGCGTCATCGGCGACCTCGGCTCGCGCGACGCGCTGCGCGGCGAGTACCGCTACTTCTGGGACAACTGGGACATCGCGGCCCACACCGCCGAGTTCGGCTACAGCCGCTACCTCGGCGACGCCTGGCTGGGCGACGTGCTGCTGCGCTACTACACGCAGGACAAGGCGCTGTTCTACAGCGACAACGCCCAGGCCGACACCGTCTACGTGTCGCGCAACCGGCAGCTCAGCAGCTTCAACAGCGTTGCCATCGGCGCCAAGGCCACCTATACCGTTCCCAACGTCCCCGCGAAGTACGGCGTCAAGGTCACGGGCGCCTACGAGTTCAAGCGTTTCAAGTTCAGCGATTTCACCGACATCCGCACCGGCCAGCCGTACTCGTTCGACGCGCACGTGCTGCAGGTCTATGTGTCGGCGACCTACTAGGGTCCGATGCCATGACGTCCGCCTTCCCCGTCCCTTCCCTGCTGGCGCGCGGCGCCGTGGCGCTGGCGCTGCGGCTCGCGCTGTCGCTCGCGTTCGTGCTGGCCGCGGTCCCCGCCCTCGCGCAGACCGCGGCGCCTGCTGCCGCGCCCGTCACGACCGCCCCGGCCGCGGCGCCCTCCTCGACCCACCACGCGCTCGACGGTCGCATCCAGGACGTCAAGGGCGACGTGATCCGCCTCAACCGCGACCTGCTGGTGCTCGAGGAAGAACTGCTGTTCCCGGCCAACACCCAGGTGGCGCTGTTCGTGTCGATGGACGTGGGCAAGCTCTTCAAGCTGGAGTCGGTGCAGATCAAGCTCGACGAGAAGGTCGTCGCCAACCACCTGTACACGCCGCACGAGGTCGCGGCACTGCACCGCGGCGGCGTGCAGCGCCTGCACCTGGGCAACCTGCGCGCCGGCACGCACGAGATCGTCGCCTTCTTCACCGGCCAGGGCCCGGCGCACGGCGAGCAGCGCCGCGACTACAAGCGCGGCGCCACCATCAAGTTCGACAAGGGCACCGAGCCCAAGTACATCGAGCTGCAGATCAAGGACTCGACCGGCAAGCTGCAGCCGGAGTTCGAGGTCAAGGTTTGGTGATGACGCCCCCCCCCGTTGCGCCTTCGGCGCTCCCCCCCAGGGGGGCGGCCGCTGACGCCCGGGCGGAGCCCGGGCGTGGCGGCTGCTTGGTTAGGGTGCTGCTACGCGTGAGAGTGAGCCTTGTGGCGGCGGTCTTGACAGCTGGTGTTGCAGCGCCTGCGGCGGCTGCCACCTGGTACGCGCCGTGGACCTGGCTCGACCGCGACGAGCCGCGGCTCGTGAACGTCGTGCGCGATCCGCACTACGGCGACACGCTGTTCCACTTCTACCAGGACCACTACTTCACCTCGGTCACGAGCCTGATGGTGTCGCAGCACTTCGAGCGCATGCCGAAGCACGCCGACGAGGCCGAGGTGCTGCGCGGCGGCCTGCTGCTGTCCTACGGCCTGCACCGCGAGGCGGGGCAGATCTTCGCGCAGCTGATCGAGAAGGGCGCGGCACCGGCGGTGCGCGATCGCGCCTGGTACTACCTCGCGAAGATCCGCTACCAGCGCGACTTCCTGCCCGAGGCCGAGGCCGCGCTCGCGCGCATCGAAGGCACGCTGCCCGGCGACCTGGAGGACGACCGCCTGCTGCTGGCGTCCAACCTGCTGATGGCGCGCGGCGACTACACCGGCGCGGCGGCCCTGCTGGCCGGCGTCACCGCGACGAAGGAAGGCAAGCCGATCGCGCGCGTGGCCGGCCCCTACCTGCGCTTCAACCTCGGCGTCGCGCTCGTCAAGAGCGGTGATGCGGCTCGCGGTGCGACGCTGCTCGACGAACTGGGTCGCATGCCCGGGCCCAACGAAGAGATCCGCAGCCTGCGCGACAAGGCCAACGTCGCGCTGGGCTACACGGCGCTGCAGGACAACCGCGCCGAGGACGCGCGCACCGCGCTCGAGCGCGTGCGCCTCAACGGCCTGCAGTCCAACAAGGCGCTGCTCGGCTTCGGCTGGGCCGCCGCGACGCTGAAGCAGCCCAAGCTCGCGCTCGTGCCCTGGGCCGAGCTGGCCGGTCGCGACCCGGGCGATGCCGCGGTGCTGGAAGCGCGCATCGCGCTGCCCTACGCCTACGCCGAACTGGGCGCCTACGGCCAGGCACTGGACGGCTACAACGAGGCGATCACCGCCTTCGATCAGGAAGGCGGCAAGCTCGACGAGTCGATCCGCGCGATCCGTGCCGGCAAGCTGGTGGACGGCCTGATCGAGAGCAACCCGGGCGACGAGATGGGCTGGTTCTGGAGGATCGACCAGCTGCCCGAGATGCCGCACGCCAGCCACTTGAACCAGGTGCTGGCGCAGCACGAGTTCCAGGAAGCCTTCAAGAACTACCGCGACCTGCGCTTCCTCGAGCGCAACCTCGCCGAGTGGCAGGACAAGCTGGGCGTCTTCGGCGACATGCTGGTCAACCGCCGCCAGGCCTATGCCGAGCGACTGCCCAAGGTGCTGAACCAGGCCGGCGCGCTGAACATCGATGCGCTGAAGAAGCAGCGCGACACCCTGGCCGCCGAACTGGCCGACGCCGAGGCGCGCGCCGACGGCGCGGCCTTCGCCGATGCGAAGCAGGCCGAGCACCGCGCGCGCCTGGCGAACGTGCTGCAGCAGCTGCAGGTGCTGGGCAGCGACCCGGCCTTCGACCGCGCGCGCCAGCACGCGCGGCTGGCCGCCGGTGCGCTGACCTGGCAGCTGGCGCAGGACTATCCGGCGCGCGTCTGGGAGGCGAAGAAGGCGCTGCGCACGACCGACCAGCAGATCGACGAGGCGCGCGCCCGCGAGGCCGCGCTGGTGCAGGCGCAGCGCGACGAGCCGGCGCGCTTCGACCGCTTCGAGGCGCGCATCAAGGCGCTGTCGCCGACGATCCAGGCGCTGATCCCGCGCGTGCAGACGCTGGCGCGCGAGCAGCAGAACGCCGTGCAGGAGCTGGCGGTGGCCGCGCTCCAGGGCCAAAAGGAAAGACTCGGGGTCTACGCGACCCAGGCGCGCTTTGCGCTGGCCCAGCTCTACGATCGCGCCAAGCTGGCGCGGGAGAACGACCGTGCGACCCCGCAGTAGCCTGCTGTGGCTGATGATCGTCGCCGGCGGCCTGTCCGCCTGCGCGAGCCGTCGTGACACCGGCGCGCCCGACACCGAACCCACGCTCAAGGCCCTGGCCGGCCGCGAGGTGCAGGTCGCGACCGACCGCCGCATCCAGGCCGACGAGGCCCAGGCCATCGCGGCCTACCGCAAGTTCCTCGAGATCGCGCCCAAGGCGCCGCAGCGCGCCGAGGCGCTGCGCCGGCTCGGCGACCTCGAGATGGACAGCACCGACAGCCGGCTCGCCAGCGGCCAGGGCGGCACCACCTCGACCGGCGCGCCCGACTACCGCGCCGCGATCCAGCAATACCAGGATTACCTCAAGCTCTACCCCAAGGACCCGGGCAACGACCGCGTGCTCTACCAGCTGGCGCGCGCGCAGGAACAATCGGGCGAGCTGGAGACTGCGCTGAAGACCCTGGACCGCCTGGTCGCTGACTACCCGAAGACCGCCACCATCGAGGAGGCCCAGTTCCGCCGCGGCGAGCTGCTGTTCACGACGCGCGACTACACGAAGGCCGAGCAGGCCTACGCGACGGTGCTCGCGGCCGACGCCAGCGAGCGCTACCGCGACCGCGCGCTCTACATGCAGGGCTGGTCGCAGTTCAAGCAGGGCAAGCTCGAGGAAGGCCTGCGCTCCTTCTTCGGTGTGCTCGACCTCAACGCCGACGCGCTGAAGGCCGACGGCGAGCTCGACAAGCTGACCGGCCTGAGCCGTGCCGAGCGCGAGCTGGTCGAAGACAGCTTCCGCGTCACCAGCATCAGCCTCGTCAACCTGCAGGGCGCCGAGTCGATCCCGGCCTACATCACCAGCGACGCGCGCAAGGGCTACGAGTTCCGCGTCTACCAACAGCTCGGCGAGCTCTACCTCAAGCAGGAGCGCGTCAAGGACGCGGCCGACACCTTCGGGCAGTTCTCGCGCCGCCACCCGCTGCACGCGCAGGCGCCGCAGCTGCAGGCGCGCGTGATCGACATCTACCAGGGCAACGGCTTCCCGGCGCTGGCGCTCGAGGCCAAGAAGGACTACGTCTCGCGCTACGGTGTCGAGAGCGAGTTCCGCAAGGCCAACCCCGAGGGCTGGGAGAAGGCGCAGCCGCTGGTCAAGACCCACCTGACCGAGCTGGCGCGCCACCATCACGCGCTGGCGCAGAAGAGCAAGGCGAGCGGCGACTACCAGGAGGCGGTACGCTGGTACCGCCTGTACATCGCCTCCTTCCCCCAGGACCCGGCGACGGCGCAGAACCACTTCCTGCTCGGCGAACTGCTGTACGAGGACAAGCGCTACGCCGAGTCCGCGGTCGAGTACGAGAAGACCGCCTACGGCTACGCGGCCCACGCCAAGAGCGCCGACGCGGGCTACGGCGCGCTGCTGAGCTACGCCAACCGCGAGAAGACGCTGCCGGCGACCGAGCAGCCCGCCGTGCAGCGCGCCGGCGTCGAAAGCGCGCTGCGCTTCGCCAAGTCCTTCGAGGCCGATCCGCGCACCGGCCCCGTGCTGACCAACGCCGCCGAGAAGCTGTACGCGCTGCGCGACGAGCGCGCCGCCGGTGTCGCGCAGCAGGTGCTGGCGCTCAAGCCCGAGGCCGCGCCGGCGCAACGCCGCGTCGCCTGGACCGTGCTGGCGCACAGCGCCTTCGAGCGTGGCGCCTTCTCCGAGGCCGAACTGAACTACGCCGAGGTGCTGGTGCTGACCCCCGACAAGGACCCGGCCCGGGGCGATCTGGTCGAGCGCCAGGCCGCCGCCATCTACAAGCAGGGCGAACAGGCGCGCGCCGACGGCCGCGCGCGCGACGCGGTCGGCCACTTCAACCGCATCGCCGCGGTGGCACCGCAGTCCAGCGTGCGCGCGACCGCGCAGTACGACGCCGCCGCCTCGCTGATCGGCCTGAAGGACTGGGACGGCGCGGCGAAGTCGCTCGAAGACTTCCGCAGCCGCTACCCCAAGCATCCGCTGCAGGCCGAGGTCGGCGGCAAGCTGGCCATCGCCTACCTGGAGCAGGAGCGCTGGAGCCAGGCCGCCGGCGAGTTCGAACGCCTGGCCGCCGCCAAGACCGCGAGCCGCGAACCGGCCCTCGCGCGCGAGGCGCAATGGCAGGCCGCCAGCCTGCACGAGAAGGCCATCGCCAAGGGCGGCGCGCGCGCCACCGCGGTGCGCGCCTGGGAACGCTACGTGAAAGAGCATCCGCAGCCGCTGGAGCCGGCCGTCGAGGCACGCTTTCGACTCGCGGGCCTGGCCAAGGCCGACGGCAACCCGACGCGCGAGTTCGCGCTGATGAAGGAGATCTACCAGGCCGACCAGACCGGCGGCAGCGCCCGCACCGGCCGCACCCGCACGCTGGGCGCGACCGCGGCGCTGGCGATGGCCGAGCCGGCGGTGGCCGAGTACCGCAAGGTCGCGCTCATCGAACCGCTGGCCAAACAGCTCAAGCTGAAGAAGGGCAGGTTCGAGGACGCCCTGAAGGCCTACGCCGTCGCTGCCGACTACGGCGTGGCCGAGGTCACCACCGCGTCGACCTTCCACACCGCGTCGCTCTACGGCGACTTCGGCAAGGCCCTGCTCGGCTCGCAGCGGCCGAAGAAGCTGTCGAAGATCGAGCGCGAGCAGTACGACGTGCTGCTCGAGGAGCAGGCCTTCCCCTTCGAGGAGAAAGCGATCGAGCTGCACGAAGTCAATGCGAAGCGCGCCGCCGAAGGCATCTACGACGGCTGGGTGCAGAAGAGCTTCAAGGCGCTGGGCGAACTGCGGCCCGTGCGCTACGGCAAGGTCGAGCGCAGCGAAGGAGTCGTGGATGCGATCCGCTGATGACGCTCCCCCCCGTTGCGGCTGCGCCGCTCCCCCGGGGCACCGGAGGGGCCTCTTCGTGGCCCTTGGGGGCGCCGCTGGCGGACCGGCGGAGCCGGATCCGCGGCGGCTGCTGGTGGGCGCCGAGCGCATGGACAGGGCATTGCTCGCGCTAGGCCTCGCGCTCGGGCTGGCGGGTTGCGCCTCGATCGGCGAGCCGCTGAAGGCGCTGCAGCAGGCGGTGACGCCGGCGCCGGCCGAACAGTCGGCGGTGAGCAAGCCCGCTGCCGCGGCTTCGGCCCCGGCCCAGCAGGCCGCGCCCGAGGCGCCGCCGGTGGCACCGCAGGCCCAGCGCGCCTTCGACGACGCGCGGCGCGCGCTCGCGGCCGGCCGTGCCGACGATGCCGAGCGCGGTTTCCGCGCACTGACGAGATCGAATCCCGAGCTCGGCGGCCCGCACGCCAACCTGGGCGTGATCTACCGCCAGGCCGGCAAGCCCGACCAGGCGGTGGCCGAGTTCGAGCAGGCGACGAAGCTCAGCCCCGAGCAGCCGCTGTACTTCAACCAGCTCGGCATCGCCTACCGCCAGCAGGGCCGGTTCGCCAAGGCGCGCGAAGCCTACGAGCGCGCCATCGCCCTCGACGCCGCCTATGCCGCGCCGCAGCTCAACCTCGGCATCCTGCACGACCTCTACCTGGGCGACGGCGCGCGCGCGCTGGAGCTGTACGAGCGCTACCAGATGCTGACCGCCGGCCAGGACGCCACGGTCGGCAAGTGGGTCGCAGACCTGAAGAACCGCAAGCCGGGCCAGCGCCTGGTCAGCAAGAAGGAGCAGCCATGAAGATCGCCGCTGCCGCATCGCTCGCCGCGCTGGCCGGCCTCGCCGCGCCGGCCGTCGCGCAGGACCGGGCCGACATCGACCGCACCCAGATCATCGGCAACCGCGAGCTGCCCAAGGTGCTGTACATCGTGCCCTGGAAGAAGCCGGTGCCGGGCGACCTGTCGGGCCGGCCGCTGGCCAGCGTGCTCGACGAGGCGCTGGCGCCGATCGACCGCGACGTCTACCGCCGCCAGCTGCAGTACGACGCCCAGCAACAGACATCGTCCAAGAACCCGACGCCGGCCCCGGCCGCGCGCTGAACCCTTCGCTCGTCACCGAACCGCCGTCACAGGAGCTCCCCATGTCCCTCATCGATTTCGCCGTCAAGTTCTTCCAGGACAGCGGCGTGGCCATCTACTTCAGCATCGCGATCATGGCCGTCGGCCTGGCGATCGCGATCGAGCGCTACGTCTTCCTCAACCGCGCGCGCTCGCAGAACCGCAAGCTGTGGGCCCAGGTCCTGCCGATGCTGCAGGGCGGGCGCTACAAGGAAGTGCACAGCGTCGCCACCAAGTCCGACGCGGCGATCGGCAAGATCGTCGCCCACGGCCTGGAGCGCATGCAGAGCCCGGGCCGCCGCGAGGACATCGACGCGGCGATGGAGGAGGGCATGATGGAGATCGTGCCGCGCCTGGAGAAGCGCACGCACTACATCGCGACCTTCGCCAACGTGATCACGCTGGTGGGCCTGCTGGGCACCATCATCGGCCTGATCAAGGGCTTCACGGCGGTGGCCGCGGTCAACCCGGCCGAGAAGGCCGAGCTGCTGTCGGCGTCGATCTCGATCGCGATGAACAACACCGCGTTCGCGCTGTCGGTGGCGATCCCCTTCCTGCTGATCCACGCCTTCCTGCAGGCGCGCACCAGCGAGATCGTCGACGGCCTCGAGGCCGCCAAGATCAGCTTCCTGAACCTGATCCAGCGCGTCAAGGCCGACTCGGCCGCGACCACGCGCTGAGAACGCCCATGCGTTGTCCAACGCGGCGCGCCCGGCGCCGGGCCGCTCCCCAGTCGGGCGAGATCCCCTCGGGGGGGCGGACGGCGTACTCGCCGGACAGGGGGTTGTCATGAGAACCCGACGCCTGCGCAAACGCACGGCCAGCCTCGAGGTCACGGCCTTCATCAACGTGATCGTCGTGCTGGTGCCCTTCCTGCTGTCGACGGCAGTGTTCACGCGCCTGTCGGTGATGGAGCTGACGCTGCCGGCGCAGTCGTCGGCGGTCGAGCAGCTCAAGGTCGACGACCTCAAGCTCGAGGTGGTGATCCGCCCCGATGCGATCGAGGTCGGTGACCGCATCGGCGGGCTGATCCAGCGCATCCCGATGGCCACCGCCGGCCAGCACGACGTCGCCGCGCTGTCCACGCTGATGCAGATGATCAAGGGCAAGTTCCCGCAGACGACCACGGCCACCGTGCTCGCCCAGCCCGACACGCCCTACGAGATGCTGGTGCAGGTGATGGACATGGTGCGCGAGGCCAGGCCGCCCCACGCGCCGAAGTCCAAGGACGCACCGGCGGTGGCCGCTGCGCCGCCGACGGTGCTGTTCCCCGACATCTCGATCGGCGACGCGCCGATCAGTGTCGCCTTGAAGAAATAGGGGCCGCGATGAAGCTCACCCCGATCCAGAAGCGCGCCGAGCGCAAGTCGCGCAACGAGCACGGGCTCGACATGAACCTGGTGGCGCTGATCGACATCTTCACCATCCTGATCTTCTTCCTGATGTCGTCCACCGGCATCGAGGTGCTGTCGAGCGCGCGGGCCGTGAAGCTGCCCGAGTCGACCGCCGAGAAGCTGCCGCGCGAGACGGTGGTCATCACCGTCAGCGCCACCGACATCGTGGTCGACGGCCGCCGGGTCGCCTCGGTCAGCGAGGCGCTGGCCGGCGAGGGCGACCTGATCGCACCGCTGAAGGCCGAGCTCGACCTGCAGGCCGGCCGCCAGACCATCCGCAAGGAGAACGAGGCCCAGGCCAGGGCCATCACGATCATGGGCGACAAGGGCATCCCCTACCGCCTGCTGCGCAAGGTGATGTACACCGCGGCGCGCGCGAACTTCAGCGACGTGGCGTTTGCCGTCACGCAGAAGGCGGCGTCATGAGTGCTGCTGCGATCTCCTTCCGCGCGCCGGTCCTGCCGTGGGCGCTGGTCATCGAGGACGAGGCGCGCTTCAAGCGCATCCTGCGCGCGGTGCTGGTCGTGTGCGCGCTGGTCTGCCTGGTGCTGCTGCTGCTGCCCAAGCCGCAGATCGATCGCAGCGTGCCGGTCGAGTTGCCGCCGCGCCTGGCCAAGCTGGTGATCGAGCAGCGCGAGCCACCGCCCACGCCCAAGCTGGCGCCGCCCAAGGCCGACAAGGCCGCGCCGACCGAGGTCGCGACGGCCAAGCCCGAGGCGCCGCGTCCCGAGGCCAAAAAGCCCGAGCCGCCGCGCGCGTCGGCCGTGCCCGAGGCGCGCAACCCGGTCGCCGGCAAGCCGCCGGGCGAGGCGCTCGAGGCCGCCAAGCGCAAGGCCGCGGGCGTCGGCCTGATGGCGATGAAGCAGGAGCTGGCGCAACTGGCGCTGGCGCCGACCGCGGTGCAGCTCAACAAGGACATCAAGCCGGGGCCGGGCATCGGCGCGGGTGTCGGTGTCGGCGTCGGCGCGGGCACCGACCCGGGCGTGCCGACGCGCGCGCTGATCACCTCCAACGCGACCAACGGCAGCGGCGGCATCAACACCGCCGGCTACAGCCGCAACACCGGCGGCGGCGGCCTGGCGGGCCGCGGCACGACGCTGGTCGAAGGCACGATCGGCGGCGGCGGCGGTGGTGGTCCCGGCGGCGGGCTGGGCGTCGGCGGCAAGGGCAACGGCTCGGGCAGCGGCACCGGCGCCGGCGGTGCCGGCGGCACGCTGGCCAAGAGCGGCAGCGGCAAGGCCTCGCGCTCGCTCGAGGACATCAAGCTCGTGTTCGAGCGCAACAAGGGCGCGATCTATGCGATCTACAACCGCGCGCTGCGCGAGGACCCGGCGCTGCAGGGCAAGGTGGTGCTGGAGCTCAAGATCGCGCCTTCGGGCGAGATCGTGGCGGTGCGCATCATCTCGAGCGAACTCAAGGCCACCGAACTGGAGAGCAAGCTGCTGGCGCGCATCCGCCAGTTCGACTTCGGCGCGAAGGATGTCGAGGTGATGGTCGTGAGCTGGCCGCTGGACTTCCTGCCGTCCTGACGACCCCCCGTTGCCACTGCGCCGCTCCCCCGCGAAGGGGGTGACGCTGACGGCCCGGCGGAGCCAGGCCGTGGCGTCTGCCGGGCGGGCCGTGCGGGCGTCGGCCCTCAGCGCGCTGTCTCGCGCGGCGGCGGCTTGGGCCGTGTCGCGGTGCGCGGCGCCGGCTCGGGCGGGCGGGCGCCGGCCGACACCAGGCCGGGCGTCGCGATGCATTGCAGGCTCTTGGGCGTCAGCGAGTAGGTCGAGCCACCGCCGCGCGACTGGTTGGCGGCCGCCTCGATGATGGCGATCTTGGCGTTCTCGCAGGCCAGGCCCGAGCTGAAGCTGGCCACGAAGTAGGGCGACAGGCCGTTGGCGGTCAGGACGAAGGCGAGCAGCGAAACCATGGCGGGACTCCTGACGGCGCGGGCCCGCGCCGTCTCCCGGCGATTACAGCGGAAAGCCCGCCCCGCCCCTGTGCCGACGCGTAACAGCCGGCGATCCGCCCCCGGGCCGGCGCGGGTGGACAGACCGCCGTGGTCGGCGCGATCATGGGGCGGTCCCACGGCCCACGGCGCCCGGCGCCCAGGAGAGCGCGATGCCCGCATCCAGCCCAGCCGTCCACCCGGACGTTGCCCGCATCCACAGCGTCGCCCTGGTCGGGCAGACGGCGGCCGGCAAGACCAGCCTCGCCGAGGCACTGCTGCACAAGGCCGGCGTGATCGGTGCACCCGGCAGCCTGGAGCGCGGCAGCACGGTCTGCGACTTCGACCCGATGGAGCGGCGGGTCCAGCACTCGCTCAGTTCGGCCGTGGTGCACTTCAACCACCGCGAGGCCAGCGTGCACCTGATCGACACGCCGGGCTACGGCGACTTCGTCGGCCAGGCGATGACGGCGCTGGAGGCGGTCGACACCGCCGCGGTCGTGGTCAACGCGCAGATCGGCGTGGAGCCGATGGCGCGGCACATGATGGCCTGGGCCGCCGAGCGCGGGCTGTGCCGCATGCTCGTCGTCAACAAGATCGATGCGCCGGGTGTCGACCTGGGCGGCCTGGTCGCGCAACTGCAGGCGGCCTTCGGCAAGGAATGCCTGCCGCTCAACCTGCCGGCCGCGGGCGGCACGAAGGTGCTCGACTGCTTCTTCGACGCGGGCGAGGGTGCCGGGGCCGGATCGAAGGCCGACTTCTCGTCGGTCGCCGCCGCGCACCGCGCACTGGTCGAGCAGGTGGTCGAGGTGGATGCCGGCTTCGTCGAGCGCTACCTCAACGAAGGCGACGTCGACCCGCGCGAGCTGCACGCCCCGCTCGAGCAGGCGCTGCGCGAAGGCCACCTGATCCCGATCTGCTTCGTGTCGGCGCGCAACGGCGCCGGCGTGGCCGAGCTGCTGGACACCTTCGAGCAGCTGCTGCCCAACCCGACCGAAGGCAACCCGCCGCAGTTCTACAAGGGCGAAGGCGCCGACGCGAAGGAACTGCACGCCGACCCCGACCCGGCCAAGCACGTGATCGCGCACGTCTTCAAGGTCACGGTCGACCCCTACGTCGGCAAGCTCGGCATCTTCCGCATCCACCAGGGCACGGTCACCAAGGACAGCCTGCTCTACATCGGCGACGGCCGCAAACCTTTCAAGGTCGGCCACCTCTTCATGCTGCAGGGCAAGAACCACGTCGAGGTGCCGCGCGGCCTGCCGGGCGACCTCTGCGCCGTGCCCAAGGTCGACGAGATGCACTTCGACGCGGTGCTGCACGACGCCGCCGAGGACGACCACCTGCACCTGAGGCCGCTGCCCTTTCCGGTGCCGGTGCACGGCCTGGCGATCCAGCCCCGGCGCCGCGGCGACGAGCAGCGCATGTGGGAGATCCTGCAGAAGCTGGTCGACGAAGACCCCTGCCTCAAGGTCGAGCATGTGGCCGTGACCAACGAGACCGTGGTCTACGGCCTGGGCGAGCTGCACCTGCGCACGCTGCTCGAGCGCATGACCGAGGTCTACAAGTGCGAGGTCGACACGCGCCCGCCGCGCATCGCCTACCGCGAGACGATCACCGCGCCGGCCGAGGGCCACCACCGCCACAAGAAGCAGAGCGGCGGGGCCGGGCAGTTCGGCGAGGTGTTCCTCAAGGTCGAGCCGCTGCCGCGCGGCGCGGGCTTCGAGTTCGTCGACCAGGTCAAGGGCGGCGTGATCCCCAACCAGTTCATCCCCGCGGTCGAGAAGGGCGTGCGGCAGGCGCTCGACGGCGGCGTGATCGCGGGCTTTCCGGTCAAGGACGTGCGCGTGATCGTCTACGACGGCAAGGCGCACTCGGTCGACTCCAAGGAGATCGCCTTCGCGACGGCCGGCCGCAAGGCCTTCGTCGACGCGGTGAAGAAGGCCGCGCCCATCGTGCTGGAGCCCATCGTCAAGGTCGAGATCAGCGCGCCCGAGACGAGCCTGGGCGACATCACCGGCGACCTGTCGGCGCGCCGCGGCCAGGTCAACGGCACCGACTCGCTGCAGGCCGGGCACATCACCGTCGCCGGCCAGGTGCCGCTGTCGGAGCTGAACGGCTACCAGGCGCGCCTCAACGGCCTGACCGGCGGCCAGGGCCGCTACACGCTGGCGCTCAGCCACTACGAGGCCGTGCCGCCGGCGGTGCAGGTGCAGCTCATGGGGCAGCACCAGGCGCGCGACGAGGACTAGCGGCGCGGCCGGCGCGGCCGACCCTCAGGTCATCCGCCCCTCGCTCGCCACCATCTCGCAGCCCGCGATGCGCCAGCTCCCGTCGGCCTGGCGCTCCATGCGATAGGCCGCGAGCCAGCTCAGGCCCTTGGCATCGGTGAACAGCACGCCCTGCGTCAGCTCGCCATCGACGCGCACGGCCTTGAGAAAGCGCACCGCCGCCGGCCGCCAGACCACGGGGTAGTGCTGCTTGACCATCGCGACGAAGCGCTCGGCCTGCCCGAACTGCTGG
Source organism: uncultured Methylibium sp. (assembly GCA_964616015.1). Lineage (GTDB taxonomy): Bacteria > Pseudomonadota > Gammaproteobacteria > Burkholderiales > Burkholderiaceae_C > Methylibium. The sequence continues at coordinate 8,492 of CAZTTC010000031.1, read as the reverse complement.
CGCAAGGCCGGCGCAGCCTGGGCGAAGGCGCGCTCGGCATCGTCGGCCGCGAAGGCATCGAGCTGGGCCTGGATCACCGCACGCACCGGCCGCGCCTCGGCTTCGGTCACCGCGGCCGGTGCGGCCATGGCCGCCGCCGCGCCGACCAGCAGGCCGAGCAGGGCGATGCGGCGTGCGACTGAACGCAGGGGCGAACGCATCAGCGGGCGCATGGGCACTGCGATCAGGACGACAAGGGCGCCGGCGACGAGGTCGCCCAGCCGGGCCGGCTGGGCCACACGAAGGGCTCGGTCTCGCGGTGGTCGAAGGAGCGCTGGATGGCCGCGAGGCGCGCGCGCTGCGCCAGGCTCTCGACATGGGCGCCACTCAGCTGCAGCGCCGGCGTCTCGCCGTCCTGCTCGAAGCGGCGCAGCGCGCCCAGGCCGGCCACGAAGGTCGGGTAGCCGGCCAGCACCGGCAGCAGTTCGCCCAGCGCCGCCAGCTCGTCCGCGCTGCAGCGCGCGGCGACCAGGGCCGAAAAGGTGTCGAAGTCGGCGCTGCGGCGGGACGCTGCGGTGGCGACAAGGCGGGCAAGCAGGCAGGCACGGTCGGGGCTCATGGCAGCAGAGGTCGGGGTCGCGATCACTGCAGCTACGCAGACCCGGGCCCGAGGGATGCACGCCGCGGGCCGCGCGCCGCCAACTCCTGCGCAGGCCCGAGCCGGTCCTAGAAGAACCCGGCCTTGCTGGCCCCGCCCATCGCCGCCTTGACCAGTTCGCCGACCTGGGCGCCAACGTCGTCGGCCGCGGGTGTGCTGGTGTTCGCGGTCCACATCAGCTTGCTGCTGGCCACGTCGGTCAGCAGAGTGTTGGCGCCGTAGGCGGTGCTCACTTTCGGGCCACCGATGGGCAGCGAGATGCCGAGCCCGCCGCCGACCCGGCCGCCCCCGCCGCCCACGCCGATGCCGATCGACGGGCCGCCGCCGACCACGCGCGCCGACGGCGCCACGCTGGTCAGCAGCACGGCGCGCGCGCCCGCCGCGCGGGCCGCCGGCAGGTAGGCGTCGGCGGTGCCGGCGCGGCCAGGAGCCGGCGTGGCCTGCGCCTGCGCGAGCAGCGGCGTCGCGCCGAAGGCCACGACCTCGCCGGCCAGGCGCTCCTGGCAGGTCTTGATCAGCACCGCATCGGGCGCTTCGCAGACGACGAAGAGCTTGGCTCCGCGCAGCGACTGGCCCGCGAACTGCGGATCGCTCCATTGCGAGTCGAGCTGGGTCGAGGCGCAGCCGGCACACAGCAGGGCCAGCACGCCGGCACGCAGGGGGTTCGCGTTCATCGGGACTCCGGGCTGAGGGCGATGCGGCCAGCTTACTCCCGGACTGCAGCGCGCACGAGCGGCCGGGTTTGTTAGGCTCCGCCCCCATGTGGGCCTGTCACGACTGCGATGCCCTGCAGCGCGAAGTGAGCCTGCCGCCCGGCGGCAGCGCGCGCTGCTGGCGCTGCGGCGCGCTGCTGTGCCGGGCCGCCGGCGCCGACGAGGCCGCGGCCATCGAGCGCACGCTGGCGCTGACGCTGGCCGCGGCGGTGCTGCTGGGGGTCGCGCTGGCCTTTCCGATCGTCGGCCTGGACATGCAGGGCAGCCGCCACAGCACCACGCTCGGCGGCGCGGTGGCGACGCTGTGGGAGCAGGACGCCAAGCTGGTGGCGACCCTGGTGGCCACCACCACGATGCTGCTGCCCAGCCTGGAGCTCGGCGCCATGCTGTGGCTGCTGCTGCCGCTGGCGCTGGGCCGGCGGCCGCCGGCCGGGCGCGAGGTGCTGCGCGGGCTGCTGGCGATCCGCCCCTGGGGCATGGTCGAGGTCTTCGTGCTGGGCGTGCTGGTGGCCCTGGTCAAGCTGGCCCACATCGCCAGCGTGCTGCCGGGCGTCGCGCTGTGGTCCTTCGGCGGACTGATCTTCCTGTTTGCCGCCGCGGCGGCGAGCTTCGATCCGCACCAGACCTGGCACCGGCTGGAGGTCGCACGGTGATGAACCGGCGCCGGGCCGTTTGCGGGTCGGCGAGCGCCGCCGCGGGCCGCAGCAGCGCGGCGACGACATGGGGGCCCGTGACCGCGCGGAGCGCGGGGCTGCTGAGCTGCCACGTGTGCGGCCGTCTCAGCCGGCCGGCCGCCGCGCCGATGGCCTCGCAATGCCCGCGCTGCGGCAGCGCCCTGCACCGCCGCCGCCCGGCGAGCCTGGTGCGCACCTGGGCCTTCCTGGTCGCCGCCGCCATCCTCTATGTGCCCGCCAACCTGTTGCCGGTGATGCGCTCGAGCTCGCTGTTCGGCGCGCAGGAGGACACGATCTGGTCCGGCATCGTCTACCTGTGGCTCGAAGGCTCGTGGTTCCTGGCGCTGCTGGTCTTCGTCGCCAGCATCGTGGTGCCGCTGGCCAAGCTGCTGGTGCTGGGCGGGCTGGCGGCGAGCGCCCAGATGCAGTCCGTCGCGGCCCCGCTGCTGCGCGCCCGCGCCTACCGCGTGATCGAGTTCGTCGGCCGCTGGTCGATGCTGGACATCTACGTCGTGACCCTGCTGGTCGGGCTGGTGCAGCTGCAGTCGGTCGCGGCCATCGAGGCCGGACCCGGCGCACTGGCCTTCGGCGCGGTGGTGGTGCTGACGATGTTCGCCTCGCTGAGCTTCGACCCGCGGCTGATCTGGGATGCGGTGGACGCGCGGGCCGGGTCAGCGGCGAGCGCCCGGACGGGCGCGCCGGTGAACCGGGCCGCCGACGGGAGGCGCGCATGAGCGAGTCGCCCGCGGGGGCAGAGGATGTTTCGCCGGGCATCCCGGACGCCGTCGCCGTGCCGCGCCGGCGCAGCAGCAGCTGGCTGGTGTGGCTGATCCCGCTGATCGCGGCGCTGATCGGTCTGACGCTGGGCGCGCGCGCGTTGCTCGACAACGGCCCGACCATCACGATCGCCTTCAAGACGGCCGAGGACATCGAGCCCGGCAAGACCCGCATCAAGTACAAGAACGTCGACATCGGCACCGTCAAGGCGGTCGTCTTGTCCGAGGACGGCCGCGGCGTCGTCGTCTCCGCCGCGATGACCAAGGGCGCGCAGGAGCTGCTGCGCGAGGACACGCGCTTCTGGGTCGTGCGCGCGCGCTTCGCCGGCGGCGGCATCACCGGCCTGTCGACGCTGCTGTCGGGGGCCTACATCGGTATCGACATCGGCCAGTCCGAGGATTCGAGGCGCGACTTCGTCGGCCTGGAGACGCCGCCGACCGTGACCACCGACGAGCCCGGCCGCGAGTTCGTGCTGCGCAGCCCCGACCTCGGGTCCATCGACGTCGGCTCGCCGGTCTACTTTCGCCGCATCCCGGTCGGCAAGGTCACCTCGGCCCAGCTCGACGACGACGGCCGCGGCGTGACGCTGCGCGTCTTCGTCGCCGCGCCGCACGAGCGCCACGTCACCGAGAACACGCGCTTCTGGCACGCCAGCGGCGTCGATGTCGCGCTCGACGCGGCCGGCGGCCTGAAGGTGCGCACGCAGTCGCTGCTGTCCATCGTGCTGGGCGGCATCGCCTTCGGCACGCCCGAGGGCATCGACCCGGCGGTCGAGGCGCGTGCCGGCGCGAGCTTCAGGCTGTTCGAGAACCAGGCCCTGGCGATGCGCCGCAGCGACGCCGAGGTGACGACGATGGTGGCCTACTTCAGCGAATCGCTGCGCGGGCTGGCGCCCGGCGCCGAGGTCGACTTCCGCGGCGTGGTGGTCGGCGAGGTCACGGCCATCGACGTCAGCTACGACCGCGACCAGCGCGAGTTCCGCTTCCCGGTGCAGATGGTGCTGTACCGCGACCGCCTGGGGTCCAAGGTCAGCGCGGCGATCGCGCGCGCCCGCGTCGACCCCGAGGAGCTGCTGCGGCGCTCGATCGAGCGCGGCCTGCGCGCCCAGCTGCGCACCGGCAACCTGCTGACCGGCGCGCGCTACGTGGCGCTGGACTTCTTCCCCGGCGCCGGCCAGCGCGCCGCGGCCCGGAGCGGGGCCGACGCGAGCGCCGGGCGCGTCGAGATCCCGACGGTGCCGGGCAGCCTCGAGGACCTGCAGGCGACGCTCACCAGCATCGTCAAGCGCATCGATAGCGTGCCCTTCGACCGCATCGCCGAAGAGCTGCGCGGCACGCTGCGCTCGCTGGACGCCACGCTGCGCAGCGCCGAGCAGCTGACGCGCCGGCTCGACGGCGAGGTCGCCGGCATCGCGCCCGAGCTGAAGGCGGCGATCGCCGAGACGCGCCAGACCATGCGCTCGGCCGGCCAGCTGCTGGCCGGCGACGCGCCGACGCAGCAGGCGCTGCGCGAGGCGCTGCGCGAGCTGTCGCGTGCGGCGCAGTCGCTGCGCGAGCTGACCGACTACGTGCAACGCCGGCCGGAGTCCGTCCTGCGCGGCAAGCCCAAGGAGGCCGACGACGGCCAGAAGGCGGGGACCCGGTGAAGCAGCGCTCGTTCCTTCGCCAGGCCGTGTCGGCGCTGGCCCTCCTGGCCCTGGTGACGCTGGGCGCCTGCGCCGTGGCGCCGCCGGAGCGCTTCTACCGCCTGGCGGTGCCGCGCGCCGAGGCCGCGACCCCGCCCGCCGCCGGCGCGCCGGTGATTGCCGTCGGGGCCGTCGTGCTGCCCGAATGGGTCGACCGACCGCAGATCGCGACGCTCGGGCCCGGCAGCCGGGTGCAGGTGTCGGAGATGCATCGCTGGGCCGAGCCGCTGCGGCCCGCCATCGGCCGTGTCGTGGCCGAGCAGCTGTCGGCGGCGCTCGCTGCGCCGCTGGTCTACGCCTACCCGCAGGCCGCGATCGCCGAGCCGGCGTTTCGCGTCACGCTCAACGTGCAGCGCTTCGACGCCGAACTGGGCGGCGTGGTGATCGACGAGGTGCTGTGGACGGTGCGGCGCGTGGCCGACGGGCAGCTGCGTTCGGGACGCAGCGCGGGCCGCGCCGTCATGGCCGAGGCGAGCCACGACGCGCTGGCCGCGGCGCACGTCGAGGCGCTGGCCGCGGTGTCGCGCGAGATCGCGCTGGCGATCGGGGCGCTGGGTCCGCGCTGAGCCGGATCGGGAGCCGATTCAGCAGCGATTCAGGAGCCGAAGAACAGCCGGAACACCTCGGGCTCGAAGACTTCGCGCGACTGCAGTCCCTCCAGCGTTTCGCGGAAGGGTTCGGACGGTGCCGGCATGTCGAGCTCGGCGGCCAGGGTCTCGATCCACGCCGGCGCGGTGGCGGCCTCGACGCGCTGGGCCAGCGGCCGCGAGCCGCGGACGATCAGGCGCTGCGTCAGCGAGTCGGCGAACGAGGGCAGCTCTTCCCACTCGATGGCATCGCTGCGCGGGGCGGCGTGGCGGGCCGCCGGGTGGGCCGCGTGGTGGGCGGGGACATGGCGCGTGGCGGTCTGGCTGTGGCGGTGAAGCATGGCAACCTCGTTCAGGATGTTGCAAAGCTTATCGGCCGCGCTTGTCACGGGTGAACCCGAAAAGCAAGCCTTCGACCGGCCACTTCGCGTCACGAGCCGGCAAAGCGTGAATTCCTCGGCCGCGATGGGCCCGCGAGGCCCCGGAAGCGGGGGGGCGGGTCGGCCTCGCCGTCGCGTCGGCACCGCCCCTTCGGCGCGCCCGCGTGCCGCATGAGCCCGCAGTTGTAGCAAGTTGCTGCGCTGCGGCCGGCGCCAGGCGGGGCTCCGGGCCCCGACGTCGCGGGCGGCACCGAGCGGCGCGCGAGGCCTGCCGCCCGCTTCACGTGAGGATGTCACGGGCATGAACGTCAGCGGCGTTTCAGCTTTGCTGACGCTTGTTACCTCGTGTGAGCGAACGGCCGGACAGGGCTTCGATACTCGCGCCACTTCCTGCTCCCCTCGATGAACCTGACCCGGACCCGATCCTGCAAGCGCAGTGCGCAATTGCTCGCACATGAAGCGCTGATCCGCAAGATCGCCGGCCGCCTGCGGGCCCGCCTGCCCGCCGGCATCGACATGGACGAGCTGATGCAGGCCGGGCTGATCGGCCTGAACGACGCGCTGTCGCGCTTCGTCGGCGACCAGGGGGCCAGCTTCGACAGCTACGCCTCGCGGCGCATCCAGGGCGCGATGCTGGACTCGCTGCGCAGCAACGACAGCCTGCCGCGCGAGGCGCGGGCGCGCCAGCGCGAGCTGCGGGCCGCGGTGCAGGAGCTCGAGCACCGCCTGCTGCGCGCGCCGCGCGCCCAGGAGGTCGCCAACGAACTGGGCTGGTCGCTCGCCGCGGTGCATGCCTGCATGGCCGAGGCCGGTGGCAGCGCGCTGCGCGACGGCGAGGCGCTGCTCGACGACGAGGGCGACGCCGAGATCCTCCACACCGCCGACGACCACGCCGATCCGCTGGACTCGCTGCAGCGCCGCCAGCGCCACCGCGCGCTCAACACCGCCTTCGGCGCGCTCGAGGAGCGTGAGCGGCAGGTGATGCAGATGCTCTACGAAGGCGGCCTCGACCACCGCGGCGCCGCGGTCACGCTGGGCGTCAGCCCCTCGCGCGTGTCGCAGATGCACGCGGCCGCGGTCGAGAAGCTCAAGCGCCGCCTGCGCGACTGGTGAATCCTTCGCGCGTCGCGTCCTCGGACGGCCGCTCGCCGCGCCAAGACCGCCGCCGGCCGCGCTAGAGTCGGCTCCTGGCCGGCGGCAAGCCGCCACGGCCGGGCCGAGATGACCGCGCCGCCCCGAGAATCCCCCGCCGAACGCTGCACGCGCCTGCGCCAGCATCGCGCGCTGGTGCGCAAGATCGCTGCGCGGCTGCGCGCCCGCCTGCCGGCCGGCGTGGACATGGACGAGCTCCTGCAGGCCGGCCTGATCGGCCTGAACGAGGCCATCGACCGCTTCGAGTCCGGCTTCGGCGCCAGCTTCGACACCTATGCCTCGCGCCGCATCGAGGGCGCGATGCTCGACAGCCTGCGCGCCGCCGACGTGCTGTCGCGCGAGTCGCGCGCCGAGCAGCGCGCCATCCGCGACGCCGTCAAGCGCCTTGAGCACCGCCTGCTGCGCGCGCCGCGCGCGATGGAAGTGGCGCAGGAGCTCGGCTGGTCGCTGGCCCGCCTGCACCAGCGCATGGTCGAGGCCGGGGCGGCCTCGCTGCGCGACGGCGACGAGCCGCTGGCCGACGATGTGCCGGCGCCCGAGAGCGAGCACGACACCGACTTCGACGAGCACGCCGACCCGATGCAGGCGCTGCAGCGCCGCCAGCGCAGCGTGGCGCTCAACACCGCTTTCGACACGCTCGAGGAGCGCGAGCAGGAGCTGATGAGGATGCTCTACGACCGCGGGCTCGACCACCGCGGCGCGGCCGAGCAGCTCGGCCTCAGCCGCTCGCGCGTGTCGCAGATGCACACGGCGGTGGTCGAGAAGCTCAAGCGCCGCCTGCGCGACTGGTGAGTCAGCGCCGGCCGGCCCAGCGCGAGCGGCACAGCGCGACGAACTCGATCGCACCCCACAGCAGGCTGCCGCCCAGCACCGGCAGGCGGGTGGTGGCGGTGCGCAGCAAGCCGTTCATGCCGACACGCTAGCGCCGCCGCGTGACAGCGCGATGGCAGGGTCGTGAACCCCGCCGCGGCCCTCGGCTCCTGCACCGGCGCGGCGGCTTGCGCCCTATGCTGGCCGGCCGTGACCCACACCGAGCCGCCCGAGTCGTCCGAGTCGCCCGAGCTGCCCGAACTGGTCGAGCTGCAGCGCATCGTCGAGCGCGGCGGCGAACACCTGCAGTGCCGCGAGGTCTGCGCGGTCGACGCCTGGGGGCGGCGTTTCCCGGTGCACGCCGTCACGCTGGGCAATCCGGACCCGGCGCTGCCGGCGGTCGGCTACTTCGGTGGCGTGCACGGCCTCGAGCGCATCGGCGCCGAGGTGGTGCTGGCCGGTCTGCGCAGCCTGGTCGGCCGCCTGGCCTGGGACACGCTGCTGCACCGCCAGCTCGAGTCGATGCGCCTGGTCTTCATGCCGCTGGTCAACCCCGGTGGCCTGTGGCGCGGCACGCGCGCCAACCCGCAGGGCGTGGACCTGATGCGCAACGCGCCGGTCGAGGCGCGCGACCCGGTGCCCTTCCTGGTCGGCGGCCAGCGCCTCGGTGCCGGCCTGCCCTGGTACCGCGGACCGGCGGGCGCGCCGATGCAGGCCGAGAGCCGCGCGTTGTGCGAGGTGGTCGAGGCCGAGCTGCTGGGCCGGCCGTTCGCGCTCGCGCTCGACTGCCATTCCGGCTTCGGCCTGCACGACCGCCTGTGGTTCCCGTTCGCGCACACGGCGCGGCCGATCGCCCACCTGCCCGAGCTGCAGGCGCTGGGCGCACTGCTCGACGAGACCCATGCCCAGCACCGCTACCTGCTGGAGCCGCAGAGCCGCCAGTACCTGGCGCACGGCGACCTGTGGGACCACCTCTACCTGCGCGCCACCGGGCGGGCGCCGCAGCAGGTCTTCCTGCCGCTAACGCTGGAGATGGGCTCGTGGCTGTGGGTCAAGAAGAACCCGCGCCAGCTGTTCT
>CAZTTC010000030.1:0-26179 GCA_964616015.1 uncultured Methylibium sp. | reverse complement strand
CGCAGGGTCCACTTAAAAGCCTTCGAAATCTGTTCAGATCAACGGGGCCAGCTCTGAGCTGATCATCGTTTGTTGGCTCCCGTTCAATGAAGAGCCGGCCTTCGCGAACGCAGCCGTACGAGGTCTGAATGGGGCCAGTTGCGCTCGACATCTCTACGACACCACTTGGGATTGCGTTCTACGAGCGAGGGGTGCTCCCAACGCTGCTCGCGGGCTCGTACTACCTTGTTGATGAGGACAGATTCGACGACTTCTTGCCGAGCGACCTTGCCGCAGTACTCGACGCCATCCGCAGCACTTCAGAGCTCATCACGTTCAGTGGCGACAACCTTGACTTGCCTGTCATTCGCGAAGCATCCGGATGGGCCGGGGTGCTGCTCGCTACAGAGAAACACACTGACATGCTGAAGGTCCTCCGGCCAAAGTTCGGCGCGTCACTATCACTAAACGATGCCACGGAACGCTTTCTGGGAGAGCCAGCACTCGGCATGGATGACTTCAGAAGATCCAAAGGACTGGTTCACGACCCACGCTTTCGGACAGATGCATTTGCCAAGTGTCACGAAGACATTCGGCAGACTGTTGCACTCTGGAAGAAATGGAAGGCCGGGCTTCTACTTTGAAGGCGATGGCTGATCGTCGATCAGCGCAATCCCCGTCACCGCCTGCAGTGCCGCGAAGTCCAGCCCGTCGACCACATCAATCACCCGCGCCCCGCCCTGCGTGAGGTCGATCACCGCCAGATCCGTGTACACCCGGCTCACGCAGGCTATCCCCGTCAGCGGATACGTGCAGCGCTCCACCAGCTTGCTCTCGCCGCTCTTGGTGAGGTGCTCCATCATCACGAAGGTCTTCTTCGCGCCGATGGCCAGGTCCATCGCGCCGCCGACGGCGGGGATGGCGTCGGGCGCGCCGGTGTGCCAGTTCGCGAGGTCGCCGTTGGCGGCGACCTGGAAGGCGCCGAGCACGCAGACGTCGAGGTGGCCGCCGCGCATCATCGCGAAGCTGTCGGCGTGGTGGAAGAAGCTGCCGCCCGGGCGCAGCGTCACCGGCTGCTTGCCGGCGTTGATGAGGTCGTAGTCCTCCTGCCCGTCGGCCGGCGCCGGGCCCATGCCGAGCACGCCGTTCTCGGAGTGCAGCACCACCTCGCGATCGGCGGGAATGTGGTTGGCCACCCGCGTGGGCAAGCCGATGCCGAGGTTGACGACCATGCCGTCGGCGATGTCGCGTGCGACGCGCGCAGCCATCTGGTCGCGGGTCCAGCGCGGCAGCGTGCTCATGCCGACGCTCCCTGCTTCAACCCGCCCGCCTGCGTCACGCTGCGCTCGACCCGCACGACGCGCTGCACGAAGATCCCCGGCGTCACCACGGTCTCCGGGTCGAGCGTGCCCAGCGCCACGATCTCCGGCACCTCGGCCACGGTGCAGCGCGCGGCGCTGGCCATCACCGGCCCGAAGTTGCGCGCGGTCATGCGATAGCTCAGGTTGCCCCAGCGGTCGGCGCGCTCGGCCTTGATCAGCGCGAAGTCGGCGTGGATGGGGTGCTCCAGCACGTACTGGCGACCGTCGATCTCGCGCGTCTCTTTCCCCTTCGCCAGCTCGGTGCCGTAGCCGGTCGGCGTGAAGAAGGCGCCGATGCCGGCCCCGGCAGCGCGGATGCGCTCGGCCAGGTTGCCCTGCGGCACGAGTTCCAGCTCGATCTGGCCGCTGCGGTAGAGCGCATCGAAGACCTGCGAGTCGGCCTGCCGAGGAAAGCTGCAGATGATCTTGCGCACGCGGCCGGCCTTCAGCAGCGCGGCCAGCCCGGTCTCGCCGTTGCCGGCGTTGTTGTTGACGACGGTCAGGCCCGATGCGCCCTGCGCGATCAGGCCGTCGATCAGCGCCGTCGGGATGCCGGCGGTGCCGAAGCCGCCGATCATCACCGTCGCGCCGTCGGGCACGTCGGCGAGCGCGGCTTCGACGCTGGAGCAGATCTTGTCGATCACGGCGGGCTCACCGGGCCGTCACTTGACCAGCAGCGCGGCGACGAAGACGCCGATCATCAGGAACACCAGCGCGATCTTGATCGCGGTGCCGACCAGCATGCCGATCCAGGTCGCGGTGCCGACCTTCAGGGCCTGCTGAGTGGCCTCTCTTGCCATGAGCCCGCCGGCGGTCGCCGCCTGCTCGCGCCGCGCATACAGCTCGCCGGCCACCGCGCCGACGAAGGGCATGAACAGCACGCCGACCAGGCCCATGAAGACGCCGATCACCGTGCCCAGCGCCGCGCCGATCAGCGCCCAGCGGCTGGCGCCGACCTTCTTGGCGCCCAGCAGCGCCGCCACGTAGTCGGTGGCCCAGGCCAGCACGGCCAGCACCGCGATGACCGCGAGCGACCCGCCGCCGACCTTGGCGAAGCCATCGATCCAGGCGCCGACGAAGAGCCCGCCCAGCACCAGCAGCGTGCCGGGCAGCACCGGCAGGACGGTGCCGGCCAGGCCGGTCAGCACCATGCCGGTGGCGAGCAGCCACCACACGAGTGGCGGGATGCCGGGGATCAGGGCGGTGAGGGCTTCCATGCAGTCGTGGGTCCGGGTTCAGTGCAGCCGTTCGATGAAATCGCGCAGCGCGGCGCCGAAGTGGTCCGGCCGCTCCAGCACGCTCAGGTGCGCCGCGTCGTCGATGACGACGAGACGGGCACCGGGCACGCGCTCGACGATGGTCTGGGACATGGCGACGGGCGTGCCCAGATCCAGGGTCCCGGCGATCACCAGCGTCGGCAACTTCAGCTGCGGCAGGCGCGCGGTGGTGTCGTGCGCGGCCACCGCGTGGCAGGCCGCCAGGTAGCCGGCCTTCGAGGTGGTGACGACGCGGCGGCGCCAGCGCGCCACGCTCGCCGGCTGCGCGGCGCGGAAGGCTTCGCTGAACCAGCGCTGCATCGCGCCGTCGGCGATCGCCTCCAGCCCGCCGGACTCGATCGCGGCGATGCGCTGGCCCCAGGCCTCGCGGCCGGCCGCGTCGTAGCCCGAGGTCGAGTTGGCGATCACCAGCGACTTCAGCAAGTCGGGCCGGCGCAGCGCCAACTCCTGGCCCACCATGCCGCCGAGCGAGAGGCCGACCCAGACCACCGGGCCGGTGTTCAGCTCGTCGATCAGCCGCGCCGCGTCGTCGGCCATCGCCGCCATCGTGCAGGGGCCGGGCGGCACCTCGGAGTCGCCGTGCCCGCGGTGGTCGAAGCAGACCACACGATGCTCGGCCGCCAGCGCGTTGGCCACCGGGTCCCACATGCTCACGTCGCAGCCCAGCGCGTGGCTGAAGACGATGGTGTGCTTCACCGTGCCGCTGCGCGCCTCGCGCACCGTGTAGTGCAGCGCAGGCGACCCGGCGCTGCGGAAGGAGCGGCCGCTGCCGGTGTGCGCCACCTCGGTGGCCGGCAAGGGCGGCAGCGCGTGGCCCAGCTCGCGCAGCAGCTTCGCGGCGATGGCCATGCCGGTGTTGGCGGCGGGCACGCCCGCGTAGATCGCGGCCTGCATCAGCACTTCCTTCACCTCGTCAGGTGTCAGCGCGGTCGTCGCGTCGTCGCCGGCGCCCAGGCTCGCGCCAGAGCCGCCGACCAGCGCGGCGCGCAGGTGCAGCTCGAACTCCTCCCAGCGGCCCAGCGCGCAGGTGATCGCGAGCACGATGACGCGGCGCGTCTTGGCGGGCAGCCCCGGGCGTCCCCAGACCTCGTGCCAGGCATAGCGGGTGATGAAGTTCTGGAAGTCGGCGTTGAAGGCGTTCGCGTTCGCGACCGACTTGTCCACCCAGGCGTCGCCGAGGATGGCGCGGCGGTTGCGCAGGCCGCGCTCGAGGTCGTGGTCGTAGGGGTCCATGAAGATCAGGCAGGGTCGGCGGCCGACCAGGGAGCGGGCGGCATCGCTGCGAGTGTCGCGCGAAGGCCGGGCAGGCGCTCGCGCGCCAGCGCGACGGCGGGTGCTGCGGCCTCGTCGGGCTGCAGCGCCTCGGCGAAGGCCGGGCCGCCGACCTCGAGCACGTTGCGGCGCATGCGCGCGTCGTCGACCTCGAGGCCCGCAAAGGCCTCGGCCAGCGCGCGCGCCGAGGCGCAGGCGCCGGTCCAGAGCCCCGGCCACTCGGCCAGCTCGGCCTGCCAGTGGCCCAGGCCGCGCTCGTGCTGCTGCGGCATCGCCGCCAGGATGCCGGCGGCGCGCTGCGGGGCGCGCTGCGCGGCGGCCAGCGCGGTCATCGCCGCGACCGGGTTGCGCTTGTGCGGCATCACGGTCGACCCGCCGCGGCCGGGCGCCGACGGCTCGGCCAGCTCGGCCACCTCGCCCTGCGCCATCAGCGCCAGGTCGGTGGCGATCTTGCCCAGGCTGCCGGTCAGCACCGCGGCCTCCAGGCCCAGGCGCACCCAGTCGTCGCGCTGGGTGTGCCAGGGCGCCGGCGGCAGCGCCAGGCCCAGCGACGTGGCCATGCGCCGCGCGACCGCGCTGCCGCGGTCATCCATCGCATCGAGCGTGCCGACCGCGCCGCCCAGCTGCAGCGCGAGGCCGCGGGCCGCCGCCTCGCGCAGCCGCAGCCGCGATCGCAGCAGCGGCGCGAGCCAGTTCGCGCACTTCAGGCCGAAGCTCGTCACCGCGGCCGGCTGCATCAGCGTGCGCGCCAGCACCGGCGTGGCGGCATGCGCCTCGGCCAGTGCGAGCAGCGACTCGCACTGCGCCGCCAGCTCGGCGTCGATCAGCCCGAGCGCGCGCCGCGTCGCCAGCGCCAGCGCGGTGTCGATCGCGTCCTGGCTGGTGCTGCCGAAGTGCACGCAGGCCGAAGCGGGGGCATCGAACAGCGCGACGGTCTTCTTCAACTCGGCGACCAGCGGGATCGCCAGGCTGCCGGCGCGCGCGCTGGCCGCGACCAGCGCGTCCAGATCGTGCAGCTCGGCTTTGCACACGCCGGCGATCGCGTTCGCGGCGGCAGCCGGGATCAGGCCCTCGGCCGCCTGCGCACGCGCCAGCGCGGCCTCGAAGTCGAACATCGCCTGCGCGATGGCCGGTGCGTCGAACAGCGCGGCGACGTCGCGCGGGATGAGGAAGCCGTCGAAGGCGGACATGAACGCGGGACTACGCGGGATCGAAGAACACGGTCTCCTGCGGGCCTTGTAGGCGCAGGTCCCAGCGGTAGCGGCCGTCGGCGCCGGTCGAGGCAACGAGCGTCGACCGGCGCGCCGCCGGCACCTGGCTCAACAGCGGCGATGCGGCGATGCCGTCCGCGTCGTCACCCAGGAAGACCGCGGTGAACTGGTGCCTCAGCAGGCCACGCGCGAACACGACGACCTGCGCCAGCGGCTCGCCGGGCGCCGGGCGGGCTGCGAAGGCGAGGCGGAAGCCGCCGCGCTCGTCGGTCGGCACGCGCAGGAAGCGTCGGTGCGCGGCGCCGCCGGTCCAGACCTCCACGACGGCGTCGCCGACCGGCTGGCCGTCGCCGTCGAGCACGCGGCCGTCCAGCACCAGCGGCCCCTCGCCGCCGTCGAAGGCCCAGCGCCAGCCCTCGTGCGGGAAGGGACCGATGGTCTGTGAGGGGGTCGGTGCATTCATGATCACCAGCCGAAGGGCGTTGCGCCCCGGCCCCGAAGCACGATGTCGAAGCGCCAGCCCAGCATCTCGGCGCCGATGGTGGCGTCCATGTCGAGTCGCGCGTTCATGCGCGCACGCGCCGCGGCGTCGGGAATGCTCTGCACGATCGGGTCCAGGGCCAGCAGCGCATCGCCGGCGAAGTACATCTGCGTCACCAGCCGCTGCGCCATCACGTTGCCGAACAGCGAGAAGTGGATGTGCGCCGGCCGCCAGGCCTTGTCGTGGTTGCCCCAGGGGTAGGGCCCGGGCTTGATGGTGACGAAGCGAAAGCGCCCCTCGCCGTCGGTGAAGCACTTGCCGAAGCCGAAGAAGTTGGGGTCCAGCGGCGCGTCGTGCTGGTCCTTCGCGTGCCAGTAGCGGCCGGCGGCGTTGCACTGCCAGACCTCGATCAGCGAGTCGCGCACCGGCCGGCCGTCCTCGTCGACGACGCGGCCGACGACGGCGATCTTCTCGCCCAGCGGTGCGGCGGGGCCGCGCGCGGTCAGGTCGGCGTCGCCGGGCTGCAGCAGCGAAGGCGGCAGGGCCAGGGTGGTCTGGGTCGCGGCGGGCAGGCGCACGCGCAGCGGTGGCTGGCGGGGACCGCGCCGGGCCGTCGACCGGTAGGCTGGGTGGATCAGGTCCGGGTCGGTTCCGACAGTCAGGGGCGGAAAGTCCATGTCAGGCGTCTCCTCACCCGATTTGTGCGATTGCCGCACTGACTGCGGGATCATCGGGCTTGTCGGCGGGGAGCTTATCGCTAAGCTGCCGCAAAACAAGGCAGTAACTTCTAGTCTGCGCGATCAACGCGCAGTTTGTGCGATCAACGAACCCGAGGCGATCATGAGCCTGGACCCCGCGGCCGTCGACCCGGCCGAGCCCGACGCCGCGCCCTTGCCCCTGCCGGGCGCCGGCGTGCCCCTGCAGCGCGACCTGATCGCCGGCCTGGAGAAAGGCCTGGCGGTGATCGAGGCCTTCGACCAGGAACGGCCGCGCCTGTCGATCACCGAGGTCGCCGAGCGCACCGGCCTGACCCGCGCCGCCGCGCGCCGCTACCTCATCACCCTGGCCCACCTGGGCTACGTGCAGCAGGACCGCAAGCTCTACGGTCTCAGCCCCAAGGTGCTGCGGCTGGGGCAGAGCTACATGCATTCGGCGCGCCTGCCGCGCGTGATCCAGCCGCTGCTTCAGAAGCTGGCCTATGCGCTGCAGGAGGCCAGCTCGGCGGGGGTGCTGGACCACGACGACGTGATCGCGGTGGCCGCGGCGAGCGCCGGCCGCGTGGTGTCGGCGACGCTGCAGCCGGGCACGCGCGTGCCGGCCTACTGCACCAGCAACGGCCGCGTGCTGGTGGCGGCGATGCCGGACGAGGCGATGGACGCCTGGCTGGCGCGGCAGTCGCTGCAGCCGCTGACGCCGCACACCGTGACGAACCGCGAGCGCCTGAAGCTCGAGCTGCTGCGCACGCGCGCCAACGGCTACACGACGATCGACCAGGAGCTGGAGCTCGGCCTGCGCACGATCGCGGTGCCGCTGAAGAACTACCGCGGCGACACCGTCGCGGCCATGAACGTCAGCGTCCACGCCACGCGCATGCGCATGGAGCAGCTGGTCGAGCAGTGCCTGCCGCCGCTGCTGCATGCGCAGGCGCAGCTGCGAACCCTGCTCTGATGCGCACGCAGGTCGTCATCGTCGGGGCCGGCCCTTCGGGCCTGCTGCTCGGCCAGCTGCTCACGCGCGCCGGCATCGCCAACCTGATCGTCGAACGATCGAGCGCCGAGCACGTGCTGGGCCGCATCCGCGCCGGCGTGCTGGAGCAGACCACCGCGGACCTGCTGGACGAGGCGGGGGTCGGCGCGCGCATGCACCGCGAGGGCCTGGTGCACGAGGGCTACGAGCTCGCCTTCGGCGGCACGCGCCACCGCATCGACCTGCGAGCACTGACCGGCGGCAAGCACGTCGTCGTCTACGGCCAGACCGAGCTGACGCGTGACCTGATGGACGCGCGCCGCGCCGCCGATGCACCCACCGTCTACGAGGCCGGCGACGTGAGCCTGCGCGACTTCGACGGCGCCCGGCCGAGGGTTCGCTACGCCAGCGGCGGCGCGATGCACGAGCTCACGTGCGACTTCATCGCCGGCTGCGACGGCTACCACGGCGTCAGCCGCGCCAGCGTGCCGGCGGCGGCGCTCAGGACCTACGAGCGCATCTATCCCTTCGGCTGGCTGGGCCTGCTGTCGGACACGCCGCCGGTCGCGCACGAGCTGGTCTATGCCAACCACGAGCGCGGCTTCGCACTGGCCAGCATGCGCTCGCCGACGCGCAGCCGCTACTACCTGCAGTGCGCGCTGGACGATCACGTCGACCGCTGGAGCGACGATGCCTTCTGGGACGAGCTGCGCCGTCGCCTCGACCCGGCCGCGGCCGAGGCCCTGGTCACCGGCCCGTCGATCGAGAAGAGCATCGCGCCCTTGCGCAGCTTCGTCGCCGAGCCGATGCGCTTCGGGCGCCTCTTCCTCGCCGGCGACGCGGCGCACATCGTGCCGCCGACGGGCGCGAAGGGACTGAACCTCGCCGCCGCCGACGTGCGCACGCTGGGCCGCGCGCTGGTCGAGCACTACGCCGAGCGCAGCGACGCCGCGCTCGACGCCTACTCCGACCGCTGCCTGCGCCGGGTCTGGAAGGCCTCGCGCTTCTCGTGGTGGTTCACCTCGCTGATGCACCGCTTCCCGGACGGCGGCGAGATCGGCTTCAAGCTGCAGCAGGCCGAGCTCGACTACCTGGCCGGCTCGCGCGCCGCGCAGACGGTGATGGCCGAGAACTACGTGGGCCTGCCCTTCGACGGCTGAACGCCGCAGCCTCCCCAGTTTGAAGCGCGTCGAAGCGTGTGTGGTGATGGTGCCGCCGACACGGCTCTGCTAGCTTGGTTTGCCCGCCTTGTACGGGCGAACCAAGGAGTGCGCCATGCCATCACTGAACCAGTTCGCGTGGGTGAGCGGAACGTCGACCTACCGCTACGGTCACCGCTCGATCCCCAACATCCCGATCACCGGTGCGCCGGCCGACGCCAACCTGGCGCGCTGGGCCATGCTGCACGACGGCACGACCTACCGCTTCTACTGCTTTCGCGGCAGCAGCAGCGACACGCTCTACCAGTTCGGCTTCAACGGCAGCGCGTACGCCTTCGGGCACCTCTCGATCCCGATCCTGACGCTCGCCGGCTTCCCGGCCGACACCGATGCCGGCAGCTTCCAGATGCTGCACGACGGCGCCGACTACCGGCTCTACATGCGCCGCCTCGGAGACCGCCGGACCCTCTACCAGGCGGCCTGGGTGGCCGGCAGCACGACCTACCGCTACGGTCATCACTCCTTGCCCATCATCCCGGTGACCGGCTTCCCGCCCGACACCGACTGGTCGCGCTGGGGCATGCTGCACGACGGGTTGGCCTACCGGATCTATGCATTCAGGCTCGGCAGCAACACCGAGTTCTATCAAGGCTCGTTCAACCGCACGGCCAATGCCTACCAGTACGCCTTCAACTCGATCCCCGTGCTGACCCTGGTGGGCACGCCGGCCAACAGCGACCTGTCCGCGTTCGGCATGCTGCACGACAACCTGGACTACCGGTTCTACCTGCAGACCCTGTAGCGCCCGTGGCCGCTCGACCGCGGCATGATCGGCTCATGTTGAAGGTGACCGAACTGAAGCAGGGCGCGATCGCGGTCAGCGAGTACCGCTGCAGCGCCGGCCCCGACGACCGCCCCCAGACCGAGCTGCACGGCGGCGACGCCGTGTCCTACGTGCGGCGCGGCGGCTTCGGTTACCGCAGCCGCGGGCGCAGCCACGAGCTGGTCGCCGGCTCGGTGCTGGCGGGCCGCGCCGGCGACGAGTTCGTCTGCAGCCACGAGCATCACTGCTGCGGCGACGAGTGCCTGTCGTTCCGGCTGGCGCCGGAGGTGATCGAGTCGGTCGGCGGCGATCGCGGGCGCTGGCGCAGCACCGCGCTGCCGCCGCTGCCCGAGCTGATGGTGCTGGGCGAGCTGGCCCAGGCGGCCGCCGACGGCCGCAGCGAGATCGGCCTCGACGAGGCCGGCCTGCTGCTGGCGCGCCGCTACGTCGAGCTGATGAGCGGCAGCGACAAGCCGCCGCTGCACGCGAGCGTGCAGGACCGCGGCCGCGCCGCGCGCACCGCGCTGTGGATCGACGCGCACGCCGACCAGCCGATCGACCTGGAGGCCGCGGCGCGCGAGGCCGGGCTCAGCCCCTATCACTTCCTGCGCGTGTTCGGCCGCGCGCTCGGCGTCACGCCGCACCAGTACCTCGTGCGTGCGCGGCTGCGGCGCGCCGCGAGCCTGCTGGCCGAGGATGCCGGCCCTGTGACCACCATCGCGCTCGACGTCGGCTTCGCCGACCTGTCGAACTTCGTGCGCAGCTTCCGCCGCGCGGCCGGCCTGTCGCCGCGGCAGTTCACGCGGCTGTCGCGCGGCGAGCGCAACTTTCTCCAAGAACGCCTGGCCCGCCCTGCCTAGCATCGTCTCCACGAAAGGAGACGAGCATGTACGACCATCTCGGATTGAAAGTCGGCGACCTCGCCGCGAGCGTGCGCTTCTACCAGGCCGCACTGTCGGCGCTGGGGCACGAACTGGCCTCGCGCGACGACGACGGCGCGGGGCTCGGCCCGCCCGGCGCGCCGGCGCTGTGGCTCTACCGCAGCAAGACGCCGGCCCGCGGCACGCACGTGGCCTTCAGTGCACCGGACCGCGCCGCGGTCGATCGCTTCCATGCGCTGGGGCTGAAGGCCGGCGGCACCGACAACGGCAAGCCCGGCCTGCGCAGCGACTACAGCCCGCAGTACTACGCGGCCTTCCTGATCGACCCCGACGGCAACAACGTCGAGGCGGTCTGCCTGCGCTAGCTGGCATCAGGGCGTGGCGGCGGGGGTCGCCGCCGGCAGCGCCGCCAGGACCTCGCGCACGGTGCGCTCGGCCACCGCGCCGGGGTCCTGCGTCGCGGCGGCGCCCAGCCGGCCTTCGGCGACGCCCTGCCACACCAGCACGTGGCGCTTCGCGTCGACCAGGTCGATGCACAGCGTGCCTTCGCGGTAGGGGCGCGTCTCCAGATCCGACGACCAGCGCCGGTAGCCGTAGGCGCCGCGCGACGGGGCGCTGCTGCGCAGCTCGAGCTTCTCGCTGACCTTGACGAACAGGTTCACGCGCAGGTCGGGCTCGCTCTCGCTGTACACGTAGCCCTGGCGCTCGAGCTGCTCGCGGGTGACCTGCACCAGCCGGCGATCGACCAGCGACTTGTAGGGCAGGGCCTCGGCGGACGGCTGCTCGTAGAAGGCGAAGGTGCGGAAGGCCTCGAAGTCGGCCGAGGGGTCGCGGTCGTAGCGCAGTCCGGGTGTCGTCGTGCAGGCGGTCGACAGGGCGGCCGGCAGGAGCGCGGCGATCGGCAGCGCGCGGCGGAAGAGTGCTTTCATGGGGGTTCCTTTCGATGGATCGGAAAGAGCGCTCAGGCGGCCTCGCGCAGCCGCGCCGGCTCCGGCAGCTTGGCCAGCAGGCCGACGCGCGCGCGCGCCTCGTCCAGCGGCAGCGCCATCAGCGGCCAGTAGTCCCACTGGTGCGTCATGTCCACGTTGCACTGCGCGCCGCGGTGGATGGCCCACAGCACCAGCCGCGGGTCGAACAGGCCCTCGACCGGATCGGTCACCGGCGTGATGCGCACGCCGTGGTGGAACTGCAGGATCACGAACTGCACGAACAGGAAGCCGTCCTCTCGGCGGTTGCCGCCCTGGAAGCTGCCCTGCTGGATCTCGCCCAGCGGCGTGGTCGCATGCTCGGCCAGCACGTGCGCGATGTCGTGGTAGGCCCCGGTCTGCGCGATGCCGCCGGGCTCGCCGGGGAAGCCGAAGCCGACGGTGGTCATGTGCTTCCAGTACTCGCGGCCCAGCGTGCCTTCGGGCAGCAGGCCCAGTCGCTTGTACTGCCAGTGCCGGTCCTTGTTGACCGCGAACTTCATCAGCATCGCGCCGACGAAACGCAGCACGCCCATCGGGCCTTCGGCGACGAAGGCTTCCTTCAGGATCACGCGGAAGGCGCGCCGCATCGCGAGCAGGCGTACCTTCAGGCGCCGTCCCTGGGCCAGCGCGTCGATGACCTCGATCACCGGGTCGTGGGTCGCGAGCCTTTGCGCCAGCGCCTTCATGAAGGCCACCGAGTCCTGCCGCACCGGGCGGCTCAGCAGCACGGCCAGCGCCGCGAGCTGCAGCATGCGCTTGCGCTGGATCACGCCGGCGACCGAGACCTCGGCCGCGGCGATCGGCTCGGGGTCGTGCAGCAGCGGCCCCATGCCCGCGATGCGCGCATAGGTGGCGAGGAAGCTGCGCTCGGGCGGCAGCAGCTCGCCGTCGGGCCGCAGCGCGGTGCGCAGGGCGCGCAGCACGCCGGGCAGCTCGTGGGGGGCGAAGACGTCGATGTCCATGGGGAGGCCTCTCGTGCGGTGGTTCAGGGAGCGGTTCAGGGCGTGAAGAAGCGGTTGAGCGCGGCGAGGTCGCCTTCGGCCAGCGCACCGGCCGACGCGGCCAGCTTGATGCGGCCGATCAGGTAGTCGTTGCGCGCCTGCGCCAGGTCGAGCTGCGCCGAGTACAGGCGCTGCTGCGCGTCGAGCACGTCGAGCTCGGTGCGGGTGCCGACGTCGCGGCCGAGCGTGGTGGCTTCGAGCGCGGTCGCGGCCGAGCGCACCGACTGCTCGAGCGAGCCGACGCGCGACACACCGGTCTTGACCGACAGGTAGGCGTCCTGGGCCTGCAGGCGCGCGTCGCGCTGGGCGGCGACGAGTTCCTGCTCGGCCTGGCCGCGCCTGGCGATCGCCTCGCGCTCCTTCGAATCGATCGCCCCGCCGGCGTACAGCGGGATGCTGAGCTGCAGGCCGATCGCGGTGCTGCGCCTGCCGTCGGGCGCGGCCAGCTCCGACAGGCCGCCCGACTGCCCCTTGGTCGACGCGCTGGCAACCAGGTCGAGGGTGGGCCGCGCCTTCAGCGTGTACTTCTGGATCTCGAGTCCGGCGATCGTCAGCTCGTTGCGCTTGGCCAGCACGCGCGTGTTGCCGTCGGCCGCCTGCTGCTGCCAGGCCAGCGCGCTGTCGGGCTGCGGCGGCGGCGGAGCGAAGCCCGCGCGCAGGCCGGCCAGGCCGTCGGCCCGGGTGCCCGTCAGTTCCTCGAACTGCGAGCGCCGCAGCGCCAGCGTGCTGTGCGCCGAGATCTCGCGCGTGGCCGCGCTGTCGAGGCGCGCCTGCGCTTCCTGCAGGTCGGTGATGCTGCCGCGCCCGACGTCGAAGCGCGCCTGCGCGCGGTCGCGCTGCAGCGCCACCGCCGCCTTCTCGGCCTGCGCCACGCGCAGGTGCTCCTCGGCCAGCAGCACGTCCAGGTAGGCCTGCGCGACACGCTGCATCAGCTGCTGCCGCGCGTCGCGGTACTGCAGCTCGGCCAGCGTCGTCTGCTGCTCGAGCTGCTGCTTCTCGGCGCGCGACTTGGCGGCGATGATCGGCTGCTTGAGTTCCAGCGCCAGCTCGTGCATGCGGCCCGAGCCGTTGGGCTTGACCACGTCCTGCAGCTGCGGCGGCAGGCTGGCCGAAGACGAGCGGTCCTTGATCTGCGTCAGGCTGCCGGCCAGCTGCACCTGAGGCAGCAGCAGGGCGCGCCCCTGCACCGACTTCTCGCGGCCGGCGCGCAAGCCTTCGCCGGCGGCGGCCAGCGTCGGGTCGTGCGCCAGCGCCTGGGTGTAGGCGTCCATCAGGTCGAGCGCGAAGCCGGGGGCGGCATGCAGCGCGAAGGCCGCCGCCGCTAGTGCCTGGAGCACGGGCTGGTTCATGGGGGTTCCTCTAGGCAGACAGGGGCTGCGGGGCGCGCGTGGCGCCATACACGCTGGCGTACAGCGCGGGCAGGAAGACGAGCGTCAGCAGCGTCGCGACCAGGAGGCCGCCCATGATGGCCCAGGCCATCGGGCCCCAGAACACCGAGCCGGTGAGGGGGACCATCGCCAGGATGGCGGCCAGCGCGGTCAGCACGATCGGTCGCAGGCGGCGCACGGCCGACTCGACGATCGCGTCCCACAGCGAGCGTCCGGCCGCGAGATCGTGGTCGATCTGCACGACGAGGATCACCGAGTTGCGGATGATCATGCCGGCCAGCGCGATCACGCCCAGCATCGCGACGAAGCCGAACGGGATGCGGAACACCGCCAGCATCACGGAGACGCCGATCAGCCCGAGCGGTGCGGTGGCCAGCACCAGCGCGGTCTTCTTCATGTCCTGCAGCTGCAGCATCAGCAGCACGAGGATGGCGACGATGGCCATCGGCATCACCGCCAGGATCGAGGCCTGCGCCTTGCGGCTCGACTCCTGCGCGCCGCCGAGCTCGATGCCGTAGCCGAGCGGCAGCGTGGCCGCCAGCGCGTCGATCCTCGGCTTGATCGCCGTCGTCACGTCCGGCGCCTCGGCGCCCTCGACGTCGGCGCGCACCGTCAGCGTCGGCACGCGGTTGCGCCGCCACAGCACGCTGTCCTCGCTGTCCAGCGACAGTCGCGCGACCTGGGAGACCGGCACGAACTTGCCGTTGCGCAGGTAGACCTTGGCGTCCTTCAGGTTGTTGAGGTCGCTGCGCTCGGGCTCGACCAGGCGCGCCACCACGTCGATGCCGTCGTCGCCTTCGCGGTACTGCGTGACCGTCGTTCCGGTGAGCGAGGTCTGCAGCGCGTCCTGGATCTCGCGCGAGGTGATGCCCAGCGTGCGCGCCTTGTCCTGGTCGACGTCGACCTTCAGCCGCTTGAGGCGCTCGCCCCAGTCCTGGTTGACGCGGCGGATGTGCCGGTCGGCGCGCAGGATCGCGCTCACCTGGTCGGCGATCGCCTGCACCTGGCGGTTGTCGGCGCCGAAGACGCGGAACTGCACCGGGTAGCCGACGGGCGGGCCGTTCTCGAGCCGGTTGACGCGGCCACGCACCAGCGGGAAGTCGTTCGCGAACAGCGCGGTGATCTTCGCCAGCACGCGCTCGCGCGCCTCGCCGCCCTTCGTCATGACCATCATCTCGCCCAGGTTCAGATTGGGCGTCTGCACGTCCAGCGGCAGGTAGAAGCGCGGGCTGCCGGTGCCGATGTAGCTGGTGACCGCGACCACGTCCGGGTCGCCCTTCAGCTTCGCTTCCAGCGCGGCCACCTCCTGGTGGCTGGCCTCGAAGGTGGCGGCCTGCGGCATCCACAGGTCGACCATCAGCTCGGGCCGGTCCGACGCCGGGAAGAACTGCTGCGGCACGACGCGAAACAGCGCCACCGAGCCGATGAAGGCAGCAATGGTGATGCCGATCACCAGCTTGCGGTGCTCGAGGCAGGCGCCGACGAAGCGGCGGAACCTGGCGTAGAAGCCCTTGGCGTAGACCGCGTCCTCGTCGTGGTCCGCGTGCGCCTGCTCCTTCAGCAGCTTGAAGCCGATGTAGGGCGTGAAGATCACGGCGACGATCCACGACAGCATCAGCGACAGGCCGACCACCTGGAACAGCGAGAACACGTACTCGCCCGAGCCCGACTTCGCGAAGCCGACCGGCAGGAAGCCCGCGGCGGTGATCAGCGTTCCGGTGAGCATCGGGAACGCCGTCGCCGTGTAGGCGTAGGTGGCGGCGCGGAACTTGTCCCAGCCCTGCTCGAGCTTGAGCGCCATCATCTCGACCGCGATGATCGCGTCGTCGACCAGCAGGCCCAGCGCGATGATCAGCGCGCCCAGCGAGATGCGCTGCAGCTCGATGTCCAGGAAGTACATCGACAGGAAGGTCAGCGCCAGCACCAGCGGGATGCACAGCGCGACCACGAGTCCGGTGCGCAGGCCCAGCGAGACGAAGCTCACCGCCAGCACGATGATCACCGCCTCGGCGAGGCTCTTCTTGAACTCGTGCACCGACTTCTCGACCACCTTCGGCTGGTCGGAGACGGCGTGGATCTGCACGCCGACCGGCAGGCTCTTCTGCACCCGGGCCACGGTGGCCGCGAGCTGCTCGCCCAGGTGGATCACGTCGCCGCCCTTGCGCATGCTGACCGCCAGGCCGATGGCCGGCTCGCCGTTGAAGCGCATCTTCGACGTGGCCGGCTCGACCACGCCGCGCTTGACGTCGGCGATGTCGCCCAGCCGGAAGCTGCGGTCGCCGGCACGGATGCCGATGTTGCGGATCGCCTCGACCGAGTCGAACTCGCCGCTCACCGTCAGCCGGACCTGTTCGGTGCCGGTCAGCACCGTGCCGGCCGCCTGCACCGTGTTGGTCGACGCCAGCGTGGACTGGATCAGCTGCGGGTCGATGCCGAGCGACGACAGCTTGGCGTTGCTGGCCTCGATGTAGATCTTCTCGTCCTGCGCGCCGGCGAGGTCGACCTTGTTGACATCGGCCACGCGCAGGAACTCGTTGCGGGCGGCGTCGGCGAAGTCGCGCAGTTCGGGATAGGAGAAGCCGTCGCCGGTGATGGCGTACAGGTTGCCGAAGGTGTCGCCGAACTCGTCGTTGAAGAACGGCCCCTTCACGCCTTGCGGCAGCTGGTGCTGGATGTCGCCCAGCTTCTTGCGCACCTGGTACCAGACCTGCGGCACCGCGCCGGGCGGCGTGTCCTCGCGCAGCGTGATCGTGATCTGCGTCAGCCCGGGCTTGGCGTAGCTGGTCGTGTAGTCGATCTCGGCGACTTCCTGGAGCTTCTTCTCCAGCTTGTCGGTGACCTGCTCGGCCATCTGCTGCGCCGAGCTGCCCGGCCAGTGCGCCTGCACCAGCATCGCCTTGACCGTGAACTCGGGGTCTTCCTTCTGGCCCAGTTGCGTATAGGCCAGCACGCCGGCCAGGCTCAACAGGCCCAGCAGGAAGACGATCATCTGCTGGTGCTGCAGTGCCCAGGCGGACAGGTTGGGGCCTTTCATGGCCGCGCTCCCTGGCGGTCGGTCGTGCCGGTCGCCGCGGCCACCGGCAGGCCGGCGACCGCCACGCGCTGCCCGGCGTGCAGCATGTGCACGCCGGCGGTGACGACGGTCTCGCCACCGGACAGGCCGCCCGTGACGATCACCGCGTCGTTGTGGATCGCGCCCAGCAGCACTTCGCGGGACGCGACGCGGGCACTGACCGGGTCCACGGTCCAGACGAGACTGCGCCCGTCCTTGTCGTGGATGGCGGTCAGCGGCAGGCGGATCGCGCGTTCGCCGTCCACGTCGGCCGCCAGCACGGAGGCCGTCATGCCCAGCATCAGGCTCGCGTCGGCGTCCTTCACGGCAATGCGCGCGGAGTAGGTGCGCGTCACGCTGTCGGTGTCGGGCGCCAGTTCGCGCAGGCTGCCGCTGTAGGTCTTGCCACGACGCGCCCAGGCCGACACCTGCAGCGACCGGGCGCGGCGCAGTTCGTCGACGCGCGATTCGGGAATGCTGATCACGACCTCGCGCTCGCCGTCGGCCGCCAGCGTGACCACCGTCTGGCCGGGCGAGACCACCTGGCCGCCCTCGGCGGCGATCGAGGTGACCACGCCGTCGCGGTCGGCCACCAGTTCGGTGTAGCCGCGCTGGTTGACCTTGATCGACTGCTGCGCCAGCGCCGACTTGAGCTCCGACTCGGACTGCGCGAGCGTCAGCCGCTGCTGGTCGACCTCGGCCGGCGACGCGAACTGTCGCGCCAGCAGTTGCTCGGTGCGCTGCAGGTCGACGCGGTTCTGCGCCACGCGGCTGCGCGCCGCCTCGACGTCGGCCACCGACTTGACGACCTGCAGGCTCTCCTGCGCCGGGTCCAGACGCATCAGCACCTGGCCGCGCTTGACGGCAGTGCCCACCTCGACCAGGCGCGCGACGACCTTGCCCGAGGTCTGGAAGGCGAGCTTGCTCTCGTAGCGTGCGCGCACCTCGCCCGAGTAGCTGGCGCTGACCGAGCCGTCGGTGGCGCCGACCACCGTGCTGCGCACCGGGCGCACGTCCTCGTGGGCGGGCGCCTCCTGGCGGCCGCAGCCGGCCGCCAGCAACGCGGCGGACAGCAGCGTCATCGTCATCAGGGTTCTCATCGCTTGGACTCCGGGAGGTGGTTCACTTGACGACGTAGCCGCGGCCTTCGAGGCAGGCGGCGAAGGCGCGGTCGTAGGCGGCGCGCTGCTGACCGCGCGCGGCCTGCTGTTGCTGTTGCTGCGCGTGCGCCTGGCTCTGCGCCTGCTGCTGGCGCGCCTGCGTCGTCTGGCGCTCCTTCAGGCGACCGAGCACGGTGCTGCTCACCACGCCGACCGCGGCGCCGTGGCCGGCGTCGCGGTGCGAGAGCTCCGCCACGGCTGCACCGCCGGCGGCGCCCTTGGCCATGCCGGACAGCGAGGGACCGCCGCTGCCGCTCGCCGGCGCGGTCGCCGCAGGAGCGCTCGACACGGCGGCCGGCGCGGGCGCCTGTGACGGATCGAAGCCGGTCTGGCCGCGGGCCCAGTCGTGGCACTGGTACTTGTCCTGATCCTGCTGCTTGGCGCTCTGCTCCTTGGCCGGGTAGATCACCGGGCCGGTCACGCCAGCCGAAGCCGGCATCGACGACTGCGCGTGGCCGAGCCCGGCCAGCGCGCCGATCGCGAGCGCGATCGCGCGGGCCAGGGCGCGCCAGGTGCGGCGGGCGCGGGTGGTCGGGATGTGGTGGTGCATGGTCGAGGTCTCCGGCAGGGCGTCAGCGCGAGCCGCAGGCCACGGTGTTGCCGGCGGCGTCCTTGCACGAGGCCGTGCGCGTCACGCCCGAGCCCTTGCTGTAGCTGGCGGAGGCGTCGAAGGTGACGCCGGTGTTGCTGTTGGTCGCGGTGGTGCTGCGCTCGGCGCTGGCCGTGCCGTCGGCGTTGCGCGTGAGGCTGGCG
Source organism: uncultured Methylibium sp. (assembly GCA_964616015.1). Classification (GTDB taxonomy): domain Bacteria; phylum Pseudomonadota; class Gammaproteobacteria; order Burkholderiales; family Burkholderiaceae_C; genus Methylibium. The sequence goes on along the minus strand of CAZTTC010000030.1, from coordinate 7,726 downwards.
CTGCGGTCGGCGCTGCCGCGGTTGCCGCGCACGCTGGCCTGGGCCTGCGCGTCGACGCTGCCGTCGGCCGAACGCTCGACGCTCGCCTGGCGCTGGCCCTGGCCGCCGCGTGCGAGCGTGAAGCCGCTGGTGCTGCCGGCCACGACGTTGCCCTGGCCGTCGGCGCTGAGGCCGCGCTGGCCACCGGCGGCGCCGTGTTCGCCGTGGACGGCGACCCGGCTGCCGCGGTTCAGCGGCTCGGCCAGCGTGGACTGCACCGTGCACGACACGATGGTCGCGCACAGCATAGCGATGGGGGTGAACTTGCTCATTTCAGGGCTCCGAAGGATGGGGGGTGTACAGGGCATGCGCGATGCGGTGGCGTGTTGGGCGCTCAGCCGGCGTGGCCGGCGTCGGGCGCTGCCGTCAGCCCGGAAGCACCGTGGGGCATGGCGCCTGCGTCCTCGCCCCAAAGGACGAGCACCACGGCCGCCAGCACGGCCAGCGCGAGGGTCAGCGGCATGCCGAGCTCGCGGCGTGCCTGCAGCAGGGTGTTGAACATGAAGGATCTCCTGTCGATGCGGGCGGATTCAGTGGCAGGGCGCAGCGCGCAGCTCGGCAAGCCGGCGATCGGCCGCAGCCGTCGCGGACTGGCCGCTCGCGTACCGCGCCGCCACGGCGACGGGCAGCACGGCCTTCCAGGCTGTCTGCTGCTGCTGCATGGCCGCCTGCCGCTCGACTTCGGCGCGCTGGATCTCCTCGGCTCGCTGGGCGCACGAGGTCGGCTCCGCCGTGGTCGGGCTGCTCGCGCAGCCGGCCACCAGCAGCAGCGGCGGCAGCGTGCGCAGCAGCAGGTCGGCGAACGAAGCGTGGCGTCTCATGGCGTCGTGCTCCGGCGTCTCACAGCCACTCGGGCGCGGCGATGCGCTGCCGCACGACTGCGCCGCTGCCGGCCCATTCGGCCTGCCCCATCCCCATCTCGCCGGCGCTGAGGCCCAGGTCTTCGAGCGCGAAGTCGTCCAGGCCGTCGAACCCGTCGTCGTCCGACGAATCCAGCAGCGCGGCCATGCGCTGCGCATCGCGCTTCAGCCGGCGGGCCAGGGTCTGGCGATGGGTCGACGTGGTCTGGTCCATGGCGGTCTCCTCTTGATGGCAGGTGTCAGTGGGGGCGGGTGCTGCGCACCGCGGGCATCGCGTACTCGCGGCCGATGACGACGCGCGCATAGAGGTAGTTGCGCAGCGCGCGGTCGCTCAGGGCCGCGAAGTCGACGTGGCCGCTCTCGTCGCAGGGGAAGGCGAGGCCGCGGCCCTCGTTGAACAGGGACTGGAAGCGCAGCTCGAACTCGGTGGTGGCGGAGGGGTTCATCGCGGTCTCCTTTCGTCGTGCCTCGCAGTCCCCGTGGACCGCTCGATGGGCTGTATTTCGCGCTCCGGCGGTTGCGCCGCGGTGTCATCCGCGGCCGGGCGCGTGTCGATTGAAATCAGCGGTAGACCAGGCCCGAGAGCCGCCACGCGAGCTGCCGACGCACGGCCGGCAGCCCCGCGAGCACCCGCAGCAGCGCGTTGCGCACGCCGCGCAGCAGCGGCGGCACGGTGGCCATGCGCGTCAGGCGGTCGGCCAGGGCGACGACCTGCTGCGCGACCGGGCGACGCTCGTGGCCGTAGGCGTCGAGCGCGGCCTCGTCGCCGGCCAGCGCCCGCGACAGCGCCTCGGCGAGGCGCATCGCGTCGAGCATGCCGACGTTCATGCCCTGGCCGCCGGCCGGGCTGTGCACGTGGGCCGCGTCGCCGGCCAGCAGCACACGGCCGGCACGGTAGGTGTCGGCGACGCGGTGGTGGACGCGAAAGCGCGAGCCCCACAGCAGCTCGCGCACGACCGCGCGCTCGCGCTGCGGCCCGCGTGCGTCGAGCAGCGCCTGCACGAAGGCGGCGTCGGGCTGCTCGGGGGCCGCGTCGACCGTCGCGACGATGCGGTGCACGCCGCCCGGCAGCGGCGCCACGACCACCATGCCGGCCGGCGAGAAGTACAGGATCACCTCCTCGCGCGGCACGCCGCCGTCGAGCTTCACGTCGGCCAGCACGAAGGACTCGCCGTAGCTGCCGCCCTCGAACGCGATGCCGGCCTGCTGCCGCACCGTGCTGTGCATGCCGTCGGCGCCGACGACGTAGCGCGCGCGGATCGTGCGGCCGTCGTCGAGCGTGGCGGTCACGCCGGCGCCGTCGTCTGCCAGCGCCGCCAGCGCGCGCGGCCGCAGCACCCGGCCGCCGAGCGCGCGCAGGCGATCGAGCAGCACTTGCTCGGTCACGGCCTGCGACACCATCAGCGTGTAGGGGTAGCGCGTCGGCAGTTGCTCGAAGCCGATCGGCATCAGCACCGCATCGCGGTCGCGGATCGTGAAGCGGCGCACCTGCAGGCCCAGCGACACCAGGGTCGCGCTGACGCCCAGCGGCTCCAGGACCTCGAGCGTGCGCGCGTGCACGACGGCGGCGCGCGAGGTGTTGGCGCCTTCGGCCAGGCGGTCGATCACGGTGACGGCGATGCCGCGCGTGCGCAGCGCGGCGGCGAGGGTCAGGCCGGTCGGGCCGGCGCCGACGACCAGCACGTCGGCGTCGGTGCGCAGGGGATGCGTCGGGGGGGCGGTGTCGGGCATGGGGGCTCCTGGGCCGCGGAGGCGGCCGGTGGTGGAGCCACGATTGACACGCCGGGCGATGGCGCGGCGGTGTCGCGCCGGGCGCGCCGTATTGCGTCTGAAACCTCGGCCGACGGCGTCGCGCCGTCGGGCCTCAGCGCACCGTCTCGACCGGGGCGTCGAACAGGTAGCCGGCGCCGCGCTGGGTGGTGATGAAGCGCGGATGGGCCGGGTCGGCCTCGATCTTGCGGCGCAGCCGCAGGATCTGCACGTCGATCGAGCGGTCGTAGACCTCGGCGTTGTGCAGGCGCGAGAGGTCGAGCAGCTGGTCGCGCGTCAGGATGCGCTGCGGCGCCGACAGGAAGGCGGCCAGCAGGCTGAACTCGCCCTTCGTGAGTTCGACGAAGCCGCCGTCCGGACGGCGCAGCTTGCGCAGGCCGATGTTGAGCTCCCAGTGCCCGAAGCGGTAGGCGCGCACCTTGGCCATCTCGTCGGCCACGCTCGCCTGCGCCTTGGCGCGGCGCAGCAGCGCGCGCACGCGCGCCAGCAGCTCGCGCGTGCTGAAGGGCTTGGTCAGGTAGTCGTCGGCGCCGAGCTCCAGGCCCATCACGCGGTCGGCTTCCTCGGCGCGGCCGGTCAGCATCAGGATGGGGATCGCGGAGTCCTCGCGCAGTCGGCGGGCGATCTGCATGCCGTCCTCGCCCTGCAGGCGCACGTCGAGGATCACCAGGTCGACCGTCTCGCGCGCCAGCACGGCGACGAGTTCGGCGCCGGTCGCGACGGCGGTGACGCGCAGCTCGTTGTCGCGCAGGTAGTCGGCCAGCAGGTCGCGGATCGACGGGTCGTCGTCGACCGCCAGCACGTGCGGCCAGGCGAGGGTCGGGTTCGACATGAGGAGAGCTTCCATCACATCAGGGTCCAGTGCAAGCGCGCCAGCGCGGTGGTGTTCGGTGCCGGGATGCTCGCGGCCGGCGACGGCAGCCGTGTTGCAGGTCGAAGCGGTAGACGTTTCATCTGAAATGCTGACGACGCGTCGGCGTGCTCGCTGGGAGCGGGCCAAGGCCGACGGCTGACCGACTTCGTTCATGTCCCCTGGCCAGGCTGCGCCTGGCCTCCTCCTTGACTTCACTGCGTCGATCACCCATCACCCTTGGCTTTCCACCGGCTGCTGCACTCCGGGAGCTCGAGTCGCCAGGGCGGTGGCTGCAGCGCCGCAGTCGGCTTCGCTGGCACTCCGCCAAGCCATGCAGAGCGGCGCATCAATCGCCGTCGCGCCCGCGCTGCAGCGCCGCCGCCAGGCTGCGCGCAATGTCGCGCGCGACCAGCGGCTTGGACAGCACCTCGGCCACGCCGGCCTCGCGGGCCCGCGTCGACAGGGCCGCGGTGACGTAGCCGCTCATCAGCACGATCGGCAGGCCGGGGCGCAGGCGGCGGATCTCGGTCACGAGCTCGGAGCCGGTGAGGCCCGGCATCGCCTCGTCCGACAGCACCGCGTGGAAGCGCTGCGGCGCCTCGCGGAACGCGGCGAGCGCCGCCGTGCTGGACGCGAAGCCGACCGGCTCGTAGCCCAGCTCGGCGAGCATCTCCTCGCCCAGGCGCACCAGCGGTTCCTCGTCGTCGACCAGCAGCACCGTCTCGCCGGCGCCGTGGCTGAGCGGCTCGGGGTCCGGCATCGTGCGCGCCGCGGTGCCGTGCCAGGGCAGGTAGACGGTGAAGCGCGTGCCGCCGCCGGCGCGGCTGTCGACGTCGATGCCGCCGCCGAGGTCGGTGACGATGCCGTGCACGAGCGACAGGCCCAGGCCGGTGCCGACGCCGACCTCCTTGGTGGTGAAGAAGGGGTCGAAGATGCGCTCCAGCACGGCCGGGTCGATGCCGCTCCCGCTGTCGTGCACGCCGAGTCGCACGTACGGGCCGGCCGGCAGCAGCCGCGTCGTGACCGGCGTCTCGCCGCGCTGCGCGAGGTCCAGCACGACGGTCAAGGTCCCGCTGGCCTTCATCGCCTGGACGGCGTTGGCACACAGGTTCATCACCACCTGGTGGACCTGGGTCGGATCGCCCAGCACGGCCGCGTCGCCGGCCTCGAGCCTGCGCGCCAGGCGGATGCCGGCGGGCAGCGTGGCCGCGACCGCGTCGAGCGCCTCGGCCACCACCGACTGCATGTGCACGGGCAGGCGCTCGCCGACGCCACCGCGGCTGAAGGCGAGGATGCGCTCGACCAGGGACTTGGCGCGCAGGCCGGCGCTCATGGCGGCGTCGATGTGGCGGCGCTGGGCGCTGCCCTCGGCGGCGTCCTTCAGCGCCATCTCGCCGTAGCCCAGGATGGCGGCGAGGATGTTGTTGAAGTCGTGGGCGATGCCGCCGGCCAGCGTGCCGATGGCCTCGAGCTTCTGCGCCTGGCGCAGCTGCTGCTCGGCCTTGGCGGTCTCGGACACGTCGCGGATGTTGAGCACCACGCCGCCGACCGCCGGGTGCTCGCGCAGGTCGCTGCCGATGGCCTCGAGCATCAGCTCATGGCCATCGGCATGGTGGGCGCGGCACTGGATCGCGCTGCCGTCGGGCTGCGCGAGCTGTGCACGCAGGGTCGCGGCGCCCTCGGCGTGCAGCAGCTCCAGCAGCGGGCGCCCGACCAGGCCGGCGGCCGCGCGCCCCAGCATGCGCTCGACCGGCGGACTGACGTAGGTCAGGCTGCCGGCCGGGTCGACGACGGCGATGAAGTCGGAGGCGTTGTCGGTCATCGCACGCCAGCGCTCCTCGGTCAGGCGCAGCGAGGTCAGCGCGGCCTCGATCTCCTGCTTGTCCTGGCGCAGCGCGGCGTCGCGCTCGGCGACCTTGCCGGCCATGTCGTTGAAGGCCAGCGCCAGGCGGCCCAGCTCGTCGTCGCGGCCCGAGGGCAGGCGCACGCTGGTGTCGCCGCCGGCCACGCGCTCGGCCGCCTGCGTCAGCTCGCCCAGCGGCGCGGCGACCTGGCGGCGCAGGATGAAGGCCAGCAGCCCCAGCAATGCGAACAGCACGCCGATGTGCGCTGCCGAGCCCCACAGCGCCACGCGCCAGGCGTCGGCCCGCACGGCCGCGCCGGGCAGCGTCGCGGCGACGTACCAGTCCGGCCCGTCGATGCGCGTGGCGGCGTAGTAGACGTCGCTGCCGGCGCTGTAGCCCGCCGGCGGCGACTCGGGCGAGCGCTCGACGCTGGCCAGCAGTGCGGCCGGCAGGTCGCCGCCCAGCCGGTCGAGCGTGGCCTGGGCGATGCTCGGCGCGGTGCGGTCGGCCTCGGCCGTGTCGGCGATCAGGCGGCCGTCGGCCTTGAACAGCAGGTAGCGCTGGTCGGTCGCGGTGTTGGGCATGGCACGCGCCAGGAAGTCGCGCAGCAGCAGCGTCGTCGCGACGGTCGCGATGTGCCGCTGCCCCACGTGGATCGGCGTCAGCACCTGGAAGATCGGGCCGAGCTGCGGGCCGGGCCCGACGTCGTCGACCATCGGCGTCGCGAAGCGCGAGCGCTCGCCGGGCCGCGCCGGCTGGTAGGCCAGTCGTCCCCATTCGTAGTCGAGCTGGTCGAAATCGGGCGGGATGTCGAACACCCAGTTCGGGAACAGGTAGGGGTCGTAGCCCAGGTTGGTCTGCAGCGGCACGCTCATGAAGAACAGGTTGTCGCGGCGGATCGCCGCGCCCGGGCCGTAGTGGCGCGACAGGTCCCAGAACAGCACCAGCAGCTGGCGCAGTTCGTCCGACAGCGGCGTGGCCTTGGGCACCCAGCCGGTCGGGTGGACGCGGCCGTCGGCGAACTCGGCGCGGTTGCGCCACACCCCGTCGGGGTAGTGCGCCAGGATGCTCTCGAGGCGGCGGCTGGTGGCCTCGTTGCGGTAGCCCGGCCACTTCTCGACGAAGGCGATGCGCACCGTCTCGTGGGTCTCGACGGTGTAGCCCAGCACGCGCTCGGCGACGCGTGCACGCTCGGCTGCGGCGGCCGCCAGGCGTTGCCTGGCCTCGCCCTCGGCCTGGCGGTACAGCAGGTAGGCGTTGAGCGCGGCCGCCGCCGCCAGCAGCAGGCCGCCGGCGATGGCCAGCCGCAGCAGGGTCTTGCCGGTCAGGGTGCGCAGGAAGGGCGGCGGCATGGCGCTTCTCAGGCCTCGCCGGCTGCGCGGCCGTTGGCGTGGCGCAGCGCGCCGGCCAGGCTGCGCGCGATGTCGCGCGACACCAGCGGCTTGGACAGCACCTCGACCACGCCGGCCTCGCGCGCCCGCGCTGCCAGCGCCGCGCTGACGTAGCCGCTCATCATGACGATGGGAATGTCGCTGCGGATGCGCCGGATCTCGGCCACCAGTTCCGAGCCCGTCATGCCCGGCATGGCCTCGTCGGACAGCACCGCGTGGAAGCGCTGCGGCGTGGCGCGGAAGGACTCCAGCGCCGCGCGGCTCGACGCGAAGCCGACCGGCTCGTAGCCCAGCTCGGCGAGCATCTCCTCGCCCAGGCGCACCAGCGGTTCCTCGTCGTCGACCAGCAGCACCGTCTCGCCGGCGCCGTGGCTGAGCGGCTCGGGGTCCGGCATCGTGCGCGCCGCGGTGCCGTGCCAGGGCAGGTAGACGGTGAAGCGCGTGCCGCCGCCGGCGCGGCTGTCGACGTCGATGCCGCCGCCGAGGTCGGTGACGATGCCGTGCACGAGCGACAGGCCCAGGCCGGTGCCGACGCCGACCTCCTTGGTGGTGAAGAAGGGGTCGAAGATGCGCTCCAGCACGGCCGGGTCGATGCCGCTGCCGCTGTCGTGCACGGCCAGGCAGACGTAGCGACCTGGGGTCAGGCGGCTGGTCGACACCGACAGGGCGGCGTTCAGCTCCTGCACGCCGGCGCTGACGCGCAGCAGGCCGCCGCTGCGCATCGCCTGGACGGCGTTGGCGCACAGGTTCACCACCACCTGGTGGATCTGCGTCGGGTCGCCCAGCACGGCCGCGTCGCCGGCCTCGAGCGCGCGCTCGAGCTGCACGCCGGGCGGCAGGCTGCCGGCCACGACGTCGAGCGCCTCGGCCACGACCGACTGCACGTGCACCGGCACGCGTTCGCCCATGCCGCTGCGGCTGAAGGCGAGGATGCGCTCGACCAGGGACTTGGCGCGCAGGCCGGCGCTC
>CAZTTC010000029.1:0-26272 GCA_964616015.1 uncultured Methylibium sp. | reverse complement strand
TGGCCGGGGCGTTGACCTCGGGCGGGAAGTTGTCAGTGAGGAAGAGGATGTGCATCGGGATGGCGCCATTGCCAGCGGGTCGCGGCCTGCCCTTGCGTCAGCGCCACGATCAGGCAGGTCGTCTCCTCGAGGACGCCGAAGCGGGTGGTGCACCGCGCTGCCGCCAGGCGCGCCTGGCCCTGCAGCACGTCGACGGTCGCCAGCCAACCCTCGGCCGCGCGAAGGACCCAGCGGGATCCGCAGGCCGTGCTGGCGTGGAGCCCGGGTGCGAGCAGGTAGCGTGCCACGGCCTCGCCGCGCAGGGGCGCGACGCGATCACGCACGACCATCGTGTCGGCGTCGAAGGCCCATTCGCGGTGGTGTGTGGGGCGTCCCGGCAGGAACCGGTAGCCGTCGTGGGCACAGCCGATGCGGCATTGCTGTCCGGCAGCATCGACGTGGAGGTCCACCGGCCGCGCGCGGCGCCCGACGCGAAAGCCTGACCAGACTTCCGACGAGTCATGTCCGCAGATCTGCACGGTGCTGTGCGACGCGGTGGAGCGCTCGTGCTGGCGCTGTGACCCGTCGCCATAGCAGGACGTTCCACCGTTGACGACGACGCGCCGACCGCGGATGGACAGCTCGAAGGACAGCGTGTCGGCGTGGGCGTGTCCGGGCAGGTGGTCGGGCCCGACCGGCGCCACGTCGAGCAGCGCGACAGCGTCGCTGAGCGCCCAGCGGATGTAGCCGCTCGGTGCGAGACGGACCAGGCCCTGCGAGGGCCCTACAGCCGCGGAGAGTCCGAGCGCCGTGGCCAGCCGGTCGAGCTCCGTCGCGGGCGGCGCGATGTCCTGAGCGGCATCGTTGAACATGCCGAGCGTGCCGTCGGGGTGGGTCATGGTGCGCAGCCATTGCTGCATCGCAGGCACCTGCGCCCGCAGGCGCCTCGTCAGCGGGTCGTCGTGCAGACCGTATGCCGCCAGGACGTTGACAAGGTCGAGCAGGTCCTCGAGCGCCAGCGCGTGATACATCGGACTGCGCTCGAAGTGCCCGCCATCGGCCAGGAACTGCTCGTCGAGTTGTTCGTCGATCAGGCGGCGCCCGACTTTCAGCCAACGCGCCGCTTCGGCCCCGTCAAAGTACAGCCCGGCGAACATCAGGGCCTTGGCGTTGGCGAACAAGTGATTGCCGAGCAGGTGCGTTTCGAGGTGTTCGCGCAGCCAGCGCGCCTGGATGGCCAGGCTGTGGATCCAGTCGGGCTGCAGCGCCTCGCCGGCGAGAGCCCACTTGATCCAGTTGACCAGGCGCAGCGACACCGGATAGGGCTCCCACGCTGTGCCGCCGGCCGGTGGATTGGCAGCCACCCAGTGCCCCAGCAGCTCGCGCTGCCAGTGGCGGCGTCCCTCGCCTTCGAGTGCGTTCAGGTCGTCGAAGTAGTGCTGGTTGTAGCGCCACAGGCGTGCGACCCGTGCATCGTCCCAGCCGACCTGATCGAGCGCGTGGGTCTCGTTCAGCAGTCGCCAGGTGCCGGGGCCGACCAGGCTGGCCGGGCGCCGGGCACTGACGGCCCACGGCCCAGCGCGTGGCCGCAGCGGTGGCGGTGCGCCGTGTGCCGGCTGCGCGCGCCGGAGGCGGTGCCGCACCCGTCCGAACCACTGCTGCAGGCGCAGGTGCTTCAGCGTGCGCCAGTAGGTGCCCGGCCCGGTCATCGGGGTGCGGGCCCTGCGCCCAGCAGGCGCTCGAGCGTGAGCGCGATCCGCTCGCCGGTGCGGCCATCCCACAGCGGTGGAATGCGGCCGCGCTTCCACTGGCCTTCGAACAGGCGGTCGAGGTGGGGCTTGATGAGTGCGGGATCGGTGCCGACGAGTTCGTTCGTGCCCAGGCTCACCGTCTCAGGACGCTCGGTCGTGTCGCGCAGCGTCAGGCAGGGCACGCCGAGGATCGTTGTCTCCTCGGTCACGCCACCGGAGTCGGTGATGACCCCGCGCGCATGGCGCACCAGGTAGTTGAACTCGAGGTAGGGTTGCGGCTCCACCGGCCGGATCGATGCCGGTACCGGCAGGTTCTGCATCGTGCGCACGGTGCGCGGATGCACCGGGAAGATGACGGGCAGCCCGCGCACGCCTTCGTCGATGGCGACCAGCAACCGTGCGAAGGACGCCGGCTCGTCGACGTTGGCGGGGCGATGCAGCGTCATGACGAAGTAGCCCTGCGGCCGCAGACTGAGTGCGTCCCAGAACGCTGGGGGGCGCAGCTGGCCCAGGTTGGCGAGCAGTGTGTCGATCATCGTGTTGCCGACGAAGAACACGGCATCGTCCGGTACGCCGGTGCGGCGCAGGTGCTCGTTGGCCCCCTCGCTGGTGGTGAAGAACCAGTTCGTGATCGAGTCGGTGACGCGGCGATTGATCTCCTCGGGCATGGTCCAGTCGCCGGAGCGGATCCCGGCCTCGACGTGGGCAACCGGCACCCGCAACTTCTGCGCGGCGATGGCACACGCCATGGTCGATGTCACATCGCCGACCACGAGGCACAAGTCGCTGCGATGAGCCTGCAGCAGGCGCTCGTACCCCAGCATGATGGCGCCGGTCTGCTCGGCCTGGCTGCCGGACCCGACCTCGAGATTGACGTGCGGGGCGGGGATCCCGAGCTGCGCGAAGAAGTCGCCCGACATGCGCTGGTCGTAGTGCTGGCCTGTGTGCACCAGCCGGTAGCGCAGCCGCGATCCCTGCGATCGGCGCTGCTCGATCGCGCGCAGGATCGGCGCGATCTTCATGAAGTTGGGGCGAGCCCCTGCGATGACGTCGACGAGCGGATCGTGCGCGGGCTTCATGAGAGGCTCGCTCCGATGTCGAGGGTGACGCGCGCGACCTCCAGGATCTCGTCCAGCGGGATCGGCGCCGGCCCGCCGTGCCGGACTGCCGACACGAAGGCCTCGGCGCAGGCTTTCTGGCCCTTGTCCTGGCGCCACAGCTTGAGCTGACCGAAACCTGGCCATCCATGGCCACTCAGCCGGCGGAAGTTGTCGAGTTGCAGCACGCGACCGCTGCTGTAGACCTCGAGGCGTTCTTTGGGCACTGCCTTGTGGCCGTTGGCGAGGTAGTGGATGCTGCCGATCGAGCCGTCGGTGAAGCTGAGCGTGATCGCGACGCTGTCCTGCGCCACCGCCCGCATTGCCACGGACCGGTGCGCAGTCACGCTGGCACCGGCGAGGTGGCGGAGCAGGTCGATGAAGTGGCACGCCTCCCCGACGATGCGCCCGCCACCGATGTTGCCGTCCTGGGTCCAGTGGCCGGCGGGGATGGCCCCGGCGTTGACCGTCATCACGAAGGCCTTTGGTCCCGGCGTCGCCTGCAGCAGCGCATGCATGCGCTGAACCTGGGGCGCGAAGCGGCGGTTGAAGCCGACCATCAGCAGCGGCCCCGGCGCGCGGTAGGCGGCCTCGATCTCGACCAGCTCGTCGTGCGTCAGGCACAGCGGCTTCTCGACGAAGACATGCTTGCCGGCTCGCCGAGCCGCCAGCACGTATCGGGCATGGCTGTCGTGCCGCGTTGCGACGATGACGCTGTCGATCTCGGGCTCGTCCAGGACCGCGGCGGCGTCGGTGGATGCGTGGGCGAAGCCGAACCTGCGCCCCGCGTGCAGACCGCTCACGCCGGCCGCGGAGACGATCGTGTGCAGCCCGGCACCGGTGGCGGACAGCGCCGGCAGCAGCACGCCGCTGGCGTAGTTGCCGGCACCGATCACGCCGAGCATCGCGCCGGCACGGGTCGGCGCAGCCGGCTGGGCGGCCAGGCTCACGCGGCGTGCCGCCGACGCCGCCGAAACCGCGCCCGGGTAACTCAGAAGGATGCCGAGCGACGGCTCGCTGCCCCCGACTACGGCGTAGGCAGACGAGGCGGCGTCGATGTCGAAGCGGTGCGAGATCAGCACTTCGGGCGCCAAGCGACCGTCGGCCAGCATGTCCAGCACCGCCTCGAAGTTGCGCTGCTCGGTCCAGCGCACGAAGCCGACCGGGTAGTCCAGCCCGAGATCCTCGTAGTTCGGGTCGTAGCGGCCGGGGCCATAGGAGCAGCTGACCTGGAAGCTGAGCTCCTTCTCGTAGAAGTCGGCGCGCGAGAGCTCGAGACCGGTCACGCCGACGAGCACGATGCGCCCGCGCTGCCGGCACATCAGCGCCGCCTGGTGCACCGGTTCGCTACTCTTGGAACTGGCGGTCAGGATCACGGCATCGACGCCGCGCTCGCGCGAGAAGGCACGTGCTGCCACGACCGGATCGGCACCCGCGCCGAGGTCTACCACTTCGGCACCGAAGCGGCGCGCCAGTGCCAGCTTGGAGGGGTCGAAGTCCAGACCCAGCACGCGGCAGCCCTGGGCGCGCAGGAGCTGCACCGTCACCAGTCCGATCAGTCCCAGGCCCGTGACGACCACTGCCTCGCCCAAGGTCGGCTGCGCCAGCCGGATGCCCTGCAGCGCGATCGCGCCCAGCACGGTGAAGGCCGCAGCGTCGTCGGACACCGCGTCCGGCAGCTTCGCACACAGGTTGACCGGCACGGCGACGAACTCGGCGTGACGGCCGTTGCTGGCGACGCGGTCGCCCACCGCGAAGCCGCTCACCCCGGCACCGACCGCGACGACGTGGCCGACGTTGCAGTAGCCCATCGGCAGCGGCTGGTCGAGCTTGTTGCGGACGGCCTCGATGGTGGGCATCAGCCCGTCGGTGCGGACCTTCTCGAGGACCATTCGGACCTTGTCGGGCTGCTGGCGCGCCTTGGCCAGCCACCCAGCCTTGCCGAAGTCGACCAGCATCCGCTCGGTGCCGCTGGACACCAGAGTCCGCGTCGTACGGATCAGCAACTGGCCACGACCGGCCGCCGGACAGGGCACGTCGGCCACTTCGGTGCGGCCGCTTCGGAGATCCTGGAGCACTTGCTTCATGGGCTTAGGACGTCGCTGGCCAGGCGCGCCCGGCTCTCGTTGAACGAAAAGGTGGAGTGCCGCCGGCCACCGCGCACCATGTCGGCGACGTGCAGCATGAGCAGCGTGGACAGTTCGACCTCGTGCCAGTCCCGGCTGTGCGTGTCGTCGAAGGGCTGGCGGATCGCCGCCCGGTGGCCGACGTCCTTGGGCCAGTAGCGGTAGCGGCGCCGTCGAGCGCCCTGCCACAGATGCATGCGGCGGAAGTCGTCGATCCGGCACAGCGTGTCGCCGTGCTGGACGTGGATGCATTCCTGGATGCCTTCGAACGGTTCACCCCGGGAGCTGAGCATCACGGCAAACACGTCATGGCGGTCGCTGCAGATCGTCAGGCTCAGGTTGTCGTCGGGCTCGGCCGCATCGGCGCAGCCGAGCGACAGCTCGAGCCGGTCCGGCAGCCCGCGCCATGTCAGCACGTGGACCCACAGGTCGAGCCAGTGGCCCAAGTTGCCGCAGACGCGGGTGCCTTCTTCGGGGCGGCGGTACCAGTGATCCGGAGCCAACCGGTGGCCGGCGACGAAGCACTGCATCGACAGGCCTAGTCCGGCGTCGATCGGCATGGCCGCCCGGAGGTCTCGAACGGCAGCCGAGAAGGGTCGGTTGTAGCCGGCAAACAGGCGGCCGCTCGACGCACCGCGCGCACGCAGCAAGGTGATGAGCTGGTTGCGATCGACGGCGACGGGCTTCTCGATCACCACATCGAGGCCACGCGTCAGCGCTTGCACCGCATAGGGCGTGTGCGAGGCGTGGTTCGACGCCACGAACACCGTGCGCAGACCCGGCAGCGCGAGCAGGGCCTCGGCCGAATTGCAGGCGTGCGGGACGCGCAGCGCACGCGCCAGCGAATCGCGTGCGCCCGGATCGATGTCGAAGCACGCACCCAGTCGCCGGCCCGCGACGCCCCGCAAGAAATAACCGATCGTCGAGAAGGCAAACTGGCCGCAGCCGATGATGCCGATGTCGGCGCGGCGCGAACGCAGCGACCAAGCCGGCAGGCCGAAGCGCAGGCGTCCTGCGGCCTTGTACAGCGTGCGGCCCGGCCCGTAGATCCCGGTGAAGCGGATCAGCTTGATCAGCGCCCCACTGCGCCCGATGGGCTCAACGCTCATGGCGCAGCACCCGTCGGTAGAGGTCAAGCAGTCGCTCGGCGTTGCGCTGCACGCCGAAAGTGCGTTCGGCCATCGCGCGCGCGGCTTCGCCCATGCGCCGGGTCGCGTCCCGGTCGCCCGCCATCCGCTCGATGGCGTCGGCCAGCTGGGGGGCTGCACGTGGCGCGATGGCCAGTCCGGTTTCGCCGTGCACCAGCGTGTCGGCGCGCGGCTCGCGCACGGCGACGATGCTCGGGACGCCGAAGAACGCGGCTTCGAAGATGGGCCTGCCCGGCGCATCGTAGTGGGACGGAAAGCACAGCACGTCCATGCGCTGGTAGGCACGGGCGATGTCGGCGGTGAAGCCGACCAGGTGCACGCGGTCGCGCAGCGCGTGCTGGTCGAGCGCATCCTCGATCTCGGCGCGCACGTTCTGCGCCAGGCCGAGCGCCTTGACGAGCCGCGCCTTGAGGCCCCGCGAAGGCTGCGCGTCATCTCCGACGACGATGAACTCCACATCGAGACCACGCTCGCGCGTCAGACGCGCTGCCTCGACGAGCTCGTGGATGCCCTTGACCCGCAGCAGGTTGCCGACGAAGCCGACTTTGAACGACGCCGGACGCAGCACCGCCAGGCGCCGCTCGAAGGCTTCGTCCTGACCCAGCGCCGCGTTGGGCGCAAAGGCGTTGTGGATCACCTCAACAGGCAAGTCGCCCGGCAGGCTGGCCCGCACGGTCTCGTCGATCGCCACCACCGCCGCGGCGCCGCGCATCTGACGGTGCATCCAGCCGGTGCGGCGCTGGCGAGCGTCGTCGTGGGCGACCGAGCGCACGTGCACGATCGCCGGCGCGCCGAAGCGCCGCTGCGCGAGCCACAGCGCGACGAGGCCGGTGAACTCGTTGAGATGGATCAGGTCCACGTCGCCCCAGCGGTGCCGCGCGCGTCGCAGCGCCGCCCACGTGACCGGAAGGTAGGCCAGCTCGCGCAGCAGCACCAGCCAGCGGGCTCCGCGGTAGTAGCTGTAGCGCGTATGGTCGAACTGGCTCATGCCGCGCGCGGCTTCGACCTCGCCGAGACGCCCGAAGAAGTCGGTGACGCTGCCGCGCTGAGTGACGAACCTTGCCTCGACCGCGCCGGCCGGGAAGGCGCGGATCGCCTCGAACAGGCTGCGCGAGGCACCACCGAAGGGCCCGATCATGTGGAGGTAGAGCACCTGCAACGGCTTCATCCGATCAACCGGCGGCCGGTGTTGAGCACGCGCTTCGCGCTGGTGAAGAGCGGACGGCTCGTGCGGTAGTCGAGGAAGGTCTTGCGCGGCGCCATCATGATGGCTTCGAAGGAGGCCGCCGTCAGCCCCAGCTTCTTGATGCTGTAGTCGCGATCCTCGAGCAGCGCCTTCTCGGGGTACACCGGCTCCTGCATCGCTGCCAGTGCCTGGTCGCGCGTCATCTGACCGGACAGCACCAGCGTCGAGTGGTGCGCTCTTCGTTTGTCGATATCGAACTTGCGGGGCAGCACATAGGCTTGGTAGAAGCGCGTGTAGATCGACTCATAGTGCTTGCCGCCGTAGTAGACCCAGCCGAGCCGGGACTGCAGCAGTTTCATGGCCTGCGCCTTGTCGTAGTCGACGTGGTTCAGGATCGACACCATGCGGATGCGCCGCACGAACATGTAGTAGGCGAGCCGCGGCAGCGAGAAGTGCGGATAGGTGGACAGGCGCGCGCTGCCGAAGCGGCGGTGCACGTCGCGGATGTAGCGCCAGTCGAAATAGCCATAGCCCCACTTCTCGGGCAGCACGGCTTCGGTCGCGACATTGGTGCCGGTGATGACGTGCCGGATCCCATGGCGCGAAGCCATCTGGTACAGCAGCGCGAAGATGGCATGGTCGGTCGGCACCTCGCCGTCCGGGGTGGACGCCTTCAGGAAGGACACCTGCAGGTCGCGGAACTGCTCCCAGTCGATGACGTGGGTGTAGAGATCGATGCCCAGCGTCTTGAGCGTTTTCTCGATGTTCGCGACGGCCGTCTCCGAGTTCCAGCCGTTGTCCAGGTGCACGGCCAGCGGCCGCAGCCCGAGCTCCTTGACCAACCACGCGACGTAGGTGCTGTCGACGCCGCCGCTGACGCCAATCACGCAGTCGTAGGTCTTGCCACGGCCGACGGCTTTGATCTCGGCGACCAACTCGTCGAGGCGGCGCTGCCGATCGGCTGCAGGGATCACGCGGTCGCGCGCGACGCGTCCGTAGCGGTGGCAGTGACTGCACACACCGCTGGCATCGAAGACGATGTCGGGGTCGGTGGTGTCCATGATGCAACGGGTGCAGGTCGTTGTGTCGGTCATGCGGAGTTCGGCAGAGCCAGTGGCGTGTCCGGTGCGGTTGAGGTCGTGACGGGTCGGCGGCGAGGGGGGCGCTGCGGCCACAACCGGGTCTCACGGCCTGCGGGCATGCAGGCCACCAGCGCCCACAGCACGTAGACCGGGTAGAAGTAGCGCGGCGTGTAGATCGGCGTGAGGGCGAAGACAGCCAAGTAGATGAGGCTGGCATAGAACAGATCATTGTCTAGCTGCAAGCGCTTGCCGCGCCACAGCACCACGAACAGAACCAGCAGGGATGTGGAGTGCAGGAGCTGCCAGATATCGTTGTAGATGTTCGTCGGTGCCAGCAGGCGGTCGAAGCGCAGGCCCATGCCGAACAGGAGGTGCGCAGCCTTGATCGGGAAGATCAGCCAGTACCAGCCCGCGTCCTGCAGCCCCACCAGCCACTCGTAGAAGCCCGAACCCTCGTAGTCGGCTGCAGCGAACTCGAAGTTCGCCCGGATGGGCTCGAGGACCACTGCCAGCAGCACGTAAGCGGTCGACAGCAGGCCGAGCAACAGTGCCAGCGCGCCCCAGCGCAAGGTGCGCCGGTGGATGGGAGCCAGCATCAGGGAGGCGATGACCAGCACGGCCGTCATTTGCCAACGCACGAGCACGGAGACGATGATGGCCAGCAGCAGCGTTGTCGGCGAACGCCGCACGAGCGCCCGCACCAGCAGCGCGATCACCACCAGCGAGATCACTTCCTTGTTGACTGCAAGGAGGCTCGACAGAGTGATCGGATTCAGGAACAGCCACCCAAGCAGGCGCACTGCGTCGATCTGCAGCGAGTGTGACAGGCTCGCGATGGACAGCCCCATCAACACCGCGTTGAGGATGAGGACGAGGTAGTAGCTGTCGCCTGCGAGCCGAATGAGCAGCCACGGACCCAGAAAGTTGCCGGCCACGCCCACCATGTCGGCGATGCCGTCGATGTGGAGCAGGTCACCACGCGCCACCTCGTGGTAGGTCGGCGAGTCAGCGAAGAACTGAAGCTCGTTGCGCCCCTCGAGCGCGTCGATGCCAGCCACCGCCAAGAACAGCAGACCGAGCAACGCCAGCACGGACAGGACCGCCAGCGCGAGCGAACGCCGGGAGCGATGTCGGATCATGCGAGTGCCGCCTCGAGCTGATGGCGCGGCGGGTAGGTGATGAGCACCGCACGGTGCGGACCGTGGAACACGAACATCGCGCCGGCCGCGACCGCAGCCGCCCCGCCCTCGCGCGTCGCGGCACGGAAGTCCTCCACCGAGCCGGCTCCCCCGGCGGCGATCACCGGCACGTCGACCGCGGCGCTGACCTTCGCGATGAGATCGAGCTCGTAGCCCTTCATCGTGCCGTCGCGGTCCACCGAGGTCAGGAAGATCTCGCCGGCGCCCGCTGTCTGGAGGCGCCGGGCGTAGTCGACCGGCTCGATGCCGGTGCTGCGCGTTCCGCCCTCGACCACCACTTCATAGCGACCAAAGAGCTTGCGGCGCACGTCGATGGAAGCGACCACGGCCTGCGCACCGAACTCGCGCGAGACGTCGGTCAGGACCGACGGAGTACGCCAAGCGGTCGTGTTGAAGACCACCTTCTCGACGCCCAGCTTCAAGATCCTGCGCGCCTCGTCGACGCTGCGGATGCCGCCGCCGTAGGCTAGCGGCATGAAGCATTCGCTGGCCACCTCCTCGATGACCGAGAAGGCCGGACCACGGCCCTCGCGCGACGCGCTGATGTCCAGCAGCACCAGCTCGTCCACCTCCTTGTCGTTGAAGATGCGGATCGCGTTGATCGGATCACCGACGTACTTCGGGTCCTTGAACTTCGTCGTCTTGACGAGGCCGGCGCCGCGCAGCAGCAGGCAAGGGATGACGCGCGTCTTCAGCATGGTCAGCAGCACTCCGCGAAGTTGCGCAGCAGCTGCATGCCGAAGCGGTGACTCTTCTCGGGGTGGAACTGCACGCCCCACACGTTGTCGCGGTGCACGCCACTGTGGAAGTCTGGTCCGTAGGGCGTGGTCAGGAGCACATCGTCCTCGCGGCGGCAGCGCACGTAGTACGAGTGCACGAAGTAGAAGCGCGGTTCGTCAGGCAAGTCCTTCACCAGGGCCGCCTCGCGCTGGAGGTGGACGCGGTTCCAGCCCATGTGCGGCACCTTGAGAGCAGCCGCACCGGGCTCGAAGCGCAGTGCCTCGGCATCGATCCAGCCCAGGCCCGGCTTCGTGCCTTCGTCGCTGCGCCGGGTCATCAGCTGCATGCCGAGGCAGATGCCGAGCGTGGGCACGCCGGCGTTGCGCACGCGCTCGTCCAGGACAGACCGCAGGCCACTGCGAGCGAGGTTCTCCATGCCGGCGTCGAAGGCGCCCACGCCGGGCAGGATCAGCTTGACCGCGTGTGCTACGACATCCGGGTCAGCGCTGATCTCAGCTTCGACGCCGATCTTCTTGAGCATGTTGCGGATCGAGCCCAGATTGCCCATGCCGTAATCGACGATAGTGATCACCGCCCCTCCTTGTCCAGGCCGGTCTCGGCCAGCAGTCGTTCGAAGGCGGCGTCCGGGCCAGGCAGTGTGCCGGCCGCTTCGGCACTGCGGTCGGTGGCGAGGCGCGACAGTGTAGAGGCGAGCGCTGCCGTCGGGCCGGTCTCGACGACCACACTGCCGGCATCGATCAGCGGGGTGAACAGTTCGGCGCCATAGTCGCTGGTGAGCACGGTGCGCAGGCCGAACTGGGCGGCCTCGATGGCCGTGCTGGAGCTGTGGGTCAGATGCACGTCGGCGTACGGCAGTACCGCATGCAAGGGAAGATCGGTGCAGACATCGAGTTCGACCCTAACGCCTGCCGCCGCCAGCCGCGCGCGCACGGCCTCGCGGCGGTCGAGCATCAGCGGGTGCAGGCGGACCCAGAACACAAACCTCGTGGCGTCGGACCGGACCAGCTCGACCAGCGGGTCCAGCTGATCGCCATCGACCAGACCGTACTGCAGCGTGACCAGTGCCACCGGCCGGCCGGCCGCCTGCGCCCTGAGGTCTCGCGCCGCCTTGGAAGCGGCAATCGCACCGGGCCACGCCGCGCCGTCGCCCCACACGTCCAGCCATGGATTGCCACCGACCACGGCGGCGTGGCCTGTACCGGTGGCCCAGCGGGCCACGACGTCTTGCTCCCAGGTCGACCATAGCCAGAACCGATGCGGCAGCAGCGGGTGGACGCGACCATCCGTGGGCAGGCGCCAGGCGGCATACGCCGGGTGCAGTTCGCCCTGGACGCCGTGCTGGATGTCCACCACCGGGATGCCGCAGCGGTGGCAGGCGAGCACGAAGCCCATGCCCTCGATGCTGTAGTAGCCGACGATGAAGGCGAGCCGCGCCTGACTGTGGCGCAGGCGACGCTCGTGGGCGCGGGCGATGGCCTGCACGCGCAGAACGTCCGAGCGGATCCGCGCCTCGGAGAGCAGGGCCGCTCCTAGACCTTGCGACGCCACCCAGGCCGTCACGTCGCGAAGACCGGGCAGCGCGCTTGCGCCGCCACCAGCCAGGGCCCGCAAGGCACCGCCCAGGTTGGCTCGGTCGATCGACGTCTGGATCAACCGCGACGGCGAGTGCCGCGGGTGCGGCGGGCGCGCACCAGGCATCCACAGCGTGGTACGCAAACCGCGACGCGTGGCGCGCGCACGCAGCGGATCGCAGAAGCGCTCGACCCATCGACCATCGAGGCAGGAGAACGAGATGCCGTCGGAAAGGAAGACGATGTCCGCAGGGGGGGCATCCGTGTCGCGCCCGGTGGGATCCGCGCGGTCGACCTGTCGCAGGTGTGCCGGACCGCTCAGCAACTGATGCAGGCGCCCGCCGGCTGCGCTGCGCGCGGGCGGGGCGGAGGTGTACAGCCGCGCCCACTCGGCGAACATCCAGCGCAGGCGTGTCAGCGGCCAGATCGGCACATCCCCCACCCGCCACCGGTCGACGGGGAAGCGTTCTTCGATCTGCGCGAGGGCTGCCATCAGATCCGAGGAGCGGGGGCGATGGTCGACCGGAGCAGCCAGGGCAACGCGGGAGCCTGGCGTGGCGGTGCGGGAGCTTGCGTTCATACCGATCAAGACTGGTGGCCGAAGCTCACCCGGCGCCAAGCCGCAACACTCGGGCCTACGTGCCGCCACGGAAGATCAAAACTTCGCATGGCAGTCA
The DNA here is from genome assembly GCA_964616015.1 of uncultured Methylibium sp. Lineage (GTDB taxonomy): Bacteria > Pseudomonadota > Gammaproteobacteria > Burkholderiales > Burkholderiaceae_C > Methylibium. The sequence continues at coordinate 13,715 of CAZTTC010000029.1, read as the reverse complement.
GTGCCGTGCCGAGCGCGAGCAAGGTCTGGGTGCATGCATAACCAGCGGCAGCGCCGGCGAGTCCGTAACGCGCAACCAGCATCCAAGATAGCGCTGCCCCAGTGAATCCTGCGGACACCGTGACCGCCGCGAGCAGTCCGGTCCGTGCGGAGAAGAAGAACAGCCCGGAGACACTCAGGTAGAGGCCGCTGGCCGCGCCGCCCAGCATGAACCAAGGCAGGAGCGCTAGGGCAGATCGATACTCGGCGCCAAGGATCCAAACTCCGATGGCCCGAAGCAGCAGGGTAAGCAGGACTGCCAAGCCGAGGAAGGCAGGCAGCGCGACGTAGATCGCGCCGACGGCCACGCGTCGATCGTCGGGATCCGCACTGCGAAGGCGCGTGTAGAGCCATGGGCTGTATGCCTTGACGAAGGCATCGGCAAGGACCGCCATGACCATGCCAAGCTGTGCGGCCGCGCCGTAGGTTCCGAGTGCACTTGCGTCGAGTTGGACGGACACGGACCAACGGTCGGCTGTCGCGACAAGCACGCCAGCCAACGAGTGGGCGATCAGCGGAAGCCCGAATCGCAGCAGGGTTCGCCGATGTTCTGCCGTGGGTGTCCATCGTAGGCGATCGCTTCGGTAGAACAGGAAGATGCTCAGTACTGCCGTGAACAGTGCGGCCACAGCGATGCCGGCGTTGCGACCCGAGCTACCCCAACCGAGTAGCAAGACCGCGACAAGCGACAGCGTCACGTTGGCAAGGCTTGCGGTGAACTGCAGAGCAGCACTGGCCACTGGCTGGTGCTGGCTCTGCCAAAGAACGAGCCGGCACTGCACGATCACATTCGCACCAGCAGTCAAAGCGGCCAGCGCGCCCCAGGCGGGTGCTATGCCGGTTACCAGGCCGGGCCACACCACAAGCAACACGGCGACAAGAAGCGCGATGAGAAACGTGCTGGCCGCGGCTGTCGCCAGCGCTGTGGCGGTGAACGCAGGCATCTCGCTCGCAGCGCGATGGAACCATACCACTCCCATGGCTGCGTGCGCGTTCAGCCCTGCGACGGTCTGGCAAAGCGAGACCAGCAGCGCGAATGCGACGACCGAACCGTACTCGGCCGGTCCGAGCACACGAGTCAACACCGGCAGCAGCAAAAACGGTACGGCCGCGGATGCCACATTGGCCAAGCCATAGATCGCACCGGCGCGAAGGAAGCTCGATCTCATCGTCAAGGGCCGGGGCGAACGATGGAATCAGGTGGCGAGGAAGCGTCGCAGGATCTGCAAGCCGACCTCGCCGCTTTTCTCAGGGTGGAACTGGCAGCCGACGGCGTTGCCGGCGCGCACGCTAGCCGTGATGCGGTGGCCGCCATAGGCGCAGGTCGCCAGGCCGTGGCGCTCGTCGTCGGGCACGAAGTGGAACGAGTGCACCAGGTAGACGGCGTCGCCGGGCTGAAGATCTGCGAGCACCGATCCGGCCCAACTGCCGGCATGCCACGGCCGGAGGTCCGCCCAGCCGATGTGGGGGATCTTCTGCGGACTGCCGTCCACGTCGCGGCTCGGGACCGGCACAACGTGGCCGGCGATGATCCCCAGGCCGGTGTGCTCACCGAACTCCTCGCTGCTGGTCGCGAGCATCTGCATGCCCAAGCAGATGCCGAGCAGCGGGCGGCCCGAGGCGGCGAAGCGTCGGATCGGCTCGACAAGGCCGCGCTCGCGCAGGCCGGCCATGCCGTCGGCGAACGCCCCGACGCCGGGTAGCACGAGGCGCTCGGCGGTTTCGATGGCGTCTGCGTCGTGGGCCAGTCGCGCCGCCGCGCCGATGTGCTCGAAGGCCCGCACGACGCTGAACAGGTTGCCGCTGCCGTAGTCGACGATGCTCACCGTGCCCGTCATGGCCGCACACTCCTCACGTGGAGGCCGGCCTCGCGCGCCGCGGCGCGGATCTGGGCCAGGCTGTGACGCCGGTAGTGCAACACGTCGGCCATCGCGACCGCGTCGGCTTCGCCCTCGATCACAGCGCGCGCGGCGTCGGCGGGCTGGCCCATGCCTCCGCTGGCGATCAGCGGGACCGGCACCGCGCGCGACACGGCAGCGAGCAGTTCGAGGTCATAGCCCTCCCGCGTGCCCTCGCGGTCGATCGAGGTCAGCAGGATCTCGCCAGCACCAAGTTCTACCCCTTGACGAGCCCAGGCGACGACGTCCAATCCCGTCCGCTCGCGGCCGTTGTCGGTATAAGCCTCCCAGCGGCCTGGCGCGACGCGCTTGGCCTCGATCGACAGCACCATGCACTGCGAGCCGAACTTGCGGGCCACCTCGCGGATCAATTCGGGCCGCTTGGTGGCTGCCGTGTTGATCGCGATCTTGTCGGCGCCGGAGCGGAGGATCTCGCGGACATCGTCCGCCGAGCGTATTCCGCCGGCCACGGTCAACGGGACGAACACATCGCGGGCGGCACTGCGCACGATCTCGTGCAGGCTGTTGCGCCCGTACAGGCTGGCGACAACGTCGACATAGAGCAGCTCGTCGGCGCCGTCCTCGTAGTAGCGGCGCGCGTGCTCCTGCGGATCGCCGATCACGCGCAGCCCTTCGAGGTGGATGCCCTTGATGAGATTCGGCCCCTTGATGTCGAGGCGAGGGATCAGGCGGGTTCGCTTCATGCGTGTCTGTCAGTCCTGGGGCGGGCGTTCATCGTTCCACACAGCGTGTCGCAGCGACCAGCCGTCGGTCGTCTTGTGCCACAGGTGATCACTGCGCCAGCTGTCGACTACCGCCTGGAACTCCTCGTCGCTCAGGCCGCAGTACTCGAGGAACTCGTCGTAGTACTTGCGCGGGAACTCGCCGTCGTAGCGCCGGACGAGCGCCACGCCTTCTTCGCGCGTGATCTTGCCGTCGCGGATCTCGTGGGCTGCATCCGACGTAGTGCGTCCGATACCGAACTTGATGTAGCCCAGGTAGTAGTGATAGCCGTCGATGCGGTCGTCCAGACTCGCGTACTTGGAGTACGTGCCTTCGGAGCGTTCGGTGTTGGGCTCGAAGCCGGTGTTCTCCCGGCAATAGTAGAAGTTCTCCTGCGGATCCCAGAACTTGTAGTAGCCCAAGAAGTGGATCTCGGTACGGTTCTCCATGACGGAGGCGTAGCTGGGCGCCATGAACGGCTTGAGGTCGGCCTCGCTGACGCCATGCTCGATCCAGAACTCGGGAGGCAGCCCCGAGAAGTAGTGTTTGTCGTGATCCTGGATGTCGCGCGTGGGCTTGAAGGCGTTCTTCATGTCGCCGCCATACTCGACCTCGCCGTTCTCACCGTACATGATGAGCTGCACGTCGTGCTTGACGGCCATGTGCAAAGGGTAGTTGGTCTGCCCGTAGATGAAGGGCTGGAAGGGATCGCCGAGGTGCTGGGTCGACAGCCGAGTCAGCTTGCGAGTGACCTTGCCGTTGGGGGTGCCCAGCACGTTGTCGAAGCCGGCGCGGATGAAGGCGTCGAGGTTGCGGCGCCCGATCTCGGTAGCCTTGAGTGGCGCCCAGGTCACCGTGAGTGGATTCATGCCGTACTTGAACTTGAGCTGGTGCGCCACGAAGCCGCCGTCTTTGCCTCCGCTGCAGGGCACGATCACGTCGTAGTCGCCATTGGACTTGCGGTGCCGGTTGCACAGCTCGACGAGCTCGCGTTCCCGCTCGGCCCAGTCGATGTGATGGCGCTTGTAGCGGGCGAAGTTGCAGGCCGAGCACACGCCGTGCTCGTCAAAGCTGATACGCGGACGCTGATTGGAGACCGTGCAGAGCTTGCAAAAGCGCACCTCCGTCGGGAGCTTGTACTGGCCGATGACGTCGCGTTTCTTCATGGTTCACCTCGAGATGGCAGGAGTCGCCGGCGGCGCGGTGCCGGCAGTGGCGAGGAGCGCGCAGACCCGATCGAGATCCTCGGACGTGTCGATGTCGGCGGATCGCTGAGCAGGCATGACGTGAGCCACGGTTTCGTGTGTCACGAAGCGGCGCGTGCGTCGTAGCCAGGTGACATCGGCGGCGTAGACCGCTCCGTTGAGGGTGTAGACCGCCGGCAGCTCCTGGCGCCTGTCAGCCCTGGCCGCAGTGTCGAGCAGCGGCACGAGACTCTGGTCGTCACCGAGCCGGTACATCCAGTAGGGGCTCTGCTCGACCCGGCTCACGGTCACGCAGGCTGGTGCCTGACCCGCAGCGAGCCGGGAACAGGTGGCATCGATGTCACCCGCTGTCCGCAGCGGCGAGGTCGGTTGCAGCAAAACGACGATGTCATGACCAGGCAGCGCGTCGAGCGCATGGAGCACCACGTCGATCGAAGCGGCCTCGTCCGTCGCCAGTTCGGCGGGCCGGCGGAACGGCACCTCGCAACCATGGGCGCGTGCCACGGCGATGATCGCCTCGTCGTCGGACGACAGAATCAGCCGATCGATGCAGGCGCTGGCCCGCGCCGCGTCGATCGTCCAGGCCAGCAGCGGCCGGCCGGCCACGGGCAGGATGTTCTTCCCCGGGAGGCCCTTCGAGCCGCCTCGCGCCGGGATCACGGCCAGCACCGAACGTCCGCCGATCACCGAAACACCTCCGGGAAGTCGTGATTGGCGCGCTCGTAGTCGGGCAGGCGGCCGATGTCGAGCCAGTAGCCGTCGACGGTGTGGCAGCGCGTGTGCCGGCCGCGCGCCACCAGCGCCTCGAACAGCGCCGGCATGTCGAAGAACTCGTTGCGCGGTACAACGGGCAGCGCGGCGGGGGAAAGTACGTACATGCCGGCGCTGACGACGAAGCGCTGTACGGGCTTCTCCTCGATGGACTCGATGCGTCCGTCGCGCTCGCGGACGACGCCGAAGGGCACCTGCATCTCGTAGTCGCGTACCGCCATCGTCGCGTCGGCGCCGGACTCGAGGTGGCGCTCCAGCATGCGACCGTAGTCCTCCTTCGTCAGCAGGTCGGCGTTCGTGACGATCAGCGGCTCGGTGGGTGTCTGCGGCAACAGGCTCAGCGCGCCGGCGGTCCCGAGGCGTTTCTCCTCGCGCAGGTAGCGGATGTCGACACCGAACGCGCGGCCGTCGCCGAAGTGCGACTCGATCTGGTCGGCCTTGTAGTTGACCGCGAGCCAGAGGCGCCGGAAGCCCTGCTCGGCGAAACTGCGCACGATGGTCTCGAGCAGCGGTCGCGATCCGATACGCAGCATCGGCTTGGGGGTGTCGCCGGTGAGCTCGCGCAAGCGCGTGCCCAGCCCGCCGGCCATGATGATCACCCAGTTGTCGCGTGCCGGCGTGGCCAGGTAGTCGTCGACGGTCTCCAGCCCGACGACGACGCCTTGCGGGTCGAGCACCGGGATCTGGTGCAGCCCCAGCCGCCGCATCGTGGCGAGGATGGCCTGTCGGTCGTCGCCGGAGCGCGCGCAGGTCGGGGTCGTGTGCATCGCGGTCGACACGCGGTCGGTCAAGGTCGACCCCTTGAGCAGCGCGCGCCGGGCGTCGCCGTCGCTCAGGGTGCCGAGCAGGCGCCGCCCGGCGTCGACGACAAGGGCGATCTGGCAGCCGGCGTCGTCGATGGTGGAGAGCGCTTCGCGCAGCGTCGTGTGCGGCCCGATCAGGGCTCGTTCCCATGTCTTCATCTTTGGTCCTTGCTGGCGCGCGCCGGCACCCCGAGCAGCAACGCCGCATGGGGCGGTGTCGCGACGACCACCGCGCCGGCGCCCACGGTGCTGCCTGCGACCAGCGCCAGCGCCTGTCGGACCACGGCGCCAGCGCCGACGTGGCAGCCGGCGCCGACCTGTACGCCGCCGCACAGCAACGCGCGCGGCGCGAGGTGGGTCCAGTCGCCGACGCGGGCGTCGTGCTCGACGATGGCACCGGTGTTGACGATGCAGCCGGGGCCGATGCGTGCGCCGGCCTGCACAATGCAGCCGGCGAGCAGTTGTGCGGTGACGTCGACCTGCGCGTGCGCCGACACAACGGCCGACGGGTGCCGCACGCCGATGAAGCGCCACCCCTGTCCTTCCAGACGCTGCTGCACGGCGCGCCGTGCTTCGATCTGGCCGGGTCGCCCGACTCCGCCCAATCCGTTGACGAGCCACACTGCGCTGCGGTCCCACCGTCCCAAGGCGTCGTCGCCGCCAAGAATCGGCAGTCCGCACGGCCCCACCCCCGTCCGCACGGCGTCCGTATAGCCGTGCACGGTCGTTGCCGTGGCGAGCAGGGCATCGGCCAGGACGGCGGCGTGGCCGCCGGCGCCGATCACGATCACGGACTCGCTCATGCTTCGATAGGATCGTCGGTCGCGTAGTCACGCGTGGCCGGTCGGCCGATGAGCTCCCACAGCAGGAACGGCGAGAGGCCGGTGCCGGGGCGCTTGGCGATCAGCATCTCGGCCTGCAGGATGTCTCCTCGGCGGATCGGTCGAGCGGCCACCAGGCTTCGCCGCGCCACCGGTCGGTTGCCGACTTCGGCAGGCACCGGTCCTTTGTGGGCATGGCCCAGGGCCGACTCGACGGTGCGGATGGCTTGGACCATGGCAGCCAATTCGGCAGGCTCGAGCGAGGCCGCATGATCCGGCCCGGGCAACTGGCGGTCGAGGGTGAAGTGCTTCTCGATCGTGGTTGCACCACGGGCCACCGCGGCGATGGTCACTGCGGTGCCAGAGGTGTGGTCGGAGTAGCCGACGCGCAGGCCGAAGGCGGCGCCGAGTGTGTCCATCGCACGCAGGTTCACGGTCTCGGGCGGGGCCGGGTACTGGGTCACGCAGTGCAACAGCGTGACGTGCCGCCGAAGGATCTCTCGGGTTGCCGGATCGGCGTAAGCGGCTTCGAAGTCGGCGCGGCCGCGTGGCTCGTCGTCGCGAGTCAGGCCGAAGGCGATCACGCCCAATGCTTGCTCCACTTCGGCCAGTGTCCCCATGCCCGTGGACACGATCAGGGGCCTCCGCAGTCGCGCCGCCAGCAGCAGCAGCGGTGCGCAGGTCAGGTCGCCGGAGGGGAGTTTGATCGCCGGCATGTCGAGCGTCGCGAGGAAGGCCAGGCTGTCAGCATCGAAGGCCGTGGACATGAAGGCGATACCGCGGCGCCGACAGCGCTCGATCAGCACGTGGTGATCGGCCGGCGCCAGTTCGAGCCGCCGCAGCATCTCGAGCTGCGAGCCGGCCGCCCGGGTGTTCTTGACCTGGTACGCGGCTTTGGCGGCTCCGGCGGTCGCCAGGGCCTCGGCGCGGAAGGTCTGGAACTTGACGACGTCGGCTCCGGCGTCGGCCGCAGCGTCGACGAGCCGCAGTGCGAGGCCGAGGTCGCCGTTGTGATTGACGCCAGCCTCGGCGATGACCCGGACTCGCTCAGACATCGCGGCCTCCCATCCAGTGAAACGGCTTGCGCAGCGCTGACGCGTCGGTCGACCAGGCCCGCAACACAGCGACGATGCGCTCGGCACTGCGACCGTCGCCGTAGGGGTTGATCACGTCGCTGCAGTCCAGGGTCAGAGCACGGGCAATCGTGCGCGCGATGGCATCGCGTTCGGGGGCGCAGTGCAGCACCGAGGCGGCGGCCAGCCGGCCTTGCTGGCGGGTCCCGATGTCCACCGTTGGGCGCAGCAGCGATGGCGCCTCGTACAAGCCACTGGACGAGTTGCCGACGACAGCGTCCGACTGCGCCATCAGGCTCAGGTAGCGCAGCGAACCTAGCGAGGTGTGCACATGCACCCGGCCGGCCCGCGACGCGGCCCAGTCGTCGAGCAGGCTTGCGAAGGCGCGTCCGCCGGCGTCGGCGTTGGGACGCGTGAACCAGAGGTGAATGCTGGGCTCCAGGCCATCCAGTGCAGCGAGCAACTCGGAAAACTGGCTGCGACCATCGTCCGCGTCGAGCGTCACGGGATGGAACGTGACGAGGAGGTTGCGCGCGCCGAGCGGTGCGCCCAGTGCCTGCTCCAGTGCTGGCCGGTCCAGCAGGGGGCGACGACGCAGGTGATCGAGGCCGGGGCTGCCGACGACGTGGACGTGGCGTGGGTTCTCTCCCATCTGGCGGACGCGCGCGCCCGACTCGTCGGTGGTGACCAGGTGGAGCTGGGCCATCTTGGTGATGGCGTGGCGGATGGACTCGTCCACGGCGCCCTGGGTGGTATCGCCTCCAGCGAGGTGTGCCAGCGGCACACGCAGCAACAAGCAGGCCTGCGCTGCGGCCAGGATCTCGTAGCGATCCCCGAGCACCAGTGCGAGGTCGGGGCGAAGCTGCTCGAGCGCATCAGTCATGCCGATGACGCCGAGCCCGATGGAGCGTGCGACACCGCCCGGCGTGTCGCTGGCGAGGAGCATCTCGACGCGGCGAGCCACCGAGAAGCCGTCGCGCTCGATCTCGTCCACCGTGTGACCGAACTCGCGCGCAAGGTGCATGCCGGTGACGACAAGTTGCAGCTCGAACGCCGGGTCATCCCGCAGCGCGTAAAGCACCCAGTACAGCAGGCCGTACTCGGCGCGGCTACCGGTGACGACGCAGAGACGGCGACGGACCATGTGTCAGGCTCCGAGCTTGGCGCTGCTGGGCAGGTTGATGACGCGCGCTTCCAGCTGCTCGGCGGTCCCGAGATCAGCGCGTGGGCAGTCTCGGAACATCGGCAGGTGGTGCATCAAGGTCCACAGCGGGCGAGACATGTAGCCGGCGTCGTTGAGGGCGGCCAGCACGTCATCTCGGCTTGCCGCGTGTGCCTCGTCGAGCAACAGGGTGACCAGCCAGTAGTTGCTGATGCTGCCAGCGGGCTCCATCAGAATGCGAGCGCCCCTGATCCCGTCGAAGGCCGCTGCGTAACGCCGTGCCAGAGCCCGCTTGCGGCCCAACATGTCGTCCAGCCGCTCGATCTGGGCGCAGCCGAGCGCGGCGTTGAGGTTCGGCAAGCGGTAGTTGTAGCCCACTTCGTCGTGGAGGAAGCTCCAGCGGTGCGACGTGCGGGCTGTGGTGGTCAGGTGCTTGGCGCGGCGCGCCAGGTCCGCATCACCCGTCAGGATCGCGCCGCCGCCCCCCGTCGTCACGATCTTGTTGCCGTTGAAGCTGAGCGCGGCCAGGCGCCCGACCCGACCGGTGTGGCGGCCGTGGTAGCTGGAGCCGAGCGATTCGGCCGCATCTTCGATCAGTGTGAGCTTCCAGCGCTGCGCCAGCGCGTCGAGCGCATCGAGGTCGCAGGGATGGCCGAACACGTGCATGACGACCAGCGCCGCGATACGGGCACCAGTGCGATGACTGAAGCAGTGCTCGCCGTCGACATAGGCGACGGCCTGCAAATGCTCCTCGAGGCGAGCGGCGTCGATGCCGAGCGACGCGGCCTCGGAGTCCACCAAGTGAGGCGTGGCCCCGGCGTAACAGACCGCGTTGGCCGTGGCGACGAAGGTCATCGTCGGCATGAGCACCTCGTCTCCGCGCCGCACGCCTGCGAGCAGCAGGCACATGTGGAGGGCCGCCGTTCCGTTGACCGTCGCAATGGCGTGCGAGGCGCCGGTGTAGGCGGCGAGATCGCGCTCGAAGCGGTCGACAAAGCTGCCGACCGAGGAGACCCAGCCGGTATCGATGCACTGGCGCACGTAGTCACTCTCCCGCCCGCAAAACTCTGGCTCGTGCAGGGGCAGCGGCGCCGCCGGCGTGCCCAGGACACTGCGGACCGTGGCGACCACGCCGTTGACCAGGTCGGATTCGATGTAGTCAGTCGTCACGGCGGCTTCACAAGTTGTACAGACCGGCCTTGTAGCGACGCAGATTGGACGCCTGAGTGAACCACGCGATGGTCTCCTGCAGACCCCGCTCGAAGCCATCGCCTCCACCGTACAACGGCGCCCAGCCGGTCAGCGTGCGCGCGCGCTGGTTGTCGGCCCACAGACGCTCGACCTCGCTACCCACCGGACGCATGCGCTGGTCGTCAGCAACGAACTCGACCTCGCGACCCATCAGGCGGGCGATGGTGGTGGCGGTCTCGCCGATCGAGATCTCGTAGTTGCTACCGACGTTGATGACCTGACCGACGGCAGCGTCGCACTCGGCCACCGCGACGAATCCGCGCACGGTGTCATGCACGTGATTGAAGTCCCGCGTCGGGTGCATGGCACCCAGTCGGACTTGCTGCGCGCCGGCGGCGATCTGCGTGATGATGGTCGGAATCACTGCCCGGGCCGACTGGCGCGGCCCGTAGGTGTTGAACGGGCGGATGACGGTCACCGGCGTGCCGAAGGACCGATGGAAGCTCGTCGCCATCTGGTCGGCGCCGATCTTGCTGGCGGCATACGGCGACTGACCCTGTAGCGGGTGCTCCTCGGTGATCGGCACGAAGCGCGCGGTCCCGTAGACCTCGCTGGTGGAGGTCTGGACGACGCGCTCGATGCCGAGTTCCCGTGCGGCCTGCACGACGTTGAGCGTGCCCTTGACGTTCGTGTCGACGTAGGTGTCGGGCGAGTGATAGGAGTAGGGGATGGCGATCAGCGCGGCCAAGTGCATCACCACGTCACAGCCCTGCATGGCGGTCCGCACGCCGTGCGGATCGCGGATGTCCCCGGCGAAGACGTCGAGAGACTGCCGGATGTGTGCATCGCTCTCGTCGAGCCAGCCCCACGAATTGAAGCTGTTGTAGTAGACGAACGCCCGCACGTCGACACCAGCGCCAACCAGGTACTCGACGAGATGCGAGCCGATGAAACCGTCGGCACCGGTCACCAGCACCTTTTTGCCTTGAAGTCTCACGCGACCTCCTCGACAAACTGGCTGATCGCCGCGGCGACCGAGGCAACCTGCGAAACCGACATCTCGGGGTAGATCGGCAGCGACAGGATGCGTGACTGGTGGGCATGTGCGTTGGGGAAGTCAGCCGACACATGCCCGAGGCGCCGGTACGCCGGCAGAAAGGGCAAGGCCACCGGGTAGTTGATGACGGTCTGGATGCCTCGCTCGGCGAGGTGGCCTGCCAGCGCGTCGCGCCGCTCGTGGCGCACGACGTACAGGTGATAGACGTGCTCTCGGCCTGCCGCCACGCGCGGCAGTGAGAGGCCGGGGCTGTCAGCGAGCCGGCGTGTGTACTCCGCCGCGACCTCCTGGCGACGCGCGGTCCAGCCGCGCAGATGCGGCAGCTTGACCGACAGCACCGCGGCCTGCAGCCCATCGAGGCGGCTGTTCACGCCTTCGACCTGGTGATCGCCCTTGGTCAGACCGCCGTGGCGGGCGATCATGGCCATGCGCTCGGCGAGTGCGGCGTCGGCCGTCGTCAACGCCCCCGCGTCGCCCATGGCACCGAGGTTCTTGCCCGGATAGAAGGAGTAGGAGGCCGCTGTGCCGAAGCTGCCGACCAACTGACCCTTGTAGCGCGCCAGGTGGGCCTGGGCGCAGTCCTCGATGACCCACAGGCCGTGCTTGCGCGCGATGGCCATGATCGGGTCCATGTCGGCCGGCTGCCCGTAGAGGTGCACCGGGATGATGCCGACGGTACGCGGCGTGATCAGGGATTCGATGTGCGCGGGGTCGATCGTGTAGTGGTCGACCTCGGTGTCGCAGAAGACCACGGTCCCGCCCGCCTGGGTGATGGTTTCGGTCGTGGAGATCCACGAGTGCGCCGGCGCGATCACTTCGTCGCCGGGCTGCACACCCAGCGCGCGCATCGCGATGTAGAGCGAGTCCGTGCCGTTCGCGCATGACACGCAGTGGGCGGCACCGGTCGCGGCCGCGAACTCTTGCTCGAAGCGCTGCACGTAGGGCCCACGGATGAAGGCCGAGTGGCGGATCACGTCGGCGATCGCGGCGTCGATGCCGTCCTTGATGCTCAGGTACTGGGCGTGCAGGTCGACGAAGGGGATGGCGCTCATGCGGGTCCGGGGGCGGTCGGGGTCAAGGGATCGAGGGTGCGCAGCAGCCGCGCCGGGTTGCCGGCATAGATGCCGGGTCGCGTGATGTCGCGCGTGACGACCGCGCCCGCGCCGATCACCACGTCGTTGCAGATGCTCACCGGCAGCAGCGTGGCGTTGGAGCCGATCGACACGCGGTCACCGACGCGCGTGGCGCGCCACAGCGCCTTGCGGCCGCGTGCCGGTCCGCCGACGCTGAAGGGGTCGTTGGTGAACATCACACCGTGGCCGACGAAGCAGTCCTCGCCGATCTCGACGAGCTCGCAGACGAAGGCGTGGGACTGGACCTTGGTGCGCGCACCGATGCGCACGCCCTTCTGGATCTCGACGAAAGGACCGACGAAGCAGTCCTCGCCCAGGCTGCACTCGTAGACATTGGCCGGCTCGACGATGCGGACGCGCTCTCCGCAGCGGACCTCGCGCACCGCGGCCTGCAGCAGGGTGGGGCTCGCGCTCACGATGTCAAGCCCGACCGAGGCGCGAGTGCTCGACGCGCAGCGGCAGCGACACCTCTCGGCCGCTGGCCATGGACTCGTACAGCGCCGCCACGAGCTCGAGACTGCGACGGCCCTCGTGGCCGTCGACCAGTGCGGGGAGGTTGCGCTGCAGGCAGCCGACGACATGCTCGTAGTAAGCCTGGTGGCCGAAGCCGTAGACGTTGGGCGGGTTCACCGAGAACTGTTCGATCACCTGCTGATCATGGTCCACCGCCGCAGCGAACTGCCAGGTTCTGATCTTGTTCACGGCGAAGCCGGCGATCTCGATGGCGCCACCGGATCCCAGCACCGACAGGGACCCTTCCATGTCCTTCGGCCGTGTGGCACCGGTGGCTTCGATCACGCCGAGCGCACCATTGCGGAACCGCAGGGTGGCGACACACGTGTCCTCGGCCTGGATGTCGACCAGCGCCGTCGAGGCGCGGGCATGGACACTCTCTACGTCGCCCATGAACCAGGACAGCATGTCGACATGGTGGCTGGCTTGATTGGCGATGACGCCACCGTCCTGGGCCCAGGTGCCGCGCCAGTCGTCCTGATCGTAGTAGGACTGGTCCCGGCACCAGCGCACGCGCACGGTGCCAAGCACCAGTTTTCCGAACCGACCGGCGTCGAGCGCTTCGCGTGCCTTGACGACCGGCACGTTGAAGCGGTTCTGCTTGACGACGAAGAGCCGCACTCGTGCTGCCGCGGCGGCGGCGATCATGGCGTCGCCGTCGGCCAGCGTGAGCGCCATGGGCTTCTCGACCACGATGTGACGGCCGGCTCTGGCGACGGCAATGACGTGATCAGCATGCATGCCGCTGGGTGTGAGCACCGAGACGGCGTCGATGCCCCGCATGGTGAGCAGCTCGCCGATCGAGCTGAACCACGGCACGTCGTAGCGCTGCCCGAACTGCACCGCGCGGTCGCGCTGCACATCGCAGACCGCGGCGAGTCGCGCGCCGGCAATCTGGCCAGTACCCAGCAGTTCAGCGTGGCGCTTGGCGATGCGGCCGCAGCCGATGATGGCGAAGTTGATCATGCGTGATGGGGGGCGGTGATGCGGCGCATGGCCTGGGTAACGTTACTGTGTGCCGGTCGTTCACTCGTGATCGTCATGGCCCCAGGACCCCGCCGGCTTGAACAGGCTGCCCTGCATTGCCGAAGGGTGGTCCGTCCGCCTCGACCATCTCCTTCCCCACGCCCGGTGACCTGATCTCCGGCTTGCAGGACGAGCAGCGAGTCGATCCTGCCGGCGTTGGCAATGGACTCGGGCGTTTCGAAACCGACCACCACAAAGTCCAGCGCCACCAACGTGTAGATCTCGTCCGGATGCACCTCCTGGATCATGCCGCTGGCGTGGTCGATCCCGCTCACGGGCGAGCCTCCTGCTCGACCTCGGC
>CAZTTC010000028.1:0-26509 GCA_964616015.1 uncultured Methylibium sp. | reverse complement strand
CCCTGTCCGGGGCGACCGCGGCCTCGATCCGGGTGCTCAACGGCGCGGCGGTCGGGCGCGAGGTGGCACTGACCAAGGTCGTCACCACCGTCGGCAAGCCCGGTGTGCAGGTGGCGTCCATCACCAAGCGGCCCGGCGGCTATGTCTTTGCCCACGTCGAGGGGGGCGGCCGGCCGATGGTCAACGGCAACCCGGTCAGCAGCGACCCGGTGCATCTGAAGAACGGCGACGTGATCGAGCTCGCCGGGACGCAGATGCAGTTCGTCCAGACCTGAGCTTGCGGGCATAGTGCCGCCACCGGCGCCGCGGTCGTCACGACCGTGCAGCCAAAGGCGCGGCGCGTGAGGGTTCGCACACCGCGCCGCTTGCCGCTCCAGCGACCCGCAGGCACCATCGTGGAGTAACCGTTCACGTGCCTTGCGCGCTCCCCTGGCCGCCATGAGTTCTCCGCGCCTGCAGGTGCTCGGCTGTTCCGGGTCGATCGCCGCCGGCAGCCGCACCACCGCTTTCCTGCTCGACGACAGCGTGCTGATCGACGCCGGCACCGGCGTGGGCGATCTCGCGCTCGACGCGATGGTCCGCATCGACGACATCCTGGTGTCGCACTCGCACCTGGACCACGTCCTCGCGATCCCTTTGCTGGCCGACAGCGTGATGAAGCTGCGGCTCGCCCAGCCGCAGCGCGGCCCGATCCGCGTGCACGCGCTGCCCGAGACGCTGGAGGCACTGCGCGCCCACCTCTTCAACGGCCTGCTGTGGCCGGACTTCACCCGCATCCCCAGCCCGGCCCGGCCGATCCTGAAGCTCGAACCGTTTGCCGTGGGGGACACGCTCACCTTCGGCGCCGGGACACGACAGCGGCGCGTCAAGGTCCTGCCAGCCGCCCACACCGTCCCGGCCTGTGGCTTCGCCGTCGAGACCCCCGCCGGCTGGTGGGTCTACAGCGGCGACACCGGCGCCAACCCGGCGCTGTGGGCGGCGCTGAAGGGCAAGCGCATCGCCCACCTGATCATCGAGACCGCCTTCGGCGACGACGAGCGCTGGCTGGCCGACCTGAGCGGCCACCTCGCGCCCAGCAGCCTGGCGGCCGAACTGGCCCAGCTCGACGGCAGCGTGCCCGTGCACATCACCCACCCCAAGCCCGGCGAGGTCGCCGCGGTCGTGGCACAGATCCGCGCCATCGACACCGCGCACCGCGTGGAGCCGCTGGTCAAGGGTCTGGTGTTCGAGTTCTAGCCGGCCATGGCCAAGACACCGCTGCCGCACGATGCGGCCTTTGAGGTCGACCGCCACGGCGTGCTGCGGGTGCCCGCACTGTTGTGGGCGGCGCTCGCCCTCCTGGCCCGCCACTGGGTGCTGCTGATCATCATCGGCGCATCAGCGCGCCGCGAAGGCTCCTCGGTGCTGCTGCTCGGTGACGGCGGCATCCCCTGGGCCGCCTTGGCGATGGAGGTGCCCATCGTGCTGCTCGCCCTGGCGGCCTTCAACCGCCAGCCCAGCGCCGGCCGCTGGGCTCGCTTGTTGTGGCATCGCGGGCGAGAGATCGTCGCGCTGACGGCCGCGCTGAACAGCGCGTGGACCGTGAACCTGCTGCTAAAGTCAGATTACTGGACGCCTTGGCCTGAGCTCTTCTTGGCAAGCTGCTCTCTCATCGACGTGGCGATCGCCTTGAGCATGTACACGACGCCGTACTACCGACAGCTCTTCGATGAGTTCCCCGCACGGCCCGGGGCGGAGCCGCCGACCCCATGATCCGCGTCTTCATCGGCTTCGACGCCCGCGAGACCGTCGCCTGGCACGTCCTGTCGCACAGCATCCTGGCCCGTGCCTCCCAGCCGGTGAGCCTGACCCCGCTGGCTCTCGACAACCTGAAGTCCGTGTTCTGGCGCGAGCCCAATGCGCTGCAGTCCACCGACTTCTCGTTCTCACGCTTCCTGACGCCGCACCTCAGCGGCTACGAAGGCTGGTCTCTGTTCATGGACTGCGACATGCTGATGCGCGACGACATCGCCAAGCTCTGGGCGCTGCGCGACGAGCGCTACGCGGTCATGTGCGTGCAGCACCAGCATCAGCCCACCGAGACCACCAAGTTCCTCGACAAGCCGCAGACTGCCTACGGCAAGAAGAACTGGTCCAGCGTCTTGCTCTTCAACAACGCGAAGTGCAAGGCCCTGACGCCCGACTACGTCAACACCGCCAGCGGCCTGGAATTGCACCAGTTCAAGTGGCTGGCCGGCGACGAACTGATCGGCGCGCTGCCGCACCGCTGGAACCACCTCGTGGGCTACGACGCCCCCGATCCCGAAGCCGCCAACGTGCACTTCACGATCGGCGGGCCGTACTTCGCCGAGTACGCCGGCTGCGAGCATGCCGCCGAGTGGTTCGCGGAGCGCGACGCGATGCTGCGGGTGGATCAGCGACCGCCCCGGTGACCCGCCGCCGACCAGCATGTCGATCGAACTGTCGGCTGTTGACGAAGAGCGGTTTGGCGTCCGCACCGCCAAGCAGACCATCGAGACTGTCGATCAACTCGGCGCGACCTTGGCCGCATGCCGGTTGCAGCGGGTCGGACTGCTGATCCTGAGGGTGCCCACCGACGCCCAGATGGCCGTGAATGCCGTCGAACGGGCAGGCGGCCTCTTGATGGACACGCTGTGCCACTGCGCCCGCCGTGTGATCCCGGTGGACGCCGACGTGATGCCCACGACGTTCGCCAATCGGTCAGACGCTCCGCTGCGCTTTCGCGCAGGCGACGCCCGAGATGCCGATCTCGTCGAGTGGCTGGCCCAGGAAGCCTTTCGTGGCTACGGCGGCCACTATCGCAACGACCCCCGGTTGCGCGTCGAAGATGCTGAAGCCGTCTACCCATCCTGGGCCCGCGCCTGCTGCGTTGACGCCGTGGCGCCACTGGTCATCGCCGAGCGCGGCCCGCGCGCGGTGGGCTTCGCGAGTCTTCGGCGCAGCAGCGCAAGCGCGCTCGACGTGGCGCTGTTTGCCGTCCACCCCGTTGCTCGGCAGCAAGGCGTCGCCTGCTCGCTGCTGCGGCACTTGATTGTCAACGCGCCCGCGTGGGGCGCATCGACTCTGAGTTACTCCACCCAGATCACCAACCTGCCCATGCAGAGACTGCTGGCCCGGGCCGGCTTCCTGCCCACCCGCAGCGTCTACACCTTCCACTGGTGGTCCGACGAGCCCCGCGCATGAAGCTGCCGATCCCGTTCAACAAGCCCTACATGACCGGGCGCGAGTTGTACAACATCGCCGAGGCGCACTTCAACGGCATGCTGGCAGGCGACGGCCCGTTCACACGACGCTGTCACGCCCTGCTCGAGACGCGCACCGGCGTGCGCAAGGTGCTGCTGACGCACTCCTGCACGGCGGCGCTCGAGATGGCGGCCATGCTGGCAGACCTGCGGCCTGGCGACGAGGTCATCATGCCGTCGTACACCTTCGTATCGACAGCCAACGCCGTGGTGCTGCGCGGGGCGAGACCCGTGTTCGTGGACATCCGACCCGATACCTTCAACCTCGACGAGAACCTGGTCGCCGAGCGCATCGGCCCGCGCACGCGAGCGATCGTGGTCGTCCACTACGCGGGTGTCGTCTGCGAGATGGACGCGATCTGCGAGCTGGCGCACCGGCACGGCCTGATCGTGATCGAGGACAGCGCACAGGCCCTCATGTCGACATACAAGGGGCGCCAGGCCGGCAGCTTCGGCGCGCTGTCCGCGGTCTCCTTCCACGAGACCAAGAACATCATCTCCGGCGAGGGCGGGGCGATCTATGTCAACGACGAACGGCTGATGCAGCGCGCCGAGATCGTGCGAGAGAAGGGCACGAACCGCAGCCAGTTCTTCCGGGGCCAGGTCGACAAGTACACCTGGTGCGACCTTGGCTCGTCATTCCTGCCGGGCGAGCTGATCGCGGCCTTCCTGTGGGCTCAGCTCTCGGAGATGGACGCGATCACCGCAAGGCGCAGGGCGCTCTGGATGCGTTACCACGAGGCCCTGGCACCGCTGGAAACGCAAGGGCACCTGCGACGGCCCGTCATCCCCGAGCGTTGCGGTCACAACGCGCACATGTACTACATCGTCTTGCCGAACCTGGAGAGCCGGTCGCGTCTGATCGATTGGCTGAAGCAAGACGACATACATGCGGTCTTTCACTACGTTCCCCTGCATCGCTCGGCATTCGGCGAACAGTTCCACGGCACAGCCGCCCCCGAACTTGCGGTCACCGACGCCGCGTCCTGTCGGCTGCTGAGGCTTCCTCTGTGGCTCGGGCTCGAAGACCACCAGGACCGCGTGATCGAGCGTGTGGCGCAGTTCTTCGACCACGCTAACCCATGCTGATCAGGATGCTCGCCAGAGCGTTTCGCCGCTCGCCGACCCGGGTATCGCCCGTTTTCGCGCTTGCCCCGAGCTCGGCAGCTGTAGGCGCGGCGCAAACCCGCGAGACCGACGTCGTCGTCGCACGAGTGCGGGCGTTGTCCAAAGCAGGGCAATGTGCGGAGGCAGCCATACTTTTCGACGAGCAGGTTCGTACCCCGGACGATCCACAGGAAGCGCAGCGTCTGCTCGAACAGGCCGCGCTTCCGGTGTTCGAAGCCTGCGCCCGGGTCGGGGATGTCGCCACTGCCTGTGCGTTCGAGGAGCGAACCTATCGGCGTCTCATACGCGCATTCGAGGAACCGGCTCACTACGAGGCCTGCTTCTCTCGTGTCGACGCGCCGCTGTTCCAGCTGGGTCGCGCGCAGCGCGATGCGGGGGCTTGCGCGATGCCCGCCGTCGAGGCCGTCGGACCTCGGCGCCTGCTGTTCTTCGTGCATACCCTGGGCTATGAGAGTCTGGCGCATGTTCAACTGCTCGCCGATCTGATCGAGGCACATGTCGAGGCAACGCCGGAAGACGGCGTCAACATCGGCCTCGTCGGTGTTGCCAGCGGCGGCCCGGGCCCGCGCGTTCAGCGGCTGCGGGATCGCTGGAACGTGCGGGTGTGGTGTCTGCCTCCACAACTGCCGCTGCACGAGATGTACGGCCAGGCGGCCAACCTGGTGTACAGCGAGGGGTTCGGGCGGCTGGTATTCAACTCGGTCCCGGTAGGACTGAGCTACGCCAGTGGTTTGCTCGGTGAGCGGCTGGCCTGGCTCTCGATGAAGTTCGAGCTGTCCTGCTTCGAGCACCTGGTGCACCGCTGCTCGTTCACGTCAGGCCTGCGGCAGGCCCGAGAGGTCGCGGGCCGGCGCTGGCTCGCGGCGCCGCCGCTGTTTCGCGAGCGCGCCGAACTGCAAGGGTCAGGCCAGCCACCGGCCGTGCTGCAGCAAGCCCGACGATTTGGGACCGTATTCTACACCGTCAACCGCGAGGAGAAGATTCGCAATCCGGAGTTCCTGGAGGCGGTCGCCGCCATACTTCGTGCGCTGCCGGACAGCAGCTTCGTGTGGACGGGCAAGCAACGCCACCCGGGCATCGAGGCGTTCTTCGAGTCGAGAGGACTCGGTCAACGGCAGTTCTTTGCCGGCTGGGTCTCACCCGATGATTTGCTGCTGGGCGCCGACATCTTCCTCGACACACCGGTTCTCTCGGGCGCGGTCGCGGCGCGCGCGGTGGCGTGCGGCTGCCCGGTCGTGACGTGGACCGACGCGCGCTCATGGGTCAACTTCTTCATGCCTGCCTACCGGAGGGACCGTCGCCAAGGCGCCGCGCTGCCGTTCGCGGCAGCGCTCGATCGCTTGCAGGATGTCGGTCTGCCCTTGGAGTGCGAAGATCGATCGCAGTACGCGGCGCATGCGGTCCGGCTGGCCAAGAGCCGAGCGCTTCGCAGGGAGTACGGTGAAGCGCTGAAGGGCTTCGCGCTCCATTACTTCTTCGACCGCTCGCGCAGCGCGGCTGGCCACATCGCGAACTTGCGCGGCGAACCGCTGACGGATCAGGGCGAACCCGGGCGCTAGCCGCGAGACTGATCGGGCCGAACGGCCCCGCGGCTCCTGGCGGGACTCAGTGCGTCGTCGAATTGAGCACGCGGATGTTGTTGATCAGCAGTTGCCGATTGACGCCCTCGCGTTCAATCCGCTCCACGCCGTGGAAAGAACGCTCCGTCTTCGGGAACGCCAGCAGCCGGTTCGGCAGGAAGTCCACGGTCGTCACCCTGTCGAAGGGCTCGAACGGGTGGTGCGGGCCGCCCCAGCAGACGAAGTCCGGGTCCTTGGCGCGGTAGATGGACGTGCCCAGATCGCGCATCGACGCGTCGCGGGGCAGGTAGAACAGGAACGAGATCAGCCGGTGCGGCGCATCGGTGTGCGGGCCAATCGCGTAACGCGTCTGATCGTTCACCAGCAACGCGTCGCCCCGCGCCTTGAGCTCCTGCTCTGCATCGATGATGCGACGCAGACGCGGCTCGAGGTCGGCGGCGAACTTCTGCACGAAGCACTGCAGGAACTGGTCGCTGTACATCCACCGAGCAAAGTCGCGCCAGAAGCGCTGCTGCTCCCCCGTCATGCGCGCGAACTCATCGTCGGTGAACAGCACGACCCCGCGCTCCTTGTAGGCGTCACTGGGTACCCGCGCGCTCTCGCCGATAGGGCGCAAGCTGTCCGGGCCTGGAAAGTGCGCGAGCATTTCGGCGTAGTAGTCACGCGGGAACACGTCGTCGACGACGAGGTAGGGAAACGGATCCTGGGTGGTCGGTGTGTGGGCCACCCGGTCAAGCAGATGGTTCAGCACCCGACGGCCCCGTGCTTCGCGCGGCAAGCCGATCGTGAACGTTTTGTTGAACTCGAATGCGCCGGCAACCGGGCGTTTGAAGATGAACTCACCGACACCTTCGAAGGCGCCCGACTTGCGGAGCGCCCCCTGAGCCTGCGCCGTGTCGTACGTGAATCCGAGAGACTGCAGCATCTCGATCGCGGCCCGGTGCTCCGGCAGGTGCGTGTTCAGCTCCACCAGCAGTTCACGTACGCCAGCGTTGGACAACGTCCTGCGGGCCCCGCGGAGCACCTTGTGCTCGATGCCGTCGACATCGAGCTTGATGTAGTCGGGTACTGGTACGGCGCCGCTGTCGACCAGCTGGTCAAGCGTCACGCTGAAGGCACCCTGCGCGAAAGCAGCCTTGCGTGGCTTCAGATCGAAGCCGACCTTGTCGGCAAACGAGTGGCAGGAGCCGCCGCCGGAGAACTCTGACAGGTAGAGCTTGTCGAGCTGCATGCTGTCCGACAGCGCGAGCGGGAAAGCAGCCACCCGCTCGGACAGGTCGTTGTCGGCAATGTTGGCATTGAGCAGTGCGTAGTTCTGCGATTCCGGCTCGAACGAGAACACCCGCACATCGCGGACGACCGCCGAAAACAGGCTGTACATCCCGACATTCGCGCCGATGTCGACCAGCGTGCTGCCTGGCGTCATCTGCTCGATCCAGCGGATCGTGTCCGGCTCCTTCTCGAACAACGACTTGACGCGCCAGGTGGTCATCGCGTTCGGTGTGTTGAACGCGATGCGTCGCCCCTGGTACTTGAGCACGGTGCGCGGCGGGCCTTCTGCCGCGGCGTCGGCTGCAGCGGCATCGGCGGCAGCCTGCTCGGGCGCGGCAGCGCGCGGCGACTTCACAACGGCCGCCGGCATTGCGAGCTTGCCTGGCTCAGCGAGTTGCGCGCCAGACTGCAGCGAGCGCACCACCACTGCAAACCCTCTGTGCTCGATGGGCTGGATGTCCAGCAGCTTGAAACGCTGCTTGAAGCGTGGCCCCCACCATTCCTGACCTTGCTGCGTCAGGTGCGCATTGCGCCCATCCGACAGAACCTTGGCGGCAGGCCCGCAGTGGACCGTGAAGAAGCCATAGGGGTCGCACAACTCGGCCAGGTGATCGAGCACGTTGTTCAGCAGAACCGGCTCGATGTGCTCCAGCACGTCGATGCAGCACACGAGTTCCGCCGGCAACGGAGCGCCGGAGTACTCGGGAACAGCAGGGTCGTACCCCTCGTAGACGACCTCGGCGGGCAACTGCAGCGTCTTGAGCAGGCTTCTCTGTCTCCCGCAACCGTAGTCGAGCAAGGACTGCGCACCGGTGCTCCGCAGCAGCTCCGCGACCACATCGCCGTAGAGCTCGCCCGTGCGGCCGTAGTTGCCCTTGGCGTGAAGGGCAGTCTGCTCGGCCCGGTACTCTTCGCTGATCAACATGCATGACCTCGAATCTAGCGTCCTCAACTCTCCGCAGTTTAGGATGACTGCCGGATGCCGGGGTGGTGACAGTGCACGGATTCACTTCGCCCGCGGGCGCCGGAGAGCCCCCAGGCGCCTGTTTCGAGCGAGTTCGGGGTCGCATCGTGTGCCGATCTGCACGGACTCCGGGCGTTCAGGGATGGCCGCGCCAGGCCCCCCGTGCGACCGGCCGGATCTCGCGCCACAATCCCTGGGGCGTCGCAAGCGCATGCCCGTCGTGGAGCCCGCGCCGGCGGTTCCGGCGGAGTCCTGACCCACCCATGGCAACCATTTCGCGCCAGTTCACGAACGCGAGCGGTGAAACCGTCACGGTGCTCGCCGAGACGGCGGGCCGATGGGGCGAGGCCGTCGGACTCATCACGCCGACCCGGGAAGAGCAGGACGCCCTGCGTACGGCGCTGCTCGCTTTCGACGAGAGTCGCCTTGAGGAAGTGCGCACGCTCCTGGGCCCCTTCGCCGACACTTCGTCCGTTCCGGCAACCTTGATCACGCTGGCTCGCACGAGCGTCGTCGAAGGAGACTTCGACGCAGCCGAACAGCTGCTGAAGCGTGCGGAGTCACGATTCCCGCAGGAGCCTCAGGTCTGGAAGGCGCTGGCCATTCTTCATCGCCTGCAAGGGCGCCCCCTGGAGGAGTTGGCCTATCGCCGCAAGCTAATCTTCCTGGTCCCTCAGGCGGCCCCCGGCGCCCACCTGGCGTTCGCGCAGGCTTTCGCCAAGGCCTACCGCAAGGAGATGGATCCCCCGCTCGGCGAGATGAAGTTCGTGTCGACCGCGCTGGGAGCGCGGCCGATGGACGATGAGGCTGCGCGCCGCGAACGGCTTGCGTTCGCGCAGCAGCTCTACGAGCTCAAGCCGCTGCTCCTGGAGGCTGTAGGCCACTACCGGGTCGCAAGCCCCCTGCCGGCGGGCTCTCGCGATGTCAGCGTCGGCTGGTTGCCTCTCGTGCACTGGTGCGAGCGCAACGCCATTGCCTACCGGCGCGCCGTCGATCTGGGTCGCCCCGGCCGCCGCCCCGTGCTGGCCGAGCTGAGCCGCGTGGCGGTCATGCCGAGCTTCCAGTGGGTTCCTCTGCTCGACGAAGAGAAGACCGCGATCGACGGCTTCATGATGCATCGCGTCCAGCTGCAGAGCGAACTCCCGGAGAGTCCGCTTCTGATGAACCGCGCCGGTCAGCGCGCCGAGGTGCGGATGCCGCGCGAGCTGCCGCTCGTCGAGCAGCCGGCCCTGCTGATTGGCGGCATGGCGCAGTACTACCACCAGACGGTCGGTTTCCTGGGGTCTCTGGCCGTGGCCGAGGAGCTGGGTGCGCCCGAGGATCTCCCGCTGGTGGTCAACGACGAGCTGGCGCCTTTCCAGATGGAGCTGTTCGCTCTGCTCGGCATCGACGAGCGGCGGCTGATTCGCGTCAAGTCCGACGAGCCGCTGCGCTTCGCACACCTGTGGGTCCCGTCGCGCGTGGTGGATGCCGGGCGCTGGATCGACCCGCTGCTGCCTCGCTGGTACCGGCGCCGCCTAGTGTCGCCGGCCGCCACGGCGCACCGCAAGGTCTATCTTTCGCGCAGCGACACGACCCGCCGCGTCATGAACGAGGACGCCGTGATCGCACTGCTGGCCGCTCGCGGCTACGAGGTGATCCAGCCCGAGAAGCTCTGCGTCGCAGAGCAGATCGCCCTGTTTGCCGAGGTCAGCCACATCGTGGCCCCGAACGGCGCCGCGCTGACCAACATGGTGTATGCGAGTCCCGGCGCCCGCATCGTGGTGCTCTACAACCGTTTCTCGGTGGCCGGCGGCAGCGATTTCTACTTCGACGCGCTCGCGCAAGCGTGCGGCCACGGGTTCGTGCAGCTCGACTGCAAGCCGGTCGATGTCAACCAGGTCGCCCGGCCAGCCGATGCCGACATCATGGTCGACCTCGACGCGTTGCGGGCTGCGATCGAGTAGGGCGCTGCTGCGCCGCTTATCGGGAGCAGCGCCCGGCTGATTAATGATCCGGACTCAGCCCTTTGCAGGTTTGCGGCTCAGGTGGACCACCACCGCTTCGGTCGCGAAGTCCACGAAGTCCTTCTGGTAGCCCATCTCGGTCAGCTCCCAGCGAAAACTGTTGCTGAGCTTGGCCTTGCCCAGCCAGCCCAGCTGGTTCTCTTTCTGGAAAGCGACGGCCTTGTCGCACGCGTCTTCCATGATACGCGTCAGCCGATTAACCGACGGGCGCTTGCCCGGCTGCTGATCCAGCGCTGGCGGGTAGCGCTTACCGATGTCCTGCGCCAGCGACTTGGCGAAGACCTGGGCGCGGGAATTCGAGGAGAAGGCGGAGAGGATGCCCATGAAACGACCCTGAGTTCGACTGCGCGCAGTGTGCCCAGAAAACCAAAGGGCGCCGAAGCGCCCCTTGAAGCTTACGCGAAAGCAGATCAGCCGCGGCAGGTGGCCGGCATGAAGCGCAGCGGAGCACCGGTGCAGCTCCAGTCGGCCGTGGTGCCGTTCCAGCTCGGGCTCAACTGCACCGTCACCGCGCCGGTTGTACCGATCGCAGCCTTGGACGTGATGTTGATCGTGCCGGTCGTCTGAACCGTAGCGTTGGAGATGTACTTGGTCGAGCTGATCACGACGGCGGCCACGTCGATGCTGGTGCAGCCGTTGTTGTTCTGGCAGACCTCGGAGATCGAGGTACGCGCCGACGAGGCGCCCAGGACCAGTTCCGACACGCGGGCGCGCACGGTGTAGTCCTGATAGGCCGGCAGCGCGACCGCGGCCAGGATGCCGATGATGGCCACCACGATCATCAGTTCGATGAGCGTGAAGCCTTGTTGCAGTGACTTCTTCATTCAGGTTGCTCCTTTGCAAAGGGGGTGCGGATTCGCAGGTTCAAAGCCGCAAGTGCCGTGCCGCGGCCGGGCCGACAGGTTTTGTCACAACCGCCGGCAGCGGCGTGCATGCCTTCACGGTGTCGCCGCAGGAATCGACGAGGCCGGCGACCCAGGCCGGCGGAGCGCTGTCAATTCTGGGCAGGCGGTGCCTCCGTATCCGGACCGGGTGCTCGCCACCCGCTCGTTGCACTTGGCCGATCCAAAAAAGGGCAAGAGGGGCCGAAGCGTCTCTTGCCTTGCGGTTCGACTTTGTGATGCTCAGCCCCGGCAGGTGGCCGGCATGAAGCGCAGCGGGCCGCCGGTGCAGCTCCAGTCGGCGGTCGTGCCGTTCCAACTGGGGGTCAGGGTCACCGTCACGGCACCCGTGGTGCCGACTGCATCCTTGCCTCCGACCGACACGATGCCGTTGCCCGCCACATCGGCCGCCGAGATGAACTTGGTCGATGCGATGACGATGGCCGCGGTGTTCAGGCCGGTACAGGTGTTCAGGTTCTGGCAGTGCTCGGTGATCGCCGAGCGGGCCCCGGCCGCGCCGATGACCAGCTCGGAGACCCGCGCGCGCACGGTGTAGTCTTGGTAGGCTGGCAGCGCGACTGCGGCCAGGATGCCGATGATGGCCACCACGATCATCAGTTCGATCAGCGTGAAGCCCTTCTGCAGCGTCTTTCTCATACGGTAGCCCGTGGCAGTTCTTCTACCGGGCTTTGCGCAAGTGCCGTGCCCCACGCAGAGCGACGTGATTGGTCACCAGGTACCGGGTCCGTCACTGCGAGCCGTGCAATGCGTCACGCAGCAGGCTGCCACTGCGCGAGCTGGCGCTGTAACGCATCGAGAACCCCCTGCCACTTCTCGGCTTCTGCCTGCCTGTAGATGCGCGAGCTAGGGTACCAGGGCAGCACCGCCGAATACAAACCGTAACGCCACTCGGGGACCTTCGGGGCCATGATCCACACCGGTTTGGCCAGCGCGCCGGCGTAGTGCACGGTGGTGTTGCAGACCGTGATCACCAGATCCAGCGCAGTGATGAGTGCAGCAAACTCGTCTAGCACCTTGATCGATTCGGGCCAGTAGTGCACGGTCATCCCGGCGGCACGAGCTCTAGCCAGATCGTCGCCGACATCGCCGTACTGCAGACACACCCATTGAGCCGCATGCGCACGGGTCAGCGGCTCGAGTTGCGTCACGTCCATCGTGCGGATCACGCGCCGCGTCGCCTCGCTCCCGCCTCGCCAGGACACCCCGATGGTCGGCCCCGGTCCGAGCTCGCCGAGCTTGGCACGCCAGTGGCGCACGCGCTCGGGGTCGGCCTGCAGGTAGCCGTTGTGGGCGGGGAAGTCGGCGTGACTGCGGCGGAAGCGCCGGGGCAGATCACCCATCGGCAGGAAGCAATCCACCGTCCCCAGGCGAGTCACCCAGTCGAAGCCGGGGTCCTGTCGCGTGGACACGATCTCGCACTTGGGGAAGGAGCGTGCCAGGGTCGGCGCGACCCGATCGATGGCCTCGACGATCACGCGCCCCGGCTTCAGCGCCAGAAGGTCCGGCAGGCACGAGGCGAACATCACCTGGTCGCCCAGCCCCTGCTCGGCGAGCAACAGGATCGTCTTTCCCTCGAGGGGCTCGCTCTGCCAGACCGGGAACGGCAGCATGCGCAGGTGCTTGCTCGAGGCGAGTGTGCGGAACGCATAGTCGTCCCAGCCCTCGGCGTAGCGCTCGTTGAGCAAGTGGATCGTCGCGCGCGGGAAGCGCCGCATGGGCTCCTGCGGCTGATCGGCGATCGCCTGGTCGAGAATGGGCAGCGCCTCGTCGTGGCGGCCCGTCTGCGCGAGCGCGTAGACGCGCAGCGACAGCAACTCGTCGGCCGTCCCCGGTTGAGCCGTGAGCATCTCGTCGATGAGATCGAGCGCTCGTTCGTACCGGCAGCGTGCGACCAGGCTGGCCACCAGCCTTCCCTTGTTTTTCAGGTTGGGGTCGAGCTCGTAGATGCGGTCGATCAGTTCGCCCGCATCCATGTAGCGGTCTTGTTCCTCACGGATCGAAGCCATGGCCAGCAGCAGCGCGACGTCGTCCGGACGGCGCGCGAGCGCTGCCTCGACAAGCGGCTTGGCCTGCTTGAACTCCTGTTCCTTGACCAGCGCTTGTCCGAGTTCAGCCACGACCGTCCACTCCTCGGGATGTCGGGCCGCAAAGGCCTGCAGGGCATCGATGCCGCTCTGGGTGTCGCCCTGGTCTCGGTAGAGGCGAAACAACTCGATCGCCAGCGCGCCGTCGTCGGGATGCTCCAGGCAGATCCGTTCGAGCGCTTCGGCGGCGGCCAAGAGCTCTCCCCGCTCGCGCCGTTCGAAAATCTCCGCCAGACGAGGGTCGCGGTCGACCGCCTCCTCGTCGGGGCCGACGCCGTCCTGCGTGCTCATCCCGGTGCCATACTCGGCAACGTCCTTCTCCAGCACCTCCAGGTTGCCGCGGGCGCTGGCGAAATCCGGGTCGAGTTCGAGCGCGCGCCGGAACGCAGCCCGCGCACCGGCCACATCGCGGCGCGCCCGCGAAGCGATACCGAGGTTGTTCCACGAGGCTTTGTCGTGCGGATCGAGTCGCGTTGCGCGCGCCAGCGCCGCGGTGGCAAGCACATGGCTGCCGCGTCGCACATGGCACAGGCCGAGCTGTGCGCTGAAGCACGCTTCGGTTCCGTTGTTCACGGCAAACTGTGCGTGCATCACGGCTAGGTCGTCCTGACTCTTCTCGACCATCACCAGCGACAGGCCGTAGTGCGCGTCGGCAAGACCCGGAGCCTGCGCCAGAGCTTCCCGGAACAGGGCTTCGGCCTCCGCGTCCCGGCGCTCGTGAAAGGCAATCTCGCCCTTGAGGCACAGCGCGACGAGCTCGCGTTGCGGCGTGGCGTCCAGCAGGGCGTCGACCGCCGCCGCCGCCTCCGCGAGCTGACGGCGGGCGATCAACTCGCGTACCTCGGCCGCGGCCCAGCGCCGTTGCGCACTCGCGCCGCGCTTGAGGCTGCGCAGCACCGTTCCGATCAGTCCCATGTCGCTCCCACGGCCTTGCAAAATCGCCGCACGCACGGCGCGTCGAGCATAGCGGCTCGGATGGCGACCGGCGGGTGGCCATCGACCACCGCCACACCGGTCGGGCGTGACCGTGTTGGCGCTCCCCGCCGTCGCGTCTAATCACGGTCCTGCATGGCCTTCCCGGCCCACGGACCGATGACCCGCGACACGCCGCCGCCCCCCAACTTCGTTCAGCAGCTCCTGGCCCTGCTGGCCGTGTCGCTGCCCTTGCTGCTGGCCCGCGGTGCGGTGCCCGACTCGGTCTTCTACAACCAGGTCGCCGCCGGCGCCGGCTGGGGCCTGTGGTTGCTGTTCGGTCGCGGCGCAGGCGCCGGGCGGATCGCGGGCCTCGGGCCGGCCCTCGCTGCCTTGGCGCTGTGCCTCGCCTTCGCCGCCGCCGGGCTCGATCGCGGGCAGGCCGCCCCGGCCCTGCTGCTCGCGGCGGCGGGCGTCGTCCTCGCGGCGAGCGCGGTGCGCGGCAGCGACTCGGCCGAAGCCATGGCCTGGGCCTGGCTGGTGGGAGGTCTCGCCTGCGTCGCGGTCGCGCTGCTGCAGTACTTCGCGCCGGGCCTCGCCGACGGATCGCTGGTGGCCGTCAACGCTTCGCCGGGCCGCGCCATCGGCAATCTGCGCCAGCCCAACCACCTGGCCACGGCGCTGCTGTGCGCGATCGTGATGACCGCCTGGCTGTGGCATGCGGGCCGGCTGCGATCCATCGCGGCCGGCGCGGCCATCGTCGCGATGGTGCTGGCCGTCGCGCTGAGCGCCTCGCGCACCGGCGCGTTGTCGCTCGGCGTGCTGCTGTTGTGGGCCGTGCTGGACCGCAGCTTGCCGCGCGCGGCGCGCTGGACGCTGGCGCTGACGCCGCTGGTCTACCTGCTGTTCTGGGGCGCGCTCGCCGAGTACGCGCTGTGGCAGCAGGCGCATTTCTACGCGGCCGAGCGACTGCAGGCCAGCGGCGACATCAGCAGCTCGCGTTTCGCGATCTGGCGCAATACCTTGACGCTGATCGCGCAGAACCCGTGGACCGGCGTCGGCTGGGGAAATTTCAACTTCGCCTGGACCTTCACTCCTTTCCCGGACCGGCCGGTCGCCTTCTTCGATCACACGCACAACTTGCCTTTGCAGCTCGCGGTCGAGATCGGTCTGCCGGCCACCGCGCTCGTGCTCGGTCTGCTGATATGGCCGCTGTGGCGCACGCGCGGTGCGTGGTGCCTAGCAGGCCGTGAGCCGGGCCACCCCGCGCGCGCTGTCTTGATTTTGCTGCTGGTGCTTGCGGTGCACAGTCTGCTGGAGTACCCGCTTTGGTACGCCTACTTCCTGCTACCGGCGGCCTGGGCGATGGGCGTTTTCCTGGGGTCGATGCCGGTGGGCGCCGCCCCGCGGGCGGTGCGCTCGGCGTGGCCCCTGCAGCTGGCAGGGGCCGCGATGTTGCTGGGCTCGGTCTACGCCGCCTGGGACCACCGTCGCATCGAGGACATCTACGCGCCGGCGGCCGGCGCGCCGCCGCTGGCCCAGCGCATCGCCGAGGGCCGCACGAGCCTGCTATTCGGCCACCACGCTGACTACGCCGCTGTGACCAACGAGCCCAGGGACGAAGCGCTCGCGAGTTTCCGCCGGCCCTTGCACCAGCTGGTCGACGTGCGCCTGCTGATCGCCTACATCGAGGCCCTGCACGCACGCGGCCGCGATGCCGAGGCGCTGTACGCTGCGCAGCGACTGCGCGAGTTTCGCCGAGACGACGCGCAAACCTACTTCAAGGCCTGCACGCCCGACAACGCTTCGCCACCCTTGCGGTGCCGGCCTCCGCCGGGGGCGCTGACCTGGCGCGACCTCGAGCCCTGAGCCGATGAGTGGTCAGCCGCAACCGACGATCCAGGCCTTCGAGGGCCTGCGCGGCGTGCTGGCCTTGCTCGTCCTGGCAAGCCACGTCTATCACGTGTTCATCCGGCCGCCGAACGGGATCTTCATCACGGCGAGCCACCAGGCTGTCGTCGTAGTGGCCCGTCTCGCAGTCCTCTTCTTCTTCGTGCTGAGCGGTTACGTGATCGCCCGGAGCATCGATGCCAATCGTTCAGGGTCCGCGGGCTTCTCGCCCGGGCGCTACTTCGCTGCACGGGCCTGGCGCATCGTGCCGCCGATGCTGGCGACGATCGCCATCACGTCGGCCTGCGGTCTGGTCCTGCTCTATGCGGGGCTCTACTACGTGAGCCTCGATTCGGCGGAACGCATGGTGTTCCTCACCCGGTCCCCGGAGCAGGCGATCTCGCTTCTGACGCTGACGCTGGCCGGCGACCTGCGCGGCGCAGGGCTCAACGGACCGCTATGGTCGCTGGAGCACGAGATTCAGCTCTATGTGATGGCCGGGCTCCTCGCGTGCATGGCGTTCGGTGGCAGCCCCATGATCCGGGTGACAGCGGCGCTCGCTCTGGCAGCCTATCTGTACGGCGTCGACATCACGCGCGCCGATGACCTGGCGGCCGAGCGCCGGATGGCGATGTTCCTGGCCTTTGCTGTCGGTGCCGTGGCCTATGCCGGTCGTCGCCTCGCTTGCGGCTCAGCGCTGCTGTTGACGGCGGGCCTCGGTTCGGCGGCAGCGCTGCAGCTGACGCTCATCTTCCTCCAGGCCGGTGGTCTGGCAGCCGCCTCTTCACTGTCGGTGCAGGTGCTCGCTGCCGGTGGCTTTGCCGCCGGACTGACCATCGTCGCCAGGACCTGGCGGCTTGAGCGGCTGCAGTGGCTGGGTGGCATGTCCTACACACTCTACATCCTGCACTTTCCGCTGCTGCTGTTCTGCTACTTCCTGCTTTTCAACCTGGCCCGGCCGGTGCTCGCCGAGAATTGGGCGCCGTGGACTGGGGCCGTTTGTGGCGGCCTCGTGTTCCTGGTCTGCTGGCGGGTCGCCGTGCGGGTCGAACGGCCGAAGCGCCTGCGAACATGGGCCGCCGGGCTGTCCCGCGGGACCCGTCTGCAACGGGCCTGACGGGCGCAGCGCTTAAACCCCCTCGCGGTGCGGCACCGCGGTGTCGAGTTCGTACAGGCTGCGCATGGAAAAGCCATACCGGATCAGCTCCGCCAAGTCGGCCAGTGCCGGAGGTGGCAGCTTTCCGCCGTACTGCTTGGCAAGCCGCTGAAGCCAGGCACTGCTGCCGCCCAGGTCACCTGACTCGAAGCCGTGCTGCACACCTGCGAGGAACAGTCGGGGATAGAAAGCGTCACGCCGGTCCAGCTCGAAGTCGGCGAAGTGCGTCACTGCGCGCTCGAGCAGAAAACTGGTGGGGGTCGCTCGAAATTGACGATCGATCTCCCCGATCGCCGCGCCGGTGATCGGCCGGCAGGTCCTGACCAGCAGGGAGCTCGCCGCCGACTCGAGCGGCTCGAACAGGCCGCCCTCGATGAACATCTGGGTCGCCCCGATGACGCTGGCGGACCAGTGATAGAAGTAGTCCTGAAAGACGATCTGGCAGCCCACTCTGAGATGCGGCCCGAACTCCAGGAGCAGTTGCAGGTACTCCTCGTACCACTTGGGCGCATCGACGTGCATCAGGGCGATCGGACCTCCGACATGCTTCGCCGAGGCGAGTGGCGTCTGGTGGCGCGCGACCAGACGCGGTGGCAGGTCGCGCATGTGGTGGTCGAATATCGTCGAGAAGTCCAGGTGTCCATCGACCAGCCCGAGGAGCTGCTCCAGGCCGGCGCGCTGCGCGTCGCGGACCACGTAGCGCGCCAGCAAGCCGTCGCGGCTGCAGGAGAAGATGTCGTAGGTGTGCAGCGGTACGGTGCGCCGTCGCGCCGTGTCCAGCGTCTGGTTGCGGAGCAGGCCTTCCGCCAGGCAGCGGGTGCTGCGCCCGAAGTACGCGCCGAACTCACAGACCACGGCTTCGTCGCCGAGCGGGACGTACTCCGCCAGGTCGAGCAGCATCTCTTGCTCGATCTTCTCGATCATCCCCGGAATCGACTCCGGCGTTGGCTGCGACGTCATGCTGCCCTTCGCGTGTGACGCGACGCGCCTGTCGCAGCGCTATCGCCTACTCGCGCGCGGCGCCTGGCGCCACGAACGACCCCGACTTGCCGCCGTGCTTCTCGAGCAGCCGCACGCCGTCGATCACCATGCCGCGGTCGACGGCCTTGCACATGTCGTAGACCGTCAGCAGGCCGACCTGCACGGCGGTCAGCGCCTCCATCTCGACACCCGTCGGGCCCAGCGTCTCGGCCGTGACGCGGCAGGCGATGCGCGAGCCGGTGGCGTCGAGCTCGAACTCGGCCGCCACGCGCGTCAGCGGCAGCGGGTGGCACAGCGGGATCAGCTCGGCGGTGCGCTTGGCGGCCTGGATGGCCGCGATGCGCGCGATGCCGATCACGTCGCCCTTCTTCGCGCTGCCCTCGGCGATGAGCTTCAGCGTCGCCGGCAGCATGCGGATCCAGCCTTCGGCGACGGCGACGCGGTGGGTCGCGGCCTTGGCCGAGACGTCGACCATGTGCGCTTGGCCTTGCGCATCGAAGTGGGTCAGCCCGCGGGGGTCGGTACTCATGGCAGCAGCAACATCGGGAAACAAGGCTGCGGCATCATAGTCGCAGGCTTCCAGGAACCGTGGCGCGGCGTCAGTGTCCGACCCGGGCCATGCCACACACTCCCGCGATGGAACAGACCCTGCCCCCTGCTGCGTCGCCCCCGCCGGCACGCGGCTTCGACCTGCGCTCGCGGCTGCGCGCTGCCGGCATCCACCTTGCGCTCAGCGCCCTGGTGGCCGCCGGGGCGGCGACGCTGGTGTTCGGGCTCTGGTACCCGACGCCCTTCCGCGAGATCTCGGGCGGCCGCGAGCTCTTTTTCATCGTCGTCGCGGTCGACGTGGTGCTGGGGCCGCTGATCACCTTCGCGGTGTTCGACCGACGCAAGCCCTGGCGCGAACTGCGGCGCGACCTCGCCGTCGTGGCGCTGCTGCAGCTGGCCGGGCTGGCCTACGGCCTGCACACGGTGTACGAGGCGCGCCCGATCGTGTTGGCGCTCGAGAGGGACCGCCTGCGCGTCGTGCGCGCGATCGACATCGAGCCGGCCGAGTTCGCCAAGGCGCCAACCGAGTGGCAACGCCTGCCGTGGTGGGGCGTGCAGACGATCGCGACGCGCGCGCCGACGCCGGCCGAGAAGCTCGAAGCCATCGACCTGGGCCTGCAAGGCCAGGACGTCGGCATGCGGCCGCAGTTCTGGCTGCCCGCGTCGGCCACCGCGGCGGCGCTGATCGCCGGCAGCAAACCGGTGGCCGAGTTGGGCAAGCACTACCCGGCCCGCGCAGCGGAGCTTCAGGCTGCACTGGCGGCCACCGGCGTCCCTGCCGATCAGCTGAAGGTCCTGCCGCTGCTGGCACGCCGCACCGACTGGGTCGCGCTGGTCGATGCCCGCGACGGCCGCATCGTCGGCTACGCGCCCTTCGATGGCTTCTAGCGTTCGCGCCTCGACCGCACGGCGCCGCGCGCTGCCGCTGGCCCTGGGCCTGGCGCTGGCGGCGCAGTCGCTGGCCCCGGGAGCGCTGGCGCAGCAAGCCGCACCGGTCACGCGCGCGGCCGACAACCGCAACGCGCTGCCGGCGCTGGGCGACACCGCGTCCGAGGACGTGTCGGTCGGCACCGAGCGGCGCGTCGGCGACCGCATCATGCGCGACATCCGGCGCGACCCGGACTACCTCGACGACCCGCTGCTGCTCGAGTACCTGCAGCGGATGTGGACCGGCCTGGTCGACGCTGCCCGCGCCCGCGGCGAGATCCCGGCCGAGCTGGACGAGCGCTTCGCCTGGGAGCTGTTCCTGGTGCGCGACCGCAGCGTCAACGCCTTCGCGCTGCCCGGTGGCTACATCGGCGTGCACCTGGGGCTGGCCTCGGTGACGGCCACGCCGGACGAACTGGCCTCGGTGCTGGCACACGAGCTGGCGCACGTGACGCAGCGCCACATCGCGCGCAGCGTCGGCGCCAGCAAGACGACCTCGCTCGTCAGCCTGGCCGGGCTGATCCTCGGCGTGCTGGCGGCCAGCCGCAGCCCCGACGCCGCCAGCGCGCTGATCACCGGCGGCCAGGCCGTTGCGGTGCAGGGCCAGCTCAACTACTCGCGCGACGCCGAGCGCGAGGCCGACCGCGTCGGCTTCAACGTGCTGACCGGCGCCGGCTACGCGCCGAGCGGCATGGCCGCGATGTTCGAGAAGCTGCTGCAGGCCTCGCGCCTCAACGACAGCCAGAACTTCCCCTACCTGCGCAGCCACCCGCTGACGACCGAGCGCATCGGCGACGCCCGCTCGCGCCTGGGCGTGAACGTGGCGGTCGCCGCGCAACGGCCGGTGCTGCACGCGCTGATGCAGATGCGCGCCCGCACGCTGATGGATCCGCGCGACGGCTCGCTGCAGCGCATGCAGGACCTCGACTCGGAGCGCGCGCTCGGCGCCGCAGCCACGCCGACCGACCGGCTGGCGGCGCTGTACGGCAGCGCGCTGGCGTCGATCGTGCGGCGCGACTTCGCGCGCGCCGATGCGGCCCTGGCGGCTGCGCGCCCGCTCGCCGAGTCCGACCCGGCGGCCCGCGACGCGCTGGCCATGCTGACGCTCCAGGGCCTGATCGCCCGCGGCGATGCCGCGCGCGCCGGTTCGCTGATCGATGGTCTGCTGGCCTCGCCCGGCCTGGCGGCGTCGCGCCCGCTGCTGCTGGCGCAGGCCCAGCGCGCCCTGCTGCCCGGCGGCAACGCCGAGGCCCAGCGCGCGGCCGCGGATCGGCTGCAGACCTGGGTGGCGCTGCACAACGGCGACGCCGCCGCCTGGTCCAGCCTCGCACAGACCTGGGAGCGGCTGGGCCAGCGCCTGCGCGCCGCACGCGCGGCCGCCGAGGCGCACGCCGCCGTCGGCGACCTGCAGGGGGCGGTCGAGCGACTGCGCGTCGCTCAGCGCCTGGCCCGCACCGCGACCGGGGCCGACTTCATCGAGGCGTCGGTGCTCGATGCCCGCCTGAAGGACCTGGAGGCGCAACGCCGCCAGATCATGATCGACGAGCGCGGCGGCGCCTTCTAGGGCCGGTTGACGCTGCCCCGGGGCACGCGCCGGGCCTTCAGCGCTTGCGCGCGAACAGCGCCTCGAGCGCCGCGTCGATCACCAGCCCGCACAGGCTGTAGATCAGCGAGCCGATCAGCGCCGCGACGAAGCCGCGCACGCTGAAGCCGTCCAGCACGTTGGCGGCAAAGTAGAACATCAGCGCGTTGATGACGAAGAGGAAGAGCCCCAGCGTCAGCAGCGTCACCGGCAGCGTCAGGATCACCAGCAGCGGGCGCAGCACCGCATTGAACAGGCCCAGCACCAGGGCCGCGATCATCGCGCTGGAGAAACTGACCACCACCACACCCGGGTAGAGGTGGGCCACCAGCAGCAGCGCGGCGGCCAGCAGCAGCCATCGGAGGAGCATCTTCAGCATGGCGTGCAGGATACACGGCATGCCCCCGGACCCCGCTGGGGCATCGGGCCGCCGCCACAATCGCGCCTGTCGAAAGGGGAGTAGCAGGTCACGCCCGTGACCGCGGCCCCCCGTCAGTACGGCGACCGCCGCCCGGTGGTCGCCCGGGACCGCAGAGGAATCCTCCCCTCCGCAAGACCTTTCGGCGCTCGGCCCTCGATCCCTTCCTCTGCAGGAGAGTTCATGAGCACCATGGCGCCGCAATGGCTCTGGTTCGTCTTTGTCGCGACCGTTCTCGTCGCCCTGTTCGTCGATTTCGTCCTGCTCAGCCGCCGTGGCGCCGCCGAGGTGACCGTGCCGCAGGCCGCGCGCTGGTCGGTCGTCTGGGTCCTGATCAGCCTGGCCTTCAACGCGCTGTTCTGGTGGGCCATGCAGGCCGAGCACGGCAGCGCCGTCGCCAACGTCAAGGCGATGGAGTTCCTGACCGGCTACCTGATCGAGAAGTCGCTGGCGGTCGACAACATCTTCGTCTTCCTGATGATCTTCAGCTACTTCGCGGTGCCGCCGGCCTACCAGAAGCGCGTGCTGATGATCGGCATCGTCGGTGCGATCGTGCTGCGCACGGTCATGATCCTGGTCGGCGCCTGGCTGATCGCGCAGTTCCACTGGCTGCTCTACCTGTTCGGCGCCTTCCTGCTGGTCACCGGCATCAAGATGGGGTGGGCCGCCGGCCAGGAGCCCGACCTCGAGAGCAACCCGGCGCTCAAGCTGCTGCGCCGGCTGCTGCCGGTGAGCCGCGACTTCGACGGCGAGAAGTTCTTCACCGTCCAGAACGGCCAGCGCATCGCCACGCCGCTGCTGATGGTGGCTGCGCTGGTCGGCATCACCGACGTGATCTTCGCCGTCGACTCGATCCCGGCGATCTTCGCGATCACCGAGGACCCCTTCATCGTGCTCACGTCCAACATCTTCGCGATCCTGGGCCTGCGCGCGATGTACTTCCTGCTGGCCGCGATGGCCGCGAAGTTCCACCTGCTCAGCTACGGGCTGGCGGTGGTGCTGGTCTTCATCGGCGCCAAGATGCTGCTGATCGACGTGATCAAGATCCCGGTGCTGGCCTCGCTCGGCATCGTGGTCGCAATCCTCGCCGTGACCATGGTGTGGAGCTTGCGCACCGCGCCGGCCGCGGATCGCGGGCCGGCGCGGCGCTTGACGGGCTGACGCGCCCGCCGACCGGACTCAGATCACGCTGAGCCTGACTTCGATGTTGCCCCGGGTCGCGTTCGAGTACGGGCAGACCTGGTGGGCGGCGTCGACGATCTGCTGCACCTGGGCCTTGTCCATGCCGGGCACATTGACCGCGAGGTCGACCTCGATGCCGAAGCCCTGCGGGATCTGGCCGATGCCGACCTGGCCGGTGATGCTGGTCTCGGCCGGCAGCGCGATCTTCTTCTGGCCGGCGACGAACTTCATCGCGCCCAGGAAGCAGGCCGAGTAGCCGGCCGCAAACAACTGCTCGGGGTTGGTGCCGACGGCACCGTTGCCGCCCATCTCCTTGGGCGTGGTCAGCTTGACGTCAAGCACGCCGTCCGAGGACTTGGCGCTGCCTTCACGGCCGCCGGTCGCGCTGGCCTGGGCGCGGTAGAGGACCTTCTCGATCTTGTTCATCGTCTTTCCTTTCGTGGGGTGGGAAGGGTCGCGGCCGCTCAGGCCGCTGCGGGAGCGTCGGTGTCGGGGGCGGCCAGCGCGCCGCGCAGGCCTTGCAGGGCGCCGGTCAGCGCCGCCAGCTCATCGAGCGCGCAGCCGGTGACGCTGGCGCGCGGGCCGAGGGCTGGACGGTGGAACGAACGGGGTGCGGGTCGCAGCCATGGCCGTACTGTAGCGATTTTCATCAATCCTATTGCACACAATCAAATTGCCGGCAATCACGTCAGAGGCATGCCTTGTGGCGTCGCAGGTGATGCCCCGCAGCGACACCGGGTGCGCGCAGACGCGCGCCGGCGTGATTTCCATGGAGAAACTGCTTCTCAATGCAGCACCTGCGCAGTACCATCCGCGCCGCAGGGTCACTGTGAGAAAGAGAGTCCATGTGGCTGTCGCCCGGGACCCGGCACATCAACAACTCTTGATGGAGTGATTCAAATGGCAACTGCGAAGAAGGCCGCCAAAAAGGTGGCGAAGAAGGCTCCGGCCAAGAAGGCCCCGGCCAAGAAGGCGGCGCCGGCGAAGAAGGCAGCCGCCAAGAAGGCGCCGGCCAAGAAGGTCGCTGCGAAGAAGGCCGCTCCGGCCAAGAAGGCGGCCGCCAAGAAGGCGCCGGCCAAGAAGCGCACCCCGAACGCCGCGTTCATGAAGGCGATGACCCCCAGCGCCGCGCTGGCCGCGATCGTGGGCAGCGCCCCGCTGCCGCGCACCGACGTGACCAAGAAGGTCTGGGAGTACATCAAGAAGAACAAGCTGCAGGACGCCGTGCAGCGCCGCGTCATCAACGCTGACGCCAAGCTGAAGGAAATCTTCGGCAAGGCCAAGGCCGACATGTTCGAGATGACGAAGATGATCAACGCTCACCTCAAGTGAGGCCCTGAGCGATCGGCCCCCACGGGGGTCGACGAGCATCGAGAAAGCCCGGCCCCGCCGGGCTTTCTTTTTTGGCGGCGCGGGCTCAGTCGGCGCCGAGCAGCGCGTCCAGCTGGACCAGCACGCGCCCCACGTCGATCGGCTTGGTCCAGTAGTCGTCGAAGCCCGCCGTGCGCGCCGCGGCGATCTGCGACTCCATCGCATCGGCCGACAGTGCGATGCAGCGCACGCCCTGCGTCGCCGGATCGGCACGCAGGGCCGCCACCAACGCCAGGCCGTTGGTGTCGGGCAGGTTCATGTCGACCAGCACCAGGTCGGGCGCCAGGTCGTGCACCTGGCGCAGGCCCGCCGCGCCGTCGTCGGCGATGTGCAGCTGCCAGGCCGGCCGCGCACGGAACACCTCCTGCAGCAGCACCTGATTGAGCGGCTCGTCCTCGATGTAGACGACGCGCCGGGGCGTGTCGCTGCCCGGCCCGCGGTCGACCGCGACGCCGTCCTCGGCATCGGCCGCGGGTCCGGGCCGCGCCTCGGCCGGCGCGGTCGCCGCCAGCCGCAGGCTGAAGGTCGAGCCGCTGCCGGGCCGGCTGCGGACCTCGATGCAGCCATCCATCAGCTCGGCCAACTGGCGCGCGATCACCAGGCCCAGGCCGCTGCCCTCGATGCGCCGCTGCTCGGCGCCGAGCCGGTCGAAGGGCTGGAACAGCCGCGACTGCTGTTCGGCGCTGAGACCGGTGCCGTGATCGCGCACGTGGACCGCGACCGCCTCGCCGAGGCCTTCGACCTCCACCTCGACCGGGCTGCCCTCCGGGCTGTACTTGATGGCATTGGACAGCAGGTTCACCAGCACCTGCTCGACCGCGCGCGCGTCGCCGCGCACCCAGGCCCCGCTCGGCGGCGCCGCACGCAAGGCCACGGCGCGCGCCGCTGCCAGCGGCTGCACCAGCTGCAGCCCGGCGCGCAGCGCGGCATCGACATCGACCGCGACCGCCTCCAGCGACTGCACGCTGCTCTCGATGCGGCTGAGCTCCAGCACGTCGTTGATCAGGTCCAGCAGGTGGCGGCCGGCGCGCTGCACGCTGGCCAGGCGCTGCGCCTGCGGCGGCGCCAGCGCGTGCTCGCGGTCCAGCGCCATCAGCTGCGCGAAGCCGAGGATGCCGTTGAGCGGCGTGCGCAACTCGTGGCTGACGCGGGACAGGAACTCGCTCTTGGCCCGGCTGGCACGCTCGGCCTCGCGCTTGCCGCGATGCAGGTCGGCGGCGATCTGCTGCTCGTGCACGTCGCGGCAGATGCCGATGACGCCGGTCGCGACACCGGCGTCGTCGTGGGTGGCGCGGACCAGGAACTCGAGCCAGCGCAGGCTGCCGTCGGGCCGGTGGATGCGGTAGCGGCCCTCGAACGGCGCGCCGTCCTGCATCGCGCGCGCGACGCCGGCGGCGGCAGCCTCGCGATCGGCCGGGTCGATCTGGGCCACCCAGTCGGCCAGCGTGAACTGATGCTGCGGGTCGCTCAGGCCATGGTTCGCGCAAGCGCGCGGATCGAGGCGCACGCGCCCGTCGGCCAGCGTCAGCTGCGCGATGCCGATGCCGGCCGCGGCGGCGGCCATCTGCCAGCGTTCCTCGTGCGCCTGCAGCGCCTCCTCGGCGGCGCGGCGGGCACTGACGTCGGCCGTGAAGCCGTGCCACAGCGTGCCGCCATCGGGCAAGCGCGTCGGTGCCGCGCGCGTCTCCACCCAGCGCAGCGAGCCATCCGGCGGCTGCAGGCGGTAGGTGTGCTCCAGCGGCGTCAGGCTGCCAGCCGCCGCGCTGATCGCCTGGACGAGGTGCGGCAGGTCCTGGGCGTGGACCCGCGAAAAGTAGGCCTGGGCATCGGCGCGCAGCGTCGCCGCCGGGATGCCGAGATGACGCTCGGCCCCGTCGCTGACGAAGGGATAGCTCGTGCTGCCGTCGGCCCGCTGCTGCAAGATGAACAGCACGCCCGGGACCTGCTCGGCCAGCTGGCGCAGCGTCAGCGCGCTGCGGCGCGCCTCGGCCGCGGCGGTGATGGCGGTCGTCACGTCGCGCACCGTGCCGCGGTAGCCGACGAAGCGGCCGGCGCCGTCGAACACCGGCACCGCGCTGCGCGACAGCAGCCGCACGCCGCGCGGCGTGGCCTTGGGCGTGACGACGCGCGCGAAGGGCTCGTGGCGGTCCAGCAGCTCGCGGTAGCGCAGCGCCGGCACGCGTGGCGCGCCGCTGCTGTCCAGCAGCTCGACGTCCGAGATCTCGCGGCCGATGTGATCGCCCGGCTTCATGCCCGTGGCGGGCTCGAAGGCGTCGGAGATCCAGCGGTAGCGGTGCTCGGCATCGCTCTCCCACATCCAGTCGCCGCCGGCGCGCGCGAAG
>CAZTTC010000027.1:0-27271 GCA_964616015.1 uncultured Methylibium sp. | reverse complement strand
CCGATCACCGTGCGCAGCGCCTGCTCGCACCACCTGTGCCCGATCATCGGCCGCGTGTGGATCGGCGTCATGCCCAACGAGCACTCCAACCTGATCGGCCTGTCCAAGTACGCGCGGCTCACCGAGTGGATCATGAGCCGCCCTCAGATCCAGGAAGAGGCGGTGACCCACGTGGCCGACCTGCTGCAGTCCAAGATGAACCCCGACGGCCTGGCCATCGTGATGGAGGCCGATCACTTCTGCATGCAGTGGCGCGGCGTGCGCGACCTCGACTCGAAGATGATCAACAGCGTGATGCGCGGCAGCTTCCTCAAGGACCCCAACCTGCGCCGCGAATTCCTGGCGCTGGTCAACAACAAGAAATCGTAGGTCCGACATGCTCGTCCGCCTGCTCTACGCCAGCCGCGCCGCCGAACCGGTGACGCCCGAACTGGTCGACTCCGTGCTCGCGCAGTGCCGCGCGCACAACCCCGGCCTCGGCATCACCGGCATCCTGTGCCACGGCGGCGACGTCTTCATGCAGGTGCTGGAGGGCGGGCGCACCGCCGTCAACACGCTCTACGCCGACATCGTGCGCGACCCGCGGCACCGCGACGTCGCGGTGCTGCACTTCGAGGAAGTGACCGAGCGGCGCTTCGCCGGCTGGACCATGGGCCAGGTCAACCTCGCCCGGATCAACCCCTCGATCCTGCTCAAGTACAGCGAGCGCCCCGCGCTGGACCCGTTCGCGGTGTCCGGCAAGGTGTCGATGGCGCTGCTCGAGGAGCTGATCGCCACCGCGTCGATCATCGGGCGGGCGGGGTAGGCCGGGCGTCAGCGGCAGGCCGGGCGGCCTGCATCGGCGACCGCGCGTGCCTTGCTGCGCAAGGGCCGGCGCGATCCGTGGCCCGCCCGAGGGCTCAGTCCAGGGTCGCCGCGTTCGCCAGTGCCTTCATCAGCCCGCGGTTGATCTCGGCCGGATCCATCATCAGCGCATCGCAGCCCTCGCGGATGCTGTCGAGCGCGTCGCCCTCGACGGCCTGCACCAGCTGGCAGTAGGGCGCGTAGGGCCCGGTGCCGGCGGCCAGCGCCTGGTAGACGCGCTCGGGCACGGGGATGGTCTGCAGCAGCTCGGCGAAGGGCTGCTTGAACATGCGGTCCAGCAGCGAGAACACGCCGCAGATGAAGAGCTCGCCCTGCATCTCGACGTCGCCGGTGTGGCGCACCAGTTCTTCCATCAGCATGCCGCGGCGCACCGCCGCGAACATCACCGGCCGGAGGTTCACGTCCTTGCTGCCGGTGGCCAGCAGCAGCGCCAGCCAGCGCTTCAGGCGCGCGTAACCCAGCAGCATGATGGCGTGGCGGAAGGAGCTGATCTCCACGCTCAGCCCGAAGGCCGGCGAGTTGATGTAGCGCATCAGCTTGAAGGCCAGCGTCGGGTCGCGCTTGAGCGTGGCCTCCAGCTTCTCGATCGGCTCGGCCTGGTCCACCTTGTGGATCAGCTCGACCATCACCTGCAGATCGGGCGCTGCGGCCTCGATGCTGCGCGGCTTGCCGCTGGCGGCGGCGTGGGCGATCGCGTCGTCCATCGGCCAGCCCAGCACGGCGATCGCGCCGCGACCGAACGAGGCCTCCATGTCGGCCAGCCGGGCGACGCCCGACTGGATGAAGCCGATGTTGCGCGACACGCCGGCGGCCGGCGTCGTCTCGCCGACGCGGCGGTCGTCCCCGAGGTCGATGATGGAGTGCTTGAAGCAGGGCAGCACCTCGCGCGGCAGCTCGCGCAGCGGCCGGCCCTTGATCAGCAGGGTGTTGCCGCGCGCGTGCAGCGCGACGATGGCCGCGGTGTGGGCCGGATCGGCGGCCATGAAGGCCGGCACCTCGATCATCACGTTGGCGCTGGGCTCGGCCTGCAGCAGGTCGGCCAGCAGGTGCTCGGACAGCACGTTCAGCGACACCTGGCCGCCGCCCTCGGGCCACACGGCCGCGACCTCGCGCAGCAGCGCGGCGGCGTCGAGCGGCGCACCCGGCACCAGCGGAAACACGGTCAGCCGCGTCGCGCTCACCGAGCGCTGGCGGTCGATCACCGGCGAGTAGCTCAGTGCGACCTGGCTCAGGATGCCGACTTCAGGGGCGGCGCTTTTCAGGATGGCATTCATCGTCAGACGCTCAGGTACTGGAACAGCGACAGGCGCTGCACCGAGGAGTAGGACTTCAGCGCGGCGTCGTAGCCGGTCTGCTGCTCCTGGAACTTGGAGATGGCCTCGACCATGTCGAGGTCCTCGGCGGCCGAGCGCTCGGTCTGCGCCGCGAGCTTCTGCGCGCTCAGGCGCTCGCCGGCGCGGTCGATGCGGTTCAGGGTCTCGCCGGCCAGCGAGCGCTGCGCCTGCAGCCGCGTCATCGACTGGTCGACGTCGCGCAGGCCGAAGGCCACGCTCTGCGCGACCTGGCCGCTGTTGCGCCCCGGGGTCTCGAGCGCGGCCGCGCTGCGGTCGAGCGCATCGAAGACGCTCAGCGTCGCGCTCGACGGCAGCAGGTCGAAGCGGTCGGCGTGGGCCGGCGTGCCGCTCAGGGTCACCGACTGGCCGTCGATGTCGATCGCCTGGCCGGGCTGGTAGCCCACGTTGGTCAGCGCGGTCGGGTTGCCATTGCGCAGCACCGTGTAGGTGGTGACGCCGCCGCTGACGCTGAAGGTGATGCTGTACGGGTCGCCGGTCACCGCCGACGGGTCGCTGACGCGGCCGCCGTCGATCCAGGCGCTGCCGTTCTGCGTCGTCGCCCGCGTCTCGAAGACGCCGTTGCCGGTGCGTGCCTGCAGCCAGGTCGCGCGGCCGTCGAAGCTCAGCGGCAGCGGCTCGCTTGAGCCGGCCTCGGTCGAGCCCGACACGCCCTGGAACTGCACGCCGCCGGGCGCGTCGATGAAGGGCGGGCTGCTGGCCCCCTGGCCCGCGAACAGGAAGCTGCCGGCGCCGTCGGGGCTGTTGGCCAGGCCCAGCAGCTCGGTGCGCAGCTGGCGCAGCGTCTGGGCCAGGCCCTGGCGCTCGGCGTCCGTGTAGCTCGCGTTGCCGGCGGCGACCAGCGCCTCGCGCGCCTGCTGCAGCAGCTCGCCGGCGCTGCCGAGCGCGCTCTCGCTCAGTTCCATCGAGCTGCGGCTCGCATCGACCGCGCGCTGGCTGGCGCTGGTGCGCGCCTCGACGGCCAGAGCGCGCTCGGCGCGCGCCGCGGCGGTCGGGTCGTCGCTCGCCTTGCTGACGCGCTTGAGGCTGGTCAGCTGCATCTGGCTTTCCTGCAGGGTCTGCTGGCGCTTCTGCAGGTTGGCGAC
The DNA here is from genome assembly GCA_964616015.1 of uncultured Methylibium sp. Lineage (GTDB taxonomy): Bacteria > Pseudomonadota > Gammaproteobacteria > Burkholderiales > Burkholderiaceae_C > Methylibium. The sequence continues at coordinate 23,970 of CAZTTC010000027.1, read as the reverse complement.
GGCGGCGTCGTAGCTGTTGGAGGTGGTCACGCGCATGGTCGTGGGCTTTCGGGGGGTGATCAGCGACCGCCGGCGGCCAGCAGCGTCTCGAAGACGCTCTGCGCCACCTGCAGCACCTTGGCCGCGGCCTGGTAGCCCTGCTGGAACTGGATCAGCCGGGCGGCCTCCTCGTCGAGGTTGACGCCGGCCACGCCGGCGCGGGCCGCCTCGGCGTTGGTGGCCACCGCGGTGGAGATGTCGCTCGAGGCCTGCGCGCTCTGCACGCGCACGCCGATGTCGGCCATCGCCCGCGCGTAGGCGCCGGTGATGGTCTCGCCGGGGACGAAGCCGCCGCCGCCCAGCAGCTCGCGGCCGACGAGGTCGGCATCGCGCAGCGCCAGCAGCGACAGCGCGTTGCCGTTGTTGGCCGCCGGGAAGGCGGTCGGCGCGACCTGCAGCGTGTCGCCGTTGCGCGGCACGCCGTTGAGCCTGAGTTCGAAGCCGTTCAGCGCGATCGGCGCGCCGGCGCTCCAGGCGCCGGTGCCGCTGCTCACCAGCGTGTTGGCGGCGTCGCGCAGTTCCCAGCTGTAGTTGCCGCTGTCGTCGGTGAAGGCGATGTTGGCGGTCAGCGCCGGGTTCAGCGCGGCGCTGACGACACCGAGCGAGCCGACGCTCGCGGTGCCGGTGTTGGCCGGGCCGACGGTTGCCGCCACCGGCGAGGCCGCGGCGATGCCCTGCGGGTCGTCCAGCACGCGCCGCATGCCCTGCACGGCCTGGCTCACCGGACGCAGCAGGAAGCGGTCGGTCGCGGCCGGCGCGGGCGCGGGCACCGTGATCGTGAAGCCGTCGAGCGTGTCGCCCGAGACGGCGCTGCGCACCAGGCCGTCGCTCAGGCGCGTCACCAGGTACTGGCCCGGCGTCGACGGGTCGCTGCGCAGCTCGTAGTCGCTGGCGACGAGCTGGCGGCTGTCCGCCACCGTCAGCGACACGCTGGAGACGAAGGCGCCGCTGCCGGTGCGTGCATTGGTCGATGCCGGCAGCGCCACCGGCGCGCCGACCGCGAACAGCGGCGCACCGCTGCCCGGCGGGTTGCGCAGGTCGAGGCCGAAGGACTGCTGCTGGTTCACTGCGCCGGCCATCGCGCTGGCCAGCTGGCCCAGCATCGCGCGGGCATCGGCGAGGTCCTCGTTCTGGAACGTCAACAGGCCGGCCACCTTGCCACCGGCCAGGGCTTGCGCGGGCAGCAGGCGCGCGCCGCCGGCTTCGTCGATCGCCAGCCGCAGCTTCGCGGGGTCGTACTCGTCGGCCACGACGCGCAGGTTCAGCGCCTCGCCGCCCAGCACCAGGCGCTGGCCGCCGCCGAGGAAGACGCTGACCGAGCCGTCGCCGGCCGGCACCGTCGTCACCTGCACGATGTCGCTGATCTTGCTGATCAGCAGGTCGCGCTGGTCCAGCAGGTCGTTGGGCGTGTGGCCGGTGCCCTGGGTGCCGGCGATCTGCCGGTTGATGTCGGCGACGGCCCGGGCCATCGCATTGAGTTCGGCGACCGAGTTCTTCAGGTCCTGCGTCACGCCGGCCTGCAGCGCGTCGAGCTGCTCGCCGGCCGCGCGGAAGCGCGAGGCCAGCTCCTCGGCACGCGCCAGCACCACCTGGCGGGCCGACGAGTCCTGCGGCCGGTTGGCCACGTCGACGAAGGCGTTGAGCATCTGGCCGGCGGCGTAGCCCAGCCCGGCCTCGCCCGGCGTGAACGACTGCTCCAGGCGCTGCAGCTGCTCGAGCCGCGTGGCGTCGCGCGCGGCCAGCGACTTCGACAGCGAGGCCTCGCGCGTCAGGAAGGCATTGGTGACGCGCGTGACCGTGGCCACGTCGACGCCGCGGCCGAAGAAGCCGCCGCCGGTGGACTGCCCGCCGGCCGTCGCCAGCTCGACCTGCTGGCGCGTGTAGCCCGGCGTGTTGGCGTTGGCGATGTTGTTGCTGGTGGTCTGCAGCTGCGCATAGTTCGCGAACATCGCGCGCGTCGCAAGCGAGAGGATGCTGGCCATCTGCGGGGTCTCCTCAGGCCGTCAGCGTGCGTTGCAGCCGCAGCGTGGTGTTGATGACGCGGCCGAGCTTGTCGGCGTAGGCCGGGTCGGTGGCGTAGCCGGCGCGCTGCAGGTTCACCGCAAAGCCCTGGGCGCTGCCGCCCTGGGCCACGACCTGGCGGTAGCGCGGGCTGTCCTTCATCAGCGTCGCGTAGTCGCGGAACGACTCCTCGGCCGACGCGTAGGCGCGGAACTTCGCCTTCACCTTCTGCGGCTGGCCGTTCACGTACTCGGTGGTGGTGACCTCGGTCACCGCCCCCTTCCAGCCGGCCCCGGCCTTGATGCCGAAGAGGTTGTGGCTGGGCGAGCCGTCGGCGTTCCTGATCTGCTTGCCGCCCCAGCCGGTCTCGTGCGCGGCCTGGCTCAGGATGAAGGCCGAGGGGATGCCCGTCTCGGCCTCGACCTTCTGCGCCGCACCGGTGTGGCGGGCGATGAAGTCCTGCGCCTTGCTCATGCCGGGCAGGCGATTCCAGACCTCGGCCTGGGGCGCGCCCGCGGCGGCGGCAGGCGCGGCGGGCGGGGTCGGCGTGGTGGGGGCCGTGCCCGCAGCGGCCGCGGTCGCTGCGGCACCCATCTGCCGCTCCAGCTGTTTGGCGATCATCGCGCCCAGGCCGTTCGGCAGGCCGGTCAGCTTCTGTGCGAACTGCGTGTCCAGCAGCTCGGTGCCCATCTGCGTGCCCGAGTTGTCGAGCAGGCCGCTGGACATCGTGGCCTGGCGCATGCTCTTCATCAGCTGCTGCATGAACAGCGACTCGAACTGCCGGGCCGTCTCCTGGATGGCCGCCTTCGGATCGCTGCCGGCCTGGGCCTGCAGCGATCGCAGCGCATTCGCGTCGAAGCCGACTCCGGACCTCATTGACCACCTCGACGATGGGCCGCGCGCGGGCGCCGTTCGCCCTGAGCCTGTCGAAGGGCCGTGCAGGGCTTCGACAAGCTCAGCCCGAACGGGGGATGGAGGGTCGCCATCAGATCACCTCGAGCTCGGCGTTCAGCGCGCCCGCGGCCTTGATGGCCTGCAGGATCGCCAGCAGCTCCTGCGGCGTCGCTCCCAGGGAGTTGAGCGCCTTCACCACGTCGGTCAGCTTGGCGCCGGCCGGCAGCTGGATCAGCGAGCCGCCGTCCTGCTTGAGCTGGATGTCGGCGCGCTCGCTCACCACCGTCTGGCCGCCGGACAGCGGTCCGGGCTGGCTGATGACCGGCGTCGACGAAATCGTCACCGACAGGCTGCCGTGCGCCACCGCGCAGGGCGCCAGCGTGACGGCCTGGTTGACCACCACCGATCCGGTGCGGGCGTTGACCACCACGCGGGCCGCCGGGGCCGCGAGGTCGATGTTCAGGTTCTCGATGTCGGCCAGGAAGCCGACGCGCGCGTCCGGCTCGGCCGGCATGCGCACGCGCACCGTGCGGCCGTCCAGCGCCTGCGCGGTGCCCGGGCCCATCTTGCCGTTGATGACCTTGGCCACTTCGCGCGCGGTCGAGTAGTCAGCCGCGTTGAGGTCGAGCTGGATGCTGTCGCCCTGGGCCAGCGGCGTGGGCACGCTGCGCTCCACCGTGGCGCCGCTCGGCACGCGGCCGGCGTTGAGCGTGTTGACCTGCACCTTGGAGCCGCCCGCCGAAGCGCCGGCGCCGCCGATGATGAGGTTGCCCTGCGCGAGCGCGTAGATCTGGCCGTCGGCGCCGCGCAGCGGCGTGGCCACCAGCGTGCCGCCGCGCAGGCTCTTGGCGTTGCCCATCGAAGAGACGTTGATGTCGATCGCCTGGCCGGGCTGGGCGAAGGCCGGCAGCGTGGCCGTGACCATCACCGCGGCCACGTTGCGCAGCTGGACGCTGGTGCCGGGCGGCACCGTCACGCCCATCTGCTGCAGCATGGCGTTCAGGCTCTGCGTCGTGAACGGGGTCTGGGTGGTCTGGTCGCCGGTGCCGTCGAGTCCGACGACGAGGCCGTAGCCCACCAGCTGGTTGCTGCGCACGCCCTGCACGGCGGCGACTTCCTTCAGGCGGGCGGCCTGCACGTCGTGCGGCCACCACAGCGCCGAGCTGGCTGCCAGCAGGCCCGCCGCGATGGTGAGGCGCAACAGCGTGTCGGCGAGGGAGGGGCGGTGCATGGCGGTGTCCAACGAGGGTCGTTGGACACCATTCTCAAAAGCTTTAGAGCGGCAGAACGTTCAAAAAGAAGCGCCCCAGCCAGCCTATTCCCTGCGCTTCGGCCTGGGCGCCGCGGCCCCGCTGCTCGATGCGCACGTTGGCGATCTGCGCCGAGGCGACCACGTTGCCCGGGTTGATGGCCCGCGGGTCCACCTGGCCCGAGAAACGCAGCACGTCGACGTGCTGGTTCACGCCGATCTGCTTCTCGCCGGCGATCTGCAGGTGGCCGTTGGGTAGCACGCCCACCACCGTGGCGGTGATGGTGCCGCTGAAGGTGTTGGCGCTGGCCGTGGTGCCCTTGCCCTCGAAGGCCTGCTCGCTGGAGCCGGTGGCCGACGCGCGCTTGAAGGAGTTGGGCGCGAACAGCGGCAGCGCCGAGATGCCGGCATTGACCGAGCCGCTCTTGTCGATGCTGCTGGTGGACTGCTGGCTGGCCGCGACCTTCTCCACGATCTGCACGGTGATGGTGTCGCCGACCAGGCGGGCGCGATGGTCCTCGAACAGCGGGCGGTAGCTCGCGCCCTGGAAGATGGCGCCGTTGTTGACCACCGGCGCGGCCACGGCCTGCGGCAGGACCGGCGAGGTGTCGGCCACGTCGACCTTGGGCGTGAGGGTCTGGCAGCCGGCCAGCAGGGCGGCCGCGGCCAGCGCCAGGACGCCGCGCTTCGTCACAGAGTCGCCGGCTTTGCGGCCGTGTCGGAACATGCCGCGAGCGGCCGGCGATGCAGCGACTCGCTCGCTTCGATCCCCGCAGGGCGGGGCCCCTCTTACGTGGCTCATAGCTGTGCCAGCCTCTGCAGCATCTGGTCCGAGGTCTGGATGGCCTTGGAGTTGAGCTCGTAGGCGCGCTGGGTCTGGATCATCGCGACCAGCTCTTCCACCACGTTGACGTTGCTCGTCTCGACGAAGCCCTGCGCCAGCGAGCCCAGGCCGTTGCTGCCCGGCGCGCCCGCGTTGGGCGTGCCCGAGGCGGCGGTCTCGGCGTAGAGGTTCTGCCCGCGCGGCTCCAGCCCGGCCGGGTTGACGAAGCGCGCCAGCTGCAGCTGGCCGATCTGCGTGGTGGCCGCCTGGCCCTGCAGCGCCACCGAGACCGTACCGTCGGCGGCGATGGTCACGCTCTGCGCGTTGGCCGGGATCACGATGCCGGGCTGCACGACGAAGCCGTTGTTGGTGACCAGCTGGCCCTGCGCGTCGACCTGGAAGGCGCCGTCGCGCGTGTAGCCGGTGCTGCCGTCGGGCATCTGGATCTGGAAGAAGCCGTCGCCCTTGACCGCGACGTCCAGGTAGTTCGTCGTTTGCTGCAGGTTGCCCTGGCTGAACTGGCGCGACGTGGCGACCGCGCGCGTGCCCAGGCCGACCTGCAGGCCGGTGGGCAGCTGCGTCTGCTCGGAGCTGTTGGCGCCGGACTGCCGCAGCGTCTGGTACATCAGGTCCTCGAACACCGCGTGCGACCGCTTGTAGCCGTTCGTCGCGCTGTTGGCGAGGTTGTTCGAGATGTGGTCCAGCTGGGTCTGCTGGGCCTCCATGCCGGTCTTGGAGATCCAAAGGGAACGCATCATGGCCAGGGGCTCCTTGTCGGCCGATGATGGCGGGGCTGGAGGGGGCGGAGGGCGGGAAAAGGGCGGGAATCCCGGGCCTGTTCGGCGCCGGGGCGGCGGCGGTCGGGTTTCGTAGGCGCCTGCCGGCCCTCCGTGAGCTTTTGAGCCGCCGATCGCGCGGCCGGTGCCTGCTGCAGGCGGGCTCGACGCAGGGGTTTGCAGAGGCAGCGAGGGCGGCGATGAATTCATTCGTCACGACCAACCGGTGTTGCGCGGAGTTATCGCAGTTGCTAACATGCGCACATGCCGTTCGAGATCGAGTATTTCCACGAACGCGTGCGTGCCGAAGTCGAGTCATGGCCGGTAGATGTTTTGGCCGACTACGCGCGCTTGGTCGAGTTGCTCGCAGAGCACGGTCCGAGTCTGCGCTTGCCGCACTCGCGCGCCTTCGGTGATGGGCTGTTCGAGCTACGTCCTCGCGGTCGTTCGGGCATAGGCCGCGCTTTCTACTGTTTCATGTTCGAGCGGCGCATCGTGGTTCTGCATGCGTTCATCAAGAAGACCCAGCAGACGCCGGATCGCGAGCTGAAGCTCGCGCGCAAGCGCCAGAAGGAGTTGCTAGATGGCTGACCTCAAGTACAAACCTGTTCCGCACGATCGCGAGGGGTTCATGGCGCGGGCAAGCACCCGCAAGGGCTTCAAGCGAGCCTATGACGCGCTGGAACTTGAATACCAGGTGGTTAACCAGTTGCTCAAGGCGCGTTCCCGTGCCGGGCTCACGCAGGACATCGTTGCCGAGCGCATGGGTACGACCAAGAGCGCTGTCTCCCGCCTTGAGTCGGCGGGCAAGCATGCGCCTTCACTTGCAACGCTCAAGCGGTATGCGAGTGCTGTTGGTTGTGACCTGCAGGTGCGTCTTGTGCCGCAGAAGGCGACGTGACGCCCAACTCATTGGGCGTCACCCTCGCGCCAGCGCGCAACCCGACAGAACCCAGTGCAGCGACTGCGCCTGTTTGAACGATGACAGTCGCACCAACGAGCTCTGATCCGAACAACCGGCCTGCGGCGACTTCGGATTGCGTCGACGCCTTCATCCACGCCATCGCCGGCTGGCGCGCTGAAACCCTGGCCCAGGTCCGCCGCCTCATCCACGAAGCCGCCCCCGACATCGTCGAGGAGTGCAAGTGGGCCAAGGCCGGCAATCCCGGCGGCGTGCCGGTGTGGTCGTGCGACGGCATCGTCTGCACCGGCGAGGCTTACAAGCAGGGGGTCAAGCTGACCTTCGCCCGGGGCGCCGCGGTCGACGATCCGCAGCGCCTCTTCAACGCCAGCCTGGAGGGCAGCACGCGGCGCGCCATCGATCTCCGCGAGGGCGACTCGCTGGATGCACGGGCCTTCAAGGCGCTGATCCGGGTGGCCATCGCGGTGAACCGGCAGGCGGTCGCTGCGCGCAAGTCGCCGGGCCGTGGCCGGGCCTGAGTCATGGCCATGCCCATCACCCCCGAGGCCGTCGTCGCCTTCCTGCACGACTTCGAGCGCCTGGCCGAGCAGGAAGACTTCGCGCTGATCCGCGACCTGATCGACGAGCGCGCGTACTTCCGCTTCAACGACGGCGACTTCATCGGCCGTGCTGCGATCCAGGCCGCCTTCGAGAAGACCTGGCGCGGCGATCCCACAGTGAAGAAGGCGCGCTTCTACCTGAGCGACATTTCCGTGCTGACGGTCGACGAGAACACCGCCACAGCGACCTACACCTGGCACTGGGAAGGCTCGCAGGGCGATCGAAGCTTCGCCGTGCGCGGCCGCGGCAGCCGGGTGCTGGTGCGCGGGGCAGAGGGCTTTCGGATCGTCCACGAGCACCTCAGCCGTTTTCCGCCAAGCCGGTGACGGCGAAGGCGGCTTCGGCTTCACGTCTGCAACGCATGTCCCCCATCCGTCGCTGCGACCTGCCGGCCGATGCCTTGCTGCAGCGCCACGCCGGCGCGGGGGGCCATGCCGACTGCTACGCCGTCGACGTCGCGGGCCGTGTGTCGCACGCCGCCTTCGTCGAGGCCTTCTACACGACCTGGGTGTTCAAGCTGGAGCGCTGGATCCTCCGGTGGTTCGCGTCGCGCCCTTCGACGGACGCCCAGGCGCGCCAGCTGGCGGACGGCACGCGCGACAGCTTCGCGGCGTGGTCCGTCGAGGCGCGCGCGGCAGATCAGCTGCTGCTGGCGGACTTCACCGGCCGCACGAAGTCCTGGCTGATGGTGGCCGCGGCCGGCAGTGCCGCATCGCCCGGGACGCGTCTGTACTTCGGCTCGGCGGTCGTTCCCGTGCGCAGCCGACGCGCGGGCTGGACCCGCATGGGCTGGGTGTTCCGCGCGCTGCTCGGGTTTCACCAGCTGTACTCGCGCGTGCTGCTGGGTGCGGCCAGGGCGCGGCTGGGTTGACCGATGAGGAGGTGACGATGAGCACGAGATCCGCGTCCTGCGGCTGCGGCCAGCTGCGCATCGAGGTCGATGGCGATCCGCAAGGCGTGGGCGTGTGCCATTGCCTGGCCTGCCAGCGACGCACCGGCAGCGTGTTCGCCGCGCTGGCGGCCTTTGCGGCGCCGTACCGGGTCCACGGGCAGGCCACGGAGTACGTGCGTGCCGGTGACCAGGGCGCGAAGTTCAGGTTCCGCTTCTGCCCGGTCTGCGGGACGAACCTCTTCCACACCGAAGAGGGACGCGAGGCCCTGGGTGTGGCGGTGGCCGTGGGAGGCTTCGCGGACCCGGCCTTCCCGCCGCCGCAGGACTCGGTCTACGACTGCCGCCGCCATCCCTGGGTGCAGCTGCCGGCCGGCGTGACGGTGTTCGACAAGGATCCGATGTGATGATGCGCTACCCTGGCCCGACCCGATGAAGGACCTGCCACCGCTCCCCGCCCCGCGGCTGGGCCGCTACCGCCACTACAAGGGCGGCGAGTACGAGCTCGTCGGCGTCGCCCGGCACAGCGAGACGCTGCAAGCGCTGGTCCTGTACCGCCCGCTGTACGATGACAGCGGCCTGTGGGTGCGGCCGCACGCGATGTTCTTCGAGGACGTCGACGTGGACGGCCGGCGCCAGCCGCGGTTCGCGGCCCTCGATCCCCTGGACCCGCCGTTCCCTGGAGCTGCCTCATGAGCGAACGAAGCACCGCCCTGGCTGCGGCCCTCATCCGCAACTTCAACGAGGTACCGCTGGAGCGCACCGTGCGCGAGCCGCACTACGACGCCCGCGCGGCGCGCCTCGCGCGGGGCACGGCCGCCCGCAAGCTGGGCGCGTCGATCGACATCCTGGAGCCCGGCAAGCGCGGCTGCCCGTACCACCTGCATCACGCGCAGGAGGAGATGTTCATCGTGATCGAGGGCCGCGGCACGCTGCGGGTCGCCGGCGAGATGCTGCCGCTCAAGGCGGGCGACGTCGTGTTCATCCCGGCCGGCCCCGACCATCCGCACCAGATCATCAACACCTCGGAGGCGCCGCTGAAGTACCTGTCCATCAGCACGATGGAGACGCCGGAGATCTGCGAGTACCCGGACTCGGGCAAGTACCTGGCCGAGGCCAGCCTCGACAGCCCCCGGCGCTTCGACGTGATCGATCGCAAGGGGCCGGGCCTCGACTACTGGGCGGGTGAGCCGTGATGCCCCGCTTCCTGGCCAGCGACCCGCGCTGCAGCGGGCGGGCGGTCCCGTCCGGGATCAAGATCCTGTAGCGCCCCGACGCCCTGGAGCCGACGCCCATGCGCCTCATTGGTTTGTTCCTCAAGATCGCCGGTGCCCTGTTGATCGCCGGCGGGCTGTCCGTGGGCCTGCCGTTCACCGGCGTCTACCTGCTCGGCTTCGTCGGCACCTCGGGCCGCGAAGCGGGCCGGGAGCTGATCATGGCCCTGATGTTCACGGCCACCGTCTCCCTGGTCGGCTGGCTGCTGCTGCGACTCGGCCGCGCCCTGCGGCCTGCGCGGCCCGGGCCCCCCTCCGGATGATCCCGGGACAGCGATGACCCCGGCTGCGCTTTGCGCCTTGATGCCCCTTGCTGCCCGGGTCAGGCGTGCCCTCCGATCGCGTTGACAGGCCCGGCGGCGCCGTGGCCGGCCACAGGCACGAGCGGCTGATGCGCGAGGGCCGGCGTGCGGTGCTGCAGCATGCCTCCGGCATGCGCAGGCGGCACCGCCTGGCGGCCCACATCGAGCCGGGCAAGCTGGCGTCGATCGCGCGGGCGGCGTCCTGCGGCGTCGTCCAGGAAGGCGACTCGCCGCGCGACCTCGAGATCGGCGAGCGCTGGGCCATCCCGGCCGACCGAAAGGGGGCGGCATGAACCTCAACACCGCGCGCGTCTTCGTGCGCGACATCCACCGCGCCAAGGCCTTCTACGGCCAGGTGCTGGGCCTGCGGCTGCGGGCCGACGGCGCGGCGCAGGGGCACCTCGTGTTCGACGCCGGCAACTGCGAGCTGGTGGTCGAGGCCGTCCCCGCCGACGCGCCGGCCGACGAACAGGCCCGGGTGGGCCGCTACACCGGCCTGTCCTTCCGGGTGGACGACGTGCACGCCAGCCACCGCACGCTGACGGCCCGGGGCGTGTCCTTCCGCGGACTGCCGCAGCGGCAGTCCTGGGGCGGCACGCTGGCGACCCTGCGCGACCCCGAGGGCAACGAGCTGCAGATCGTGCAGCGGCCGGCGGCCTAGCGTCGATGCGCCGCGAGCCGCCGGCGCCGCCCCCGCTACCGTCCTCGGTGTCGGTGTCGGTGTCGGTGTCGGTGTCGGTGTCACTGCCGACGGTGCACTTCAGGCTGCTGATGCCGCGCCCGACGCCCGCCGCGGCGTGAGCGCAGGCGGCCGGCGCGACCCGCGGCACGCCGTGCTCCCGAGGTCTTTCGTCAGGTTTTTGACAGCCTGGCGTTGCTCCGGCGCGAGGACGGTCGTCACGTAGACTCGCCGGCAAACTAGGGGGGCCGTCGGAGGGGACGAACGGGCAAGGCGTTCGTCATGGAGCCGTAGATGCTGAAGAAATTAGTCCTCGTCGACGACAACGAGGCGGATCTGGTCTACAGCGGGATCGTGCTGGAACGGGCAGGCATCGCGGCCGCGATCGTCAGCTTCGATGCCGCGATCGACGCGCTCGACTACTTGTCCGGCCTCGACGGCGTCGAGGTCGACGGTGTGCTGCTCGACATCAACATGCCCCGCATGAACGGGTTCGAGTTCCTCCAGGCCTACGAGTCGCGCTTCGGTGCGGCGGCGCGCGCCATCGTGGTCATGCTGACCTCGTCGCCGGACCCCAGAGACCGCGAGCGGGCGCTCGCCTTCCGGTCGGTCAAGGGCTTCGTCACCAAGCCCATCTCCGTGGTGCAGGCCCTGGGGCTGGGCGATCTGCTGCGCCCGCCGGGCTGAAGCCATGCTGCCGCGCCGGCTCGTCCTGCTGGGCCCGATCGGTGGGCTGGCCGGGCCGGCGTCGGCCATCGGCGACGCGCAGCGCCGCTGGATCGCCGAGGCCGGGGCGCTGCGCTTCGCGCCCGAGGCGGACTACGGCCCCTTCGTCTACGCCGGCCCCAACGGCCAGGTGCAGGGCCTGTCGATCGACATGCTCGGGCTGATCGTGGCGGCCACCGGCCTGAGCGTGAGGCCGCTTTCGCCGCAGCCCCTGGCCCGCATCCTGGACGGCCTGCGTCGCAGCGAGATCGACTTCACGTCCTCGCTGCGGCCGACGCCCGAGCGCGGCGCCTACCTGTCGTTCACGCGGCCCTATGTCGAGATCCCGGCGGTGCTGGCGACGCTGCCGGACGGCGCGCGCCCGACGCTGGCCGCGCTGGATGGCCGGCGGGTCGCCGTCGGCGAGGGCTATGCGGTCGAGGCGCACGTGCGCCGCCGCCACCCCAAGGTCGACTGGGTCGCGGTGCCGGGCGACTCCGAAGGCGTGGCCGGCGTCGTCGACGGGCGCTTCGAGGCGGTGGTGCTGGACGTGGCGAGCCTGGCCTTCGTGACGCAGACGCGAAGCCTGCCGCCCCTGGTGGTGGTCGAAGGCGTGGGCTTCGACTACGCGCTCAGCTTTGCGGTCCGCAAGGACCTGCCGATGCTGGTCGAGGTGCTCGACGCCGGCTTGCAGCAGGTGCCGGCGGCGCAGCGCAACGCCGTCGTCGAGCGCTGGCTGGGCCCTTACGCGCTGCAGTTGACGACCCCGACGGCGCGGCTCGGCCTGGGCATCGGCGCCGGACTGGTCGGTGTGGCCGGGCTCGTGGGCGCGGCCGCCGTGTGGCGATCGGTGCGCCGGCGGCGACGCGCTGCGGCGCCGCCCGCATGAGCGCGGCGGCGTTCCAGCGCGGCGGACCGGCACGCGAAGCGGCGCTGCTCGCCGTCGGCTACGCGCTGCTGGCCCTGCTGGCGATCGACCTGGCCCGCCAGCCGGGCTCGGTGGCGACGGTGTGGCTGGCCAACGCGATGGGCACGGCCTTCCTGGTCAGCGCGCCGCGGGAACGCTGTTGGGGGCTGCTGCTGGCCGTCGTCGTCGGCAACCTGGCCGCGAACCTGCTGTTCGGCGACCCACCGGGTCTGGCCTTGCAGTTCGCGGTTGCCAACGTCCTGGAAGTGGGCGTCGGCTACTGGCTGATCCGGCATTGGGCACTGGCGCCACGGTTCAGCGAGGCGCCGGCGCGCTTCCTCAAGCTCATGGTCTGCGGGGCGCTGCTGCCGCAGCTGCTCGGCGCGACCTTGGGCGCGGCCGTCCTGCACCAGCAGGGCTTCGGCCAGTTCTGGCGCGTCTGGCCGGACTGGTACGTCGGCTCGGCGCTCGGTGCGATGCTGGTGCTGCCCGTGATGCTGCTGATCCGCCAGCAGGGCTGGCGCAGCGCGTGGACCGAGCTCGCCACCCTGCAGGTGCTGGCGTTCAGCCTGGTGACCGTGGGAATCACGCTGGTCGCCTTCGCGGGCCTGCATTCGCCCTTCGTGTACTCGATCCTGCCGGTCATCGCGGCTGCGCTGCTGCTGCCGCCGCTGGCCGCCTTCCTGCTGTGCGGACTCCTCGGACTGACGGTGACCGTCGCCCTCGCGGTCGGGCTGTACCTGCCCACCGGGACCAGCAGCGTCTGGCAGCACTTGCTGGTCTACGTGCCGGTGCTGGCGGCGGTGCTGCCGCCGCAGCTGCTGGCCGTGGTCAACGAGCAGCAGCGCAGGGCGAGGCTGACGCTGTCGGCGTTGACCTCGGCGACCACGGACCTGATGCTGTACTTCGACCTGGAGGGCAAGGTCCAGGTCGTCAACCGCGCCTGGGAGGTCTCCTGGCAGCGCGACGGCCAGGAGGTCATCGGCCGCTCGCCGCTGGACCTGCTGCCGGCCGACCAGCGATCGCCCGGCATGGCCGGGCGCATCGAACAGGCCCTGCGCGGCGAGGAGGTGCGCGGGCGCGTGCGGCAGACCCTGCCGATCCTGGGCGCACGCAGCTTCGACATCGCCTACCAGCCGGCGCGCGACGCGAACGGCCAGCGCATCGGCGTGGTCTTCACCGCGCACGACGTCACCGACCTGGTCCAGGCACAGGAAGCGCTCGAAGGCACGGTTGCCGAGCTGCGCACGGCCAACGAAGGCCTCGAGCAGTTCGCGCGGATCTCGGCGCACGATCTGCGCGAGCCGCTCAACACCATCATGCAGTTCACGGCGCTCATCGAACAGGACCACCGGCCGGCGCTCCCGGCGCCGGCGCAGCGCTACTTCGGACTGATCCAGGAGGGGGCGCGACGCTTGCGCACCATGCTCGACGACCTGCTGCAGTTCGTGCGGCTCGACCGCCACGCGTCGCGGCCCGCGCTCGAGGCGGTGCCGCTGGGGCCGCTGTTCGATCAGGTCGTGGCGGCCCTGGCGGCCAGCATCGAGCAGCGCCAGGCGCGGGTCGTCGTCGGGCTGCTGCCCGCGGTGATGGGCCACCCGAGCCTGCTGGCCCTGCTGTGCCAGAACCTGGTGTCGAACGCGCTCAAGTTCGTGCCGCCGGAGCGCACGCCCGACGTCCAGGTCTCGGCCCGCGAGGAAGGCGACCGCGTCATCGTGACCGTGGCCGACAACGGCATCGGCATCGCGGCCGAGGACCAGGCCAGGCTGTTCGAGCCCTTCAAGCGCCTGCACGCGCGCCGCAAGTTCGACGGCACCGGTCTGGGTCTGGCGATCTGCAAGCGCATCGTCACCACGCTCGGCGGGACGATCGCCATCGACTCCGAGCCCGGCCGCGGCAGCCGCTTCGTCGTGACGCTGCGGCGCGGCTAGCTGCCCCGCGTCGCCGCGGGGGAGGGGGCGCTGTGCGGCCTCAGCCGTTCAGCGACAGCAGCGAGGCGGCGGCCTTCTCGTCGGACTCTGCCGTCTGCAGCATCTTCATCTGGGCCTCGAACTGGCGCGCGGCGGCGATCATCGCCACCATGTTCTCGATCGGGTTGACGTTGCTGCCCTCGAGGGCGCCGTCCTGCAGCCGCGCAGCGGGATCGGCCGGCAGGTCGCCGGCGGCGGCGCGGAACAGCCCGTCGTCGCCGCGCTGCAGCGGCGCCTCGGGCGTGACCATCTTGAGCCGGCCGACCGGCGTGATGCTGCCATTGGCCTGGCGCACGCTGACCGTGCCGTCGGGCGCGATGCTGGGCGTGGTGTTCGCCGGGATCGTGATCGGGCCGCCGTCGCCCAGCACGGTGCTGCCGCCGCTGGTCATGAGCTGGCCCTCCGCGTTGGTCTGCAGCGAGCCCATGCGGGTGTAGGCCTCGGTGCCGTCCAGGCCCTGCACGGCCAGCCAGGCGTTGCCGCTCATCGCGACGTCGAGCGGCCGGCCGGTGGCGCTGACGGGGCCGGCGCTGGGGTCGTAGCCGGTGGTGGTCTCGAGCGCGTAGGCGCGCGTCGACGCGCCGTCGCCGCGCACCGGCACGGCGCGAAAGGCCTGCAGCTCGGCGCGAAAACCGGTGGTCGAGGCATTGGCCAGGTTGTTGGCCAGCACGTCCTGGCGCTGCATGGTCGCCTTCGCGCCGGACATCGACAGGTAGATCATGCGATCCATGGCGGACTCCTAGTGCACGGGGGCAGCCAAAGCCCGCGGCAGCGCCGGCTGGCGCGCGCGCCGGCGGATCTGCAGGAAGGCGGCCGCGCAGCGCCCGGCCAGCCGGCGCGCGGCGGCGAAGCGCTGGAGGCGGACCTTCTTCATGGGGTCAGCGCAGATTGACCAGCGTCTGCAGGACCTGGTCCTGCGTCTTGATGGTCTGCGCGTTGGCCTGGTAGGTGCGCTGCGCGGTGATCATGTTCACCAGCTCGCCGGTCAGGTCGATGTTGCTTTCCTCCAGCGCACCCGCTTGCAGCGAGCCGAAGTTGCCGTCGCCGGCCGCGCCGACGACCGGATCGCCCGAGGTGAAGGTGCGCGCCCAGGCGTTGCCGCCCAGCGGCTGCAGGCCCTGCGGGTTGCGGAAGTTGGCCAGCTCGATCTGGCCCGCGGGCCGCGACTGGCCGTTGCTGTAGCGGGCCATGATGATGCCGTTGCCCTCGATCGAGATGCCCGACAGCTGGCCGGGCGCGTAGCCGGTCTGGGTCAGGTCGGTCACGCCGAAGCCGGCGCCGTACTGCGTGGCGTTGGTCAGGTCGAGCTGGATGCCGGCGATCGGCAGCGTGCTGCCGCCGCTCGTGCCCGTGGTGGACGGGATGTTGAGCGTGACCGGGCCGGCCGGCGACAGCGGCGCGCTGCCGTTGGTCGCGAACTGCAGCGTCGTCGTCGGCGTCGGCACGCCCGCGCCGTCGACGCTGACTGGCGTGCCGTTGGCGGTGACGTAGACGTCCCAGGTGTCGGCCGCGGTCTTCTGGAAGTAGTAGGTCAGCGCGACGTCCTGGCCGGTCGCGTCGTAGACGGTGACCGAGGTCGCGTTGTTGTAGGTCGTCGGGTCGGTCAGGTCGATGCGCGCGGCCGGTGCGGCGGGCAGCGTGACGGCCGAGCGCACGTCGAGGTTCATCTCGATGGCGATCTCGTCGGTGGCGCGCGGGTTGATGCCGGCGGTCGGCAGCTGGATCGCCTGCGCCTGGCCGGGGACGATGGTGCCCTGCGAGTCGGCCGGGTAGCCCAGCAGCTGCTGGCGCTGGTTGTTGACGATGAAGCCGTCGCGGTCGATCTTGAACTGGCCGTTGCGGGTGTACATCGTCGGGTTGCGGCCGTCGCTCACCTGGAAGAAGCCGCTGCCGTTGATGGACAGGTCCATCGGGTTGTCGGTGGTCGAGATGTTGCCCTGGGTGAACTGCTGGGCCACCGCGGCGAGGTTGACGCCGATGCCGACCGTGTTGGTGCCGGAGCCGTTGAGCGCGTTCGCGTACACGTCGGCGAACTCGGCGCGCGAGCTCTTGGCGCCGTAGGTGGCGGCGTTGGCGACGTTGTTGCCGATGATCTCGAGGTTCTTGCTCGCCGCGTTCAGACCGGACAGACCTTGCTGGAAGCTCATGGGGTTTTCCTCTGGGTGGCGGCGGTCAGGAGAACGCCTTGATCTGCGTGTAGGGGACCGAGCCGCCGTAGAGCAGCTCGAGGGTCAGGGTGTCGCCGCCGGTGGCGACGGCCTTGACCAGGTCGGTGGTGAGCGGCGTCGCCGTCAGGGCCGTGCTGCCCGACCGGGCGACCACGCGGAAGCTGATGCCGTCGGTGCTGGTGCCGGCAGGGGCCTGCCACTCGAAGCCGCTGCGGCCGCTCGACGAGGCACCGACGTCGACCGTGTCCAGCACGCGACCGGCCGGCGACAGGATCTCGACCTTGACGCTGTCGGCCGCGCTGCTCAACTCGAAGCCGCCGGCGGCTTTGCCGGTCGTGTCGAAGTTCAGCCGGTTGCCTTCCATCAGCACGGTGCGGCCGACCAGGGCCGCGCCCTGCAGGGCCTGCGAGGACAGCATCTGGCTGGACAGCGCCTTGACGGTGTCGTTGAGCTTGTCGATGCCGGTCACGGTGTTGATCTGCGCGATCTGGCTCGTGACCTGGGCGTTGTCCATCGGGTTCAAGGGGTCCTGGTTCTTCATCTGCGTGACCAGCAGCTTGAGGAAGCGCTCGGAGCCGTCGTCCTTCTTGGTGGCGGTGACGCCGTTCAGCGCGTCCAGCGTGCCGGACGAGAGTTGATTCACGGAAGAAGTGGCCATGGGGTTCTCGGTTCAGGACGGGGCGTCACTGGCCCATCTGCAGCGTCTTCAGCAGCAGGCTCTTCGCGGTGTTCATCACCTCGATGTTGTTCTGGTAGGACCGCGAGGCCGAGATCATGTTGACCATCTCCTCGACCGCGTTGACGTTGCTGTAGGTCACGTAGCCGTCGGCGTCGGCCTGCGGATGCTTGGGGTCGAGCACGCGGCGGCCGGCGGCCTGGTCCTCGGTGACCTGGGTGACCTGCACGCCGGCGGCGCTGCCCGGCGCCTCGCCCGGCGCGTTGAAGGGCAGGGTCTGGAACACCACCTGGCGCGCCTTGTAGGCCTGGCCGTCGGGGCCGGCCACGGTGTCGGCGTTGGCCAGGTTGGAGGCGACGACGTTGAGCCGCTGGCTCTGCGCGCTGACCGCGCTGCCGCTGACCCGGAAGATGTTGAGCATCGACATGGCCGCTCTCCTTACTGCCCGGTGATGGCGCTGAGCATCGTGCGCACGCTGCCGTTGATGAAGCGCAGTGTGGCCTCGTAGTGCACCGCGTTGTCGGCGAAGGCCGCGCGCTCGCGGTCCATGTCGACGGTGTTGCGGTCGAGGTTGGTCTGGCTAGGCGTCGCGTACTTCAGGCCGGCCTCGCTGCGCGCGCCGGCGGCCGGGCTCAAGTGCCCGGCCTGGGGGGCCGATAGCGCATTGGAGGGCGTGCTCTGGCCGGTGGCTTCCTTCAGCGCGCTGGCGAAGTCCATGTCGCGGGCCACGTAGCCCGGCGTGTCGGCGTTGGCGATGTTGCTGGCGATCAGCCGCTGACGCTCCGACCGCAGGACCAGGGCCTGGGTCTGGAAGTTCAGCGCATTCGTGAGTCGGTCCAACATGCTGTGCCGTGACGATGGCCACGCTTTGGTGGCGATGGCTGGCATTCTTGGACCCGGACCCCGGGAACATTAGCGGGAATAGCAGGCCCTTCCGCGGTCAATTCCCGCGGCCGGGGTGCGGTCGGCTCTTTACAGTGGCTCCTCATCATGAAGTCGCCATCCGTTCGTCTTGCGCTGCTCGCGCTGGCCTGCCTGGCCGGCGCGGCGCATGCCGAGGGCGCGCGCGATCCGCTCACGCTCGACGCCGTGAACCTGGCGCTGCAGAGCGCCCGGCCGGCCGCCGGCCTGCGCGTCGAGGTCGAGGCCGGCTCGCTGGACCCGCGGCTCAGGCTCGCGCCCTGCCAGCAGGTCGAGAGCTACCTGCCCGCCGGCTTCAAGCCCTGGGGCAAGACGCGCGTCGGCCTGCGTTGCCTGCAGGGCACGACGCGCTGGAACGTCTACCTGCCGATCACCGTCAAGGTCTACGGCCGCGCGCTGGTCGCCGCCACGGTGCTGCCGGCCGGCAGCGTGCTGGCCGCGACCGACCTGAAGCTTGCCGAGGTCGACCTGGCGGCCGACGGCGCGGCGGCGATCGTCGATGCCGACGACGCGATCGGCCGCAGCCTGACCCGCACCCTCGGCGCCGGCGAGAGCCTGCGCCAGGGCCAGCTGCGCGCCCGCCAGTGGTTTGCCGCCGGCGAGACGGTGAAGCTCGTGGCCGTGGGCCCCGGCTTCGCGGTCCACGGCGAGGGCCAGGCCCTGACGGCCGGCCTGGAAGGCAGCACGGTGCGCGTGCGCACCGACAGCGGCCGCATCGTCACCGGCGTGGCGGTTTCGGAACGGCGCGTGGAGCTCAAGCTGTGAACGCACCCGCCTGTTACACAAAAGGCGCTCAAGTTCGCCCACGGCCTGTCGATACCGCTGACATATTGGAACGTCCGGAGCCTCTTGCCCCGGACTGCAGGAGCCCGTCATGAAGATCGGTCACACCTCGAGCCCCGCGGCGGACGCCGCCCTGCTGGCACGCACCAGCGCCGAGACCGGCGCCGTCGCCGCTCAGGCCCAGAGCGCGCAGTCGGCCGACGGCGGCAGCAGCGTCAAGCTGTCGAGCGCCGCCGCCGGCCTGCTGGCCCAAGGCAGCGGCGCCGAGTTCGATGCGGCCAAGGTCGAGCGCATCCGGCAGGCCATCGCCGACGGCAGCTTCAAGGTCAACCCCGAGGCGATCGCCGACAAGCTGATCGCCAACGCCCAGGAACTGCTGAACGCCGCGAAGCGCTGACGCGCCGGCGGCCCCGAGACGCCTTCATGGTCCTGCTTCCCCTGACTGCGCCGACTCCGTCGGACGACCGCCTCGAACCCGCGATGACCGAGGTCGAGCAGCGGCTCGCCGGTCTGGCCCAGGCCCTGCTGTCGCGCGACAGCCGCGGTGTCGATGCTGCGGCCGCCGACCTGCAGCGTGCGCTCGGCGCGGCGCTGGACCACTTCAAGCGTTACCACGGCCCGGTGCCTCCGGCCCTGCGGCAGCGCCTGGCGCAGGCCAGCAGCCAGGTGGCGGCGCAGCGCGACACGCTGGCGCGCGCCACCGCGGCGCTCGACCGCGCGCTCGACGTGCTGATCCCGCGCGAGGCGCCGGTCTACAACGCGCGCGGTGCTGCCGCGCATGCGGCCCACAGCGGCCTGATCAAGGCCTGATCCGGCACGCCGGGCGCGACGCGCCTCCCCAGTCCTGAGGATGCCGCGCGCCCGCCGCGCGGCCGACACTCCTTGCGCAAGGAAGGGGGTGTCGCCATGGATGCACGCAAGAACGCGCGGCTCGCCGCGAGCCTGGCGCTGCTGAGCGCGCTGTTGCCGGCGTCGATGGCCGCCGAGCCGGCGCCCGCGCCATCGTCGGCGCCGCGGGCCGCGGTCGGGTCGGCCCCCGAATCAGCGCTCCAGGGCAGCTTCTTCGCGATCGAGAACGACTACCTCGGCCGCACCAAGGTCCACACCGACCGCTGGTACACCAACGGCCTGCTCTACGCCCGCAGCTACCAGCGCGACAGGCCGCCCGCCTTGCTGGCCGCGGCGCTGGAACTGGGACGCCGCCAGTTCGGCCTGCTGGCCGACACCGAGGGGCCGACGACGGCGCTCTTCTTCGGGCAGAACATCTACACGCCGTCCGACATCGAGCGCAGCGACCCGCAGGTCTTCGACCGGCCCTGGGGCGGCTGGCTGTTTGCCGGCACGGGCCTGTCGCTGTTCGACGGTCCGCGGCACCGCAGCGTCGAGTTCAAGCTCGGTGTCGTCGGCCCCGCTTCGATGGCCGAGCAGGTGCAGCGCGGCCTCCACAAGCTCATCCGCGACGACGACCCGGCCGGCTGGCGCAACCAGCTGCGGCCGCGCCTGGGCCTGCAGGCCTCCTACATGCTGACCCACCGCTGGAACGACGCCGATCTGCCGCTGCTGCCGCGCTGGGCCGGGATCGACGGCCATGTGCGCGGCACGCTGGGCACGGTCAAGACGCTGGGCGCCGCCGGCGTGACGCTGGTGGCCGGCGAGCGCGACCGCGTGTTCGGCGCGCCCGACGAGGGCGACTACCTCGCGGCCGACTTCAGCCACCGCGACCCGAGCCCCATCGCCTTCCTGTTCGGGTCGCGGCTGACGCTGTTCCTGCAGGCGCAGTGGTCGGCCGTGGCCTACAACCACTTCATCACCGGCCGCACCTACGGCCAGCCGCAGCCGCAGATCGAGCTGAAGCGCTCGGCGCTGATGACCACACTGGGTTTCTCGCTGCAGATGTCGCGATCGTTCCGGCTCGAGTACCGCGTCAAGCGCCGCACGCCGGAGTTCACCGTCCCCGGCCAGGCGCGCGACGACAGCTACCATAGCTACGGCGAACTGCGTTTCGTCTGCGACCTGCGCTGAACCCCGACCTTCCTTGAGCCTCGACCCTGCCTGGACCTTCGCCCTCACGCTGGCGGCCGCGCTCGGCAGCGGCCTCGTGGCCGGCGTGTTCTTCGCGTTCTCGGCCTTCGTGATGAAGGCCTTCTCGCGGCTGCCGGCCCTGCAGGGGATCGGCGCGATGCAGTCGGTCAATGTCGTGGTGCTGAACCCGTGCTTCCTGGGCGTGTTCCTCGGCACCGCGCTGCTGAGCCTGCTGGCGCTGGTGCTGGCCTGGATGCACTGGGGCTCGCCCCGCGCCGCCTGGCTGGCCGCGGGCGGCGTGCTCTACCTGGTCGGCTGCCTGGGCGTGACGATGGCCTGCAACGTGCCGCGCAACGAGGCGCTGGCGCGCGTCTGGCCGGGCAGCCGCGGCGCCGACGCGCTGTGGGCCGACTACCGGCGCACCTGGACGGCGTGGAACCACGTGAGGATGCTGGCGTCCCTGCTGGCGGCCACGGCGTTCGCGATCGCGCTGGCGGCGCGCTAGGCCCTGTTGACGCCCGCGGGCGCGCCGCGCCGCTACACCGCGATCGCCTCGAGCAAGGCCTGGCGGTGTGCCACGTTCGTCGCGCTGCCCTCCAGCAGCACCTGCCCGCGCTCCAGCGCGTAGAAGCGCGTCGTCAGCGCGAGGGCGCGCTTGACGTTCTGCTCGACCAGCACGATGGGCGTGCCCTCGCGCGCCAGGCCTTGCATGATGTCGAAGATCTCGTCGACGATCTTCGGGGCCAGGCCTTCGGTGGGCTCGTCGATCAGCAGCAGCCTGGGTTCGCCGACCAGCACGCGCGCCATCGCGAGCATCTGCTGCTCGCCGCCGGACAGCGTGGTGCCGGCCTGGCGACGGCGTTCGGCCAGGCGCGGAAAGCGCTGGTAGGTCTCGTCGAGCTTGCGCCTCGATGCGGCGCCGGCGCGGCGCGGCACCTGCATGAAGCCGAGCTGCAGGTTCTCCTCGACCGTCAGGCCGGGGAAGATGCGCCGGTCCTCGGGCACGAAGCCGACGCCCAGCCGGCAGATCGCGTCCGAGGCGCTGCCGCCGATGTCGCGGCCGTCGAAGCGGATGCGCCCGCCGCTCGGCGGCAGCCAGCCGGCGATGGTCTTCATGACCGTGGTCTTGCCGACGCCGTTGCGGCCGAACAGGCCGACCACCTCGCCGGGGCCGACCTTCAGGCTCACACCCTGCAGCACGTGGCTGAGGCCGTAGTGGGTGTGGACGTGGTCGAGTTCAAGCATGGTCCGCATCGCCGAAGTAGGCCGCCTGGACCAGCGGGTCGGCGCGCACCTGGCGCGGCGCTCCCTCGGCCAGCTTGGCGCCCTGGTGCATCACGACCACGTGGTCGGACAGGTTCATCACGAGGTCGACGTCGTGCTCGACCAGCAGGATGCTGAGCTGCTCGCCGGCCAGGCCGCGGATCATCGCCTCGGTCTCCTGGGTGTCGGCGTGGCTCATGCCCTGGGTCGGCTCGTCGAGCAGCAGCATGCGCGGGTTCGCCGCCAGCGCGACGGCGATCTCGAGGCGGCGCTGCTCGCCGTGCGACAGGTAGCCGGCCAACTCGTCGGCCTGGGCGTGGAGGCGGAAGCGCTCGATCAGCGCCTCGACCTGCTGCAGCGCCGCGCGGCTGGAGGCCACGGGCCGCAGCAGCCCGCGGCCGCGGCACAGGAACTGGGCCGCCAGGCGCAGGTTCTCGCGCACCGGCAGCTCGAAGAACAGGTTGGTGATCTGGAAGGAGCGCGCCAGGCCGTGCGCCAGCATGCGGTCGGGCCGGGCGCCGGTGACGTCGCGGCCCTCGAAGCTCACGCGACCGGCGCTGGGCCGGATCGCGCCGCTGATCAGGTTGAACAGGCTGCTCTTGCCGGCGCCGTTGGGGCCGATCACCGCGGTGATGTGGCCGCGCTGCGCCTCGAAGCTCACGTCGTTGACGGCCACCAGCGAGCCGAAGCGCACCGTCAGGCCCCGCACCGAGAGGATGCCGCTGCCGCTCATCGTGGCGCTCCGCGATCCCCGCTCCAGCGCTGCAGCGCCGGCGCCAGGTAGCCGATCAGGCCCTTGGGGAAGAAGATCACCGACACCATGAACAGCGCGCCGATGACGATCTGGTGGTGGGCGGTGTAGGTGCCGACCACCGACTTCAGCATCGTCAGGATCGCCGAGCCGTACAGCGGCCCGATCAGCGTGCCGGTGCCGCCGACGATGACGTTGATGATGGCGTTGCCCGAGACCTGGAAGAACATCAGCTCGGGCGACACGAAGCCGCGCAGCATGGGGTAGAGCGCGCCCGACAGCGCCGCGATGTCGGCGGCGATGACGAAGGCCGCAAGCTTGTAGCGCCAGGGGTCGGTGCCGAGGAAGGGCACGCGGTGCTCGTTGGTGCGGATGGCGTCGAGCTGGCGGCCGAAGGGCGTGTCCATCAGGTAGGCGAGGCCCGCGTAGACCAGCGCGATGAAACCCAGCACCAGCAGGAAGAAGGCGCCGGCGTGGCCCGCGTCGACGGTGAACAGCGCGAACGAGATCTGCGGCACCGGCACGCCGATGATGCCGTCGGAGGCGCCGAGCCCGCGCGTGTTGAACACCACCTTCGACACCACCTGCGCGAGGCCGAAGCTGATCAGCGCGAAGTACACGCCCTTGGCGCGGATCGCAATCAGCCCGCCGACCAGGCCCACGACGGTGCCCGTGGCCAGCACCACCGTGAGCGCCAGCCAGAAGGAGGGCGGGCCGTTCTTCAGCACCAGGGCCGACACGTAGGCGCCGAAGCCGAAGAACAGCGCCTGGCCCAGCGGCAGCAGGCCGGTGCGGCCCAGCAGCAGGTCGACCGACAGCGCCAGTCCGCCGAAGATCAGCGCCTCGGTCGCGAGCCGGAAGAAGAACACATCGCCCTTCAGGCTGGCGACGCCCGCGAAGGCGAGCGCGATGCCGAAGAACACGATCGCGATCCAGCGCGTCGCCGAGACACGCCGCACCGGCCGGCCGGTGGCGCCATCGAGCGGCCGCCGCGGATCCGGCTCATTGAAAATGATTAAGAGCTTCCGGCACAAAGGTTTGAAGCAATTCTTTGTTGCCAGCGACCGGAAATTGCTTAGCCAAAGTCATTTGCAGCGCACTAAGCGCTTATTGGACGCCCTGGAACTTGCTCAAGACGTGGAGGACATGAACTATGCCGGTAACAAATTGCATGAGCTGAAGGGCGAGCGAAAGGGCACCTGGAGTGTATTGGTATCGGGCAGCTGGCGGATCACATTTAGTTTTAGCGATGGCAATGCTTACGAAGTAAATTTGGAGGATTACCACTAATGGAGTCATTGAGGGACAAGCGCCGCAGACCTACTCATCCAGGCAAGATCTTGCGCGAGGACATAT
>CAZTTC010000026.1:0-27452 GCA_964616015.1 uncultured Methylibium sp. | reverse complement strand
TGCAGGGGTAGCTCGGATCCGGCATCAGCACCTCGTCGCCGGCCTCGAACAGCGCGGCGCAGGCCAGCTGCAGCGCCGCCGAGGCGCCTGCGGTGACGACGATGCGCTCGGGCGCGATGGCAAGGCCGAAGCGCTGGCCGTACCAGCGACTCAGCGCCTCACGCAAGGCCGGCAGGCCGGTCGCCTGGGTGTACTGCGTGCGCCCCTCGGTCAGGCAGCGCTGCGCGGCTTCCAGGACCCGCGGCGGCGCGGTGAAGTCCGGCTCGCCGATGTTGAGGTAGATCATCGGCTCGCCGCCGCGCGCCGGATCGCAGGCCGGGCTGGCGCCGATGCGCGCCGCGGCCTTGGCGCACTCCATGACGTAGAAGGGCTCGATCGATGCGAGGCGGCTGGCGAGTTTCAAAGGGAGCGGCACGGGCGGTGCGCAGTTCGTGTCGCCGGATTGTCGCTGCGTTGAAAGCTGCAGCGTGTACCGCTACGATCCGCGCACCGGGGCGAGGGAGACGCGATGGGCTTGCAGACGGGTCGATCCGTGGGGCGGTGGTCGGGTCGGCTGATCGGCCTTGCGCTGGTCGCCCTGTGCGCATCGCAGCCGGCACGCGCACAGTTCACCGAGGTCCCCGGCCACGGCTACCGCGAGGTGGTGGACCCGAAACGCCCTGTGAGCGGCGCGATGGTCGTCGGCGTGAGCCTGGCCGGAGGTGCACCGGGCAGGCAGCTCAACGTGCTGCTGGCCGAACCGGTCCAGCGCGGCCAGCTGCGCGTCGAGATCGACACGCCCGATGGGCGCTTTCACGGCTCCGGGCTGTTCCTGGGCTCCGCCGGGACGGGCTGGGTGACCTTGAATCTGTTGCCGGAGGATCGCCGGAGCCAGCGTCCCTCCGAAGTGCCCGTCGACGAGCTTGCGGTCGCTGTCCGCCTGGTGTCGGCCGAGGGAACGACGGCGCTGAGGCCGCTGCTGGCCAGCTGGGGTCGCCCCGACGTGGCCGCCGGCCAGGGCACCGTCAGGCTGCACGTCAACAGCCGGCGGGCCGAGGTCCAGGTCCGAGGCCGGCCCGGTACCGAAGCCCGCAAGTGCCGCAAGGTGACCCAGGTGTCCGTGATCCGGTTCGATGCGATCTGCGAGATCGAGGTGAACCAGATGGAGGTGCTGGACGGCGGGCAGCGCCGCGCGACGCTCCTGCGCCGCGACGGCTTCTCGACCGAATCGCAGGTGGTGGAGTTGCGGCTTTGAAGCCCGCCTTTGCGAGCTGAGCCGTGCTGTCGACCTTCTTGGGCCTGTGGAACCATCTGCCGGCGCTTGCACGCCTGGCGATCGTGGGCCTGTGTGCCTACCTGTTCGCCCTGTGGGGCGCTTCCGGTCTGTCGGGCGATTCGACCTTCTCGGTGCGGGCCCGGACGCAAGCGCTCGTGGTCGAGGTTCCGTGCGACGGCAAGGGCCTCACCTGGGACCTGCCGGAAGGGCACATCGTGGCGCTGCCGGCCGGGGACCGACCCGCCACGGCGCCGCCCAAGTTCGTCACGGTTCGCATGCTCGGCGGCGCGCGTGCCCATGTCACCGCCCGCGGCGATGGCCGTTGGACCATGGCCTTCGACCGCTCGAGCGCGCTCGGCTGTCCGCCGGCGCCCGACTTCGTGACCGTGACGACCGAGCAGGCCGCGCTGCCGCTGTCGAGCGAAGGCTACGCCTATGAGTCCGCCGCAGCCCCTGCGCAGCGCGCCGTGCCGCCCTGGCTGGTGAAGGGCCGCGTCCTGCTCGGGGCCGAGTTGCAGTTCGGGGCCGGCCTCGGCAGCGCGCTGGCGATGCCCATGCTGACGTCCGGCCAGTTGCAGGCCCGCACGCCGGACCGCAGCACCGGCCAGCGGCGGCTGGTCTACCAGGAAGAACTCGATCCCGCCAGCATGGTCGACACGCACGGCTGCCTGGACGAGTCGACCGGTGTCCTGGCCGACTGTGTGATGCGCTCGAACTCGGACGTGCAGGGCTTCGTCCAGCTGGCGCGCGGCGAGGGCGACACCGCTGGCGCACCGGCCTTCGATGTGCTGCTGATCGTCAATGGCACGGCCATCGGGGTGCGTGAGCAGGGCGCCGCGCAACGAAAGGTCGGTGTCACGCACTGGGTGCAGTTCTACACGACGCCGTGGGTCCAGATCTTCGCGTCGGTGGTGGCGACGCTCGCCACGCTCGTGTGCGTCGTGCCCCTCTTCGGCGCGCGGGCGGGTGCCGGCGATCGATCGGCTTGAGCGCCGGCCAGGCGCCTCTTCATGAAAGGCGATGCTGTGAACGCGGACATCGATCGCAAGTCGGCGCGCAGACTCGTGCTGGGCGCTGTGCTGTTCGTCTGTGCATGGTCGGCGGCTCGGGCGCAGCCCGTCGAGCTGCGGCAGGGCGCGACGGCCGGGGCCGGCACGGCGTTTCGTCGCGGCGATGTGTGCATGGTCCTGACGGCGGGGCATGTCGCACGGGACGATGGCACCGAGATCGTTGTCCTCGATCGCACCGGCGGGCGCGCGTCCGGTCAGGTGAGCTACTCGAACCCGCAGTACGACATCGCGCTGGTCACGTTGCAGCCGGGCTTTGCGGTCGCGTGCAATCAGCGCTGGCCCGATACGAGCTGGATGGCCTCGGCCAATTGGAACAGCCGCACCCAGCTCGACGCCGTGCGGCACTACCCGAACGGCCGTGAGTCGATCATCGGGCTGCGCTGGGCCGGCGGCACCGAGAGCACGCTGAGCCTGGCCCGCGTCGATCGGATGGAGATCCGCGAGTCCGACAGCGGCAGTCTCGTGCGCCTCGGCGACCGGCCGGCGGGCATCGTCAAGCTGGTCGACACCGCCATCGATCGCGTCGAGGTGGTGAGATTCGACGTCATCGACCGCTTGGTGGGCGAGCGCTTCCGCGGCGCCGCCGGCAACGCGCCCGTGGCCTTCGACGGCGTCATGTGGCGGGGGCAGCGTCATCCCAACTGGACCACCTACGTCATGGCCTGGCTCACCGACAAGGCCCGTCGTCCGGTCGTCCCCGCCAGCGACCCGCAGGCGCGCTGCAGCATCCGGGCCCAGGTCATCGACTGGGGGCAGAGCCACGTCGAGAATCCCAAGTACGCGGAGTTGCAGGCCAGTCTGCAGGGTTGCAAGACGAACATCCTGTTCCGCAAGTCCAACTCGGCCATCAAGTTCTGCGAGGACAGCCTGCGCCAGTCGCTGTCCACCACGCCGCGGAGCCTGCGTCGCCACTCGATCCAGCTCAACGTGGAAGCCCAGCCGCGCTCCGGCGGGATCCAGAGCAAGCTGCGCGCTTTGGAGTTCAGCGAACCGGCCGAGGCGGGACGCAGCCGGCCGGACGTGGAGCTCGAGGTCATGCAGGCCGCTTTCGCGACCGTGGCCAAGGACGTGCTCGCTACCGGCGTCTGCGAGTAGCGCGGGGCCGGGTCGCCTCAGGCCTGCCCGCGTCGCGCCGCCACCTCGACCGGCCGCAGGTCGGCCGCCGCCTTGTCGAGCACGCCGTTGACGTACTTGTGGCCGTCGGTGCCGCCGAAGCTCTTGGCCAGTTCGACCGCCTCGTTGATCGCCACGCGGTAGGGGATGTCGATGCAGTTCTTCAGCTCGTAGGCCCCGATCATCAGCACGCCATGCTCGATCGGTGACAGCTCGGTGGTCTTGCGGTCGACATGTCGGGCCAGCACCGCGTCCAGCGCGGCGGCCTCGGCCAGGCAGCCGTGCAGCAGCGCATCGAAGTGGGCCGAGTCGGCCTGCTTGAAGCCGTCGAGCTCGCGCACGTGGGCGTCGATCTCCGCGGCCTCGCTGCCGGCGATCAGCCATTGGTAGAGGCCCTGCAGCGCGAACTCGCGCGAGCGGCGGCGCGCGGACTTGGTCGCCGGCTTGCGCCCGGCCGGCCTGGCCTGCGGCGCGGTGGAGGGATCGGCGTCGGTCAAGAGATCTCTTCCATCAGGTTGGCCATCTCGACCGCCACGCGCGCGGCGTCGCGACCCTTCTCCTCGACACGCGCCCAGGCCTGGGCCTCGGTGTCGACGGTGAGGATGGCGTTGGCGATCGGCGTCTCGTGGTCGAGCGAGACGCGGGTCACGCCGGCGCCGCTCTCGTTGGCCACCAGCTCGAAGTGGTAGGTCTCACCGCGGATCACGCAGCCGATCGCCACCAGCGCATCGAAGTCCTGGCGCCGCGCCATGGCCTGCAGCGCGATCGGCACTTCCAGCGCGCCGGGCACCGAGACGTGCTCGATGTACTTGGCGGCCACGCCCAGCTCCTCGAGCTCGGCCAGGCAGGCCTGGGCGATGCGGTCGGTGATGGCGGCGTTGAAGCGCGCCTGCACGATGCCGATGCGCAGGCTGTCGCCTTCCAGCTCGGCCACCGTGTTGCCGAAGATCGTCGTGCCGGGATCAGCGCCTTGCATCGCAACCTCGTTGGAAGGGGGTGTTCATTCGGCGGCGACGAAGCCGGTGACCTCGAGCCCGTAGCCGGCCATGCTGGGCATGCGGCGCGGGCTGCCGAGCAGCTTCATGCGGTGCACGCCGAGCTCGCGAAGGATCTGCGCGCCGACGCCGTAGGTGCGCAGGTCCATCATCGGGCCGCGCGAAGCCTTGCCGGCGGCCGAGGTCGCGCTGCCGTCGGCGGTGAGTTGCTGCAGCAGGCCATCGCCGGCCTCGCCGCAGTTGAGCAGCACCGCCACGCCGCGCTCGGCGGCGCGCAGCGCGGCCAGGGCCTTGGGCAGCGGCCACGAGTGCCCGCAGCGGCCGGCATCCAGCAGGTCCAGCACCGACAGCGGCTCGTGCACGCGCACCAGCACCTCGTCGTCGCCCTGCCAGCGACCGACGGACAGGGCCAGGTGCAGCCCGCCCGAGCGGTCCCGGAAGGCGTGGCAGTCGAACGAACCGTGAGGCGTCACCAGCGGACGCTCGGCGACGCGCGTGATCAGCGTCTCGTTGCGGCTGCGGTACTCGATCAGGTCGGCGATGGTGCCGATCTTGAGGCCATGTTCGCGCGCGAACACCTCCAGGTCGGGCAGGCGCGCCATGCTGCCGTCGTCCTTCATGATCTCGCAGATCACGGCGGCGGGCGTCAGGCCGGCCATCAGCGCGAGGTCGCAGCCGGCCTCGGTGTGCCCGGCGCGCATCAGCACGCCGCCGTCCTGGGCCTGCAGCGGAAAGATGTGGCCCGGCTGGACCAGGTCGCTGGGCTTTGCATCGCGCGCGACGGCGGCCTGCACGGTGCGCGCGCGGTCGGCGGCCGAGATGCCGGTGGTCACGCCGCGGGCGGCCTCGATCGACACGGTGAAAGCGGTGCCGTGCTGCGTGCCGTTGCGCGCAGCCATCGGCGCCAGCTGGAGACGCTCGCAGCGCTCGCGCGTGAGCGTCAGGCAGATCAGCCCGCGGCCGAAGCGCGCCATGAAGTTGACGGCCTCCGGCGTCACGTGGTCGGCCGCGAGCACGAGGTCACCTTCGTTCTCGCGGTCCTCCTCGTCGACGAGGATCACCATGCGGCCGGCAGCGAGCTCTGCAATCAGCTCGGGAACAGGGGAAATGGCCATGGCCGCGATTGTAGGTGGCGCCTCTCGCTCGGCGCCCGCGCAGCCAGAGGCGATGCGGCTTACTGCCCGCCCAGCATGCGCTCGACGTAGCGCGCGATCAGGTCGACCTCCAGGTTGACGCGCGATCCGGGTGCCAGCAGGCCGAGGGTCGTGTGCTGCAGCGTGTGCGGGATGAGGTTGATGCTGATCTGGGTGGCATCTTCGCCGTCGGTGACCCGGTTGACCGTGAGGCTGACGCCGTTCACGGTGATCGATCCCTTGTAGGCGAGGTAGCGGCCGAGCGCGCGCGGCGCCGCGATGCGCAGCTCCCAGGACTCGCCGACGGCCGCGAAGTGCGTGACCGTGCCGATGCCGTCCACATGGCCGCTGACCAGGTGGCCGCCGAGCCGGTCGCTCGCGCGCAAGGCCTTCTCGAGGTTGACCGGCCCGGGGGCCGCCAGGCCGGCGGTCTTGGCCAGGCTTTCGGCCGAGATGTCGACCGTGAACCAGCCGGCCTGGGGGTCGAAGGCGGTGGCGGTCATGCAGGCGCCATTGAGCGCGATGCTGTCGCCGGGCTGCACGTCGGCCAGGTAGCCGGGCGGCGCGGAGAGGGTGAGGCGCTTGCCGTGCACAGCGTCGTTGCCGAGCGCCACGACCTCGGTGATGCGGCCGATGCCGCTGACGATGCCGGTGAACATGCAGCGATTGTCGCCGCGACCGCGCGGCCCGCGCTTCAGAAGACCGCGCGGCCCGGCGGTCTGGCGATCAGCCGCAGGTCGGGGCCGATGCGTTCGATGTCGCAGAACTCCAGCGGCAGACCGTCGACCAGCCGCTCGAGCGGGCCGAAACGCGCCATCTCTCGCCCGCTGCCCAGCAGCATCGGCGCCAGGTAGACCAGGAATTCGTCGACCAGGCCGGCGCGCACCAGCGAGCCATTGAGCTTGTGGCCGGCCTCGACGTGCAGCTCGTTGACCCCGCGCTGCGCCAGGTCGCCGAGCATCGAGCCCAGGTCGACCTTGCCGCCCGCGCCCGGGCAGGCGACGACGGCGACACCGCGTTCGGCCAGGCGAGCGGCCTTGTCGCCGTTGCCCGCATCGGCGACGTAGACCAGCACCTCGCCGGGCGGCTGCAGCACGCGTGCGTCCAGCGGGATCTCGAGCCGCGAGTCCACCACCACGCGCCGCGGTTGCAAGGCGGTCTCGACCCGCCGGACGTCGAGCCGCGGGTCGTCGTCGAGCACGGTGCCGATGCCGGCCAGCACGGCGCCAGCGCGCTTGCGGTAGGCGTGTCCGTCGGTGCGGGCGGCCTCACCGGTGATCCACTGGCTGGCGCCGTTGTCCAGCGCGGTGCGGCCGTCGAGCGACGCGGCGATTTTCAAGCGCACCCAGGGGCGGCCTCGCGCCATGCGTGACAGGAATCCGATGTTGAGCTCGCGTGCGGCGATCGCCGCGGCATCGTCGGCCGGCAGCACGGTCACGTCGATGCCGGCAGCGCGCAGGCGCGCGATGCCCCGCCCCGCGACCAGCGGATTCGGATCCTGCAGCGCGACCAGGACGCGACCGACCCGTGCCTCAACCAGCGCATCGCAGCAGGGCGGCGTGCGGCCGTGGTGGGCGCAGGGCTCGAGCGTGACGTAGGCGGTGGCGCCGTGAAGGTCCTGCCCGGCGGCGGCGCGCAGGGCCATCACCTCCGCATGGGCCGACCCCGCGCGCTGCGTCGAGCCGACCGCCATCAGCTGCCCGTCGGACGCGGTCAGCACACAGCCGACCCGCGGATTGGGGTCGCTCAGGCCGATGGCATCGGCGGCGTGGCGCAAGGCCAGCGCCCAGGCGTCGGAAGCGCTGAGGTTCACGCCCGCGACGATAACCGCTCAGGGCTGGTGCAGCGCCGTGCCGGCCGGGCAGGCGCCGGCGGCCAGCAGCAGGAAGTTCTGGTGCTGCAGCGAGCGGGACACGAGCGTGTAGACGGCTGGATGCAGGTCGTTGTCGGTGGTGGCCGCATCGGGCGTGTCGCGGCAGACCGACTGGCCTGCGGCCGGCGCCGGTTGCACGACGGATCGACCCGACCATGCGCGCGGCGTGCCGGGGTCGCCGTCGTGATCGGCCGCGCGCATCAGGCAGCGGTAGTGGCGCAGGCCGGCGATGACGCGCCCGTCGTTGTGATCGACGGCGTCCCCGACGAAGCACTCGGGCACCGCCAGCAGGTGCCGGGCGTCGATGAGGGTGACGTCGATCACCGCGGCGAGCCAGTCGCCGCGCAGATGGCCGCGCAGCAGGTAGGCCGGCAGGGGCGTGCAGCTGGCGGCGATGTCGGTGTCGTTGCCCGGCGCGGTGGTGCAGGTCGCCGTCACCGCCCCGGTCGCGTCGTCGAAGACAAGGTGGCCGCCGCTGGCGCCTGACCAGGGGAGGCTGCTGCGCCCGCGGTTGCCGCCTTCGAGCCGCGTGGCCTCGAAGGGAATGTCGAGTGCTCGGTCCCGCGGGCGCATGTGACGAGCACCCTGGGGCAGCGGCAGAACCAGGTTGCCCCCGTCGGCAGGCTCGCTGCGGGCGATCAGCGACCGCAGGCGCACGGTGGCGTCGTCGCCGCTGCGATCGAGCCAGTCGATGCGGACCTCGACGCGGCGCTCCCTGGCGTCGGCGTCGCCATCGACGGACCAGCGGCGCTCGTAGCGCGTGTTGGACGCGATCGCCGGGAGGTCCTGCCCGCCCGCGAGCCCGGCGTAACTGCGATGGCCGGGCGCAGCGATGACCCGATCGAAGCCGCGCAAGTCCTCGAGCCGGGCCTGCGCGAGCTGCGTCGCCTCGGTGCGCTGGCGTGCCAGGTCGGCATGCCGGGACAGGCCGACGTGCAAGCCGGTCAGCGCCAGCATGCCGATCGACATGACGGCCAGCGCGATCAGCGCTTCGATCAGCGTGAAGCCGCGCGGGCGCACCTCAATGCCCCGGGTGACAGGCCTGTGTCGGGTCGTCGCTGCTGCAGCGGGCGTCCGTCCAGCTGCCGGGGACACGGGCCAGGACTCCGATGGCGGAACGCAGCCGCGCCAGGAGGTCCGGGTCGTGGCGGATCGTGCCCGTGCCGCCGACCGTGAAGCGGCTGCGTGCGAGCAGTGCGCCGTGGAGTTGCGCGTCGATGGCGGCCGTCCCATCGGCCTCGTCGACGTAGATGAGCCCGTGCACCGGCACGCCGCCTTCGAGCGCAAGGCGGCCGCGGACGACGAGCATCACCGGCCGCTCCGGCGTGCCGACCGAGCCGGCTGGCCAGCCGGCGGCGTCGAGACGCAGGTCACCGTCGACGACGAAGCTGTCGTGGCCTTCGGCGTGGGCGGCCTGCACCGCGACGCCACAGCCGGCTCCGGTGCAGGTGGGGATGCGATGCGTTGTCGGCGCGGCCGCGAACTGTGCCGGCGTGCTGCCGAACCACGCCGCGAACAGTCCGCTGCCGTCGGTGTCCTGCGTCGCCTGGCGCGCCAGGAATTCGTCGTGCGCGATCACCGCGTTGGCGGGAGGGCTGCCGGGCAAGGTCGTCACGCTGCTGATCGTGCCAAGCTCGACAGCCCCGCCCGCATGCACGACGTAGCCCTGGGTGCGGAGGTCGGTGTTCGTCAGTCGCAGGGCGCCGTCGATCGTCACCGCGCCACCGGCCGAGACCGAGGCGACCGGGAGCGATCGAACCGCCGGGCGCAGCTTCAGGATCGCCTGCACGGTGGCGGCGGCGTCGGCTGCGCCCGGCGCGGCGCCCGGCACGCATTGCGCGCCCAGGCCACTGCAGCCGCGCGAGACGACGCGCAGGCTGTCGGCGTCGCCCGACACGGCGGCGAACTCGACCGTGAAGCTGGGCGCGTCGTTGCGCAGGGAGGGCGGTGAGCCGTCGGGCGGGCAACTGCAGGTGAGCGACGTGTCGCCCAGGCTGCAGCCCGGGCGCGCCGCGGCCGCCGGCGCGAAAGCCAGACCGGCCGTCAGCGGCGCGTAGCGAGCGCGGAACGAGAGGGTCGCGCCGCCGGCAGGGCGGCAGGCCGCGTCGACCGCGCGTGGATCGTTGAGTCGCGCCGTGGCCCATTCGAGCCCGGCTTCGGCAGCTTCGAAGGCCTGCACGGCGCGGTACTGATTGGCCGAGCTGCGCTGCTCGAACAGCAACGAGCGATTGGCAAAGAACGCCACCATCGTCATCGCGAACAGCAGCACCAGCGCCACGCCAAGAGCGCCCAGGCCGCGTTGGCCGCGGCGGTGCGCTGGCCACAGGCGGCGCTTCATGGACAGCCTGCGGCAGCGACCTCGTCGTTGCGCACGCGGACGGCCTCGTGGATCTGCCGTTGCACCTGTGTGTCGCTGGTCGATTCGCCGTGCAGTTCGAGCTGGTAGCTGCGCACGGTCAGGCTGGGGCAGGCCGGGGTGCTGGCGTCGCAGGCCGGTCGGCACAGGTGCCCGAGCGGGACGGTCAGCCACTGCGGCGAGACGACGAAGCGGGTGATGCGGAGGACGGCGGGGTCCGTCAGTGCCTGCCAGCTCCCGCCGTTCAGGGTCTGCAGCGTTCCTTGAGCGAGGCGAAAGCCGGTCGCTTCGTTCAGGTCGACGAGGTCGTTCTCGATCGCGTCGCGCGAGAAGCTGTAGGTCGTGAGCTCGGCGCCGTTGCCCGCCGGCGGGGTGATGTCACGGTAAGGGTTGATGCGGCGCGGAGCGACTGTCGCGGCCACGGCCTGCTGCCAGAACCCGGCGCGGCGCAAGTCTCGAGCGACGAGCGCGGCTGCCGCCCGCAGGTCCTGGTGCAAGCGGGCTTCGATCAGCAGGCGGCGGCTGTCGCGCAGGTGCTCGACGAAGAGCCGGGTGGCGCCGCCGGCGATCAGCAGGCCGACCGCGCAGCCGACCAGCAGCTCGATCAGCGACAGGCCTCGTTGCCCGTGCATGCGATCCACCGGGCTTCAGCGGTTCCAGCACAGGCGGGCCGTGGCCGACCCCGCCGCGCCGTGGACAACCTGGCCGCCTTGCAGGCCGAGGCTCAGTGCGGTGCAGGCGGTGTCGGGCCATTGTGCCGTCGCCGTGGCGACGTAGCCCTCGGCCGAGGCGGCGCTGATCGAGAGGCGGTAGCGGCCGGCCACCGACGCGTCCAGGCCCAGCAGCCCCAGGTCGTCGGCGTAGCGCGAGTGATTGGCCCGCCAGCGTTCCTGCGCCTGCTGGACCTGGTAGAGCGCGACGATGCCATCGGCGCGACGACCCTTGTTGAGTTGCGCGGCGTAGCTCGGGTAGGCCAGCGTCGCCAGGATGCCGGTGACGACGATGACGATGAGCAGCTCGATGAGGCTGTAGCCGCGATGGGTGAAGGAACGGCGCGAGACCATGGTCAGCACTCCCGATAGCCGCCGATCGCGCCGGCCGGCGAGCAGGACCTCACGCGGCCCATGATGTTGACCACGTGATGGACCGCCTGGCCGTCGCTGCCGATGACGCGGATCGTCGCGGCCGGGCTGCTGGTGCCGTGGCGCGGGTCGTAGACGATGGAGGCCACGTTGGCGCGGATGCTGCTGCGGCTGCCCGGCGGCAGCAGGACGCTCTTCAGCGCCCGCGCACCGGGGTTGCAGCTCGCGGGGCCTTCGGCCTCGCAGCGGCAGTCGCCCGCGGCGCCGCTGTGCAGGACGTAGCAGCTGCCGCCACCGGGCAGCGTCGTGAAGCTGGCACGCAGGGACTGGTTGCGTGCGACGGCTTCCGAGCGCAGGGACTGCAGGTCGGTGGCGAGTTCTGCGGCGACCCCTTCGGTATGGCGACGTTGCAGGACGTCGCCGAAGCCGGGCAGCGCGATCGTTGCGGCGCTGGCGAGGATCGCGAGCGTGGCGCCGGCCTCGATGAAGGTCAGTCCTCGTTGTGCGTGCTTCAAGCGAGCCCCCTGCCACATCCGTTCTTCGATGCGGTCAATCTAGGCGCGCGTCACCCGGGCCGCACTCCCCCCGCGGAGGGGCGAGCGGGGGTCGCTTCGGGCGACCTCAGATGTCCTTGATCAGACGGCTGAACTCGTCGACGCCCTCGAAGCTGCGGTACACGCTGGCAAAGCGGACGTAGGCGACCTTGTCGAGCTTCTTCAGCTCGCGCATCACCATCTCGCCGATCCGCGTCGAAGGCACCTCGTTGGCAGCCGTGGCGAGCAGTTTCTCCTCGATGCGCCCGAGCGCGGCATCCACCTGGTCGGTGCTCACCGGGCGCTTGCGCAGGGCCAGCAGCATGGACGCGCGGATCTTGCTTCGATCGAACTCGCTGCGGCTGCCGTCTTTCTTGACCACGGCGGGCATCGCCAGTTCGGCACGCTCGTAGGTGGTGAAGCGCTTGTCGCAGGAGGGGCAGCGCCGGCGGCGACGGATGACGTCGCCTTCGTCGGACTCCCGGGTCTCGGCGACCTGGGTGTCCTCGTGGCTGCAGAACGGGCAGCGCATCGCGGCTCAGCCGCCGTGGCCGCCGGCGTGCCTCGATGTCGACGGGCGCGCAGGCGTCATCGGTAGACCGGGAACTCGCGGGTCAGCGTCGCGACCTTGGCCCGCACCGCCGCGATGTTGGACTCGTCGTGCGGCTGGTCCAGCACGTCGGCGATCAGGTGGGCGGTCTGGACCGCCTGCGCCTCCTTGAATCCGCGCGTCGTCATCGCGGGCGAACCGAGGCGGATCCCGCTGGTGACCATCGGCTTCTGCGGATCGTTCGGGATGCCGTTCTTGTTGCAGGTCATGTGCGCGGTGCCGAGGATGGCTTCAGCCTCCTTGCCGGTCAGGTTCTTCGGCCGCAGGTCCACCAGCATCACGTGGCTTTCGGTGCGGCCCGAGACGATGCGCAGGCCGCGCTCGACGAGCGTGGTGGCGAGCGCCGCGGCGTTCTTCACCACTTGCTGCTGGTAGGCCTTGAACTCCGGCGACAGCGCTTCCTTGAAGGCCACCGCCTTGCCGGCGATGACGTGCATCAGCGGCCCGCCCTGGAGTCCCGGGAAGATCGCGCTGTTGACCTTCTTGGCGATGTCCTCGTTGTTCGTCACGATGATGCCGCCGCGGGGACCGCGCAGGCTCTTGTGGGTCGTCGAGGTCACCACGTCGGCGAAGGGCACCGGATTCGGGTACACGCCGGCGGCGATCAGGCCCGCGTAGTGCGCCATGTCGACCATGAACCAGGCGCCGACCGCCTTGGCGACCTTGGCGAAGCGCTCCCAGTCGATCCGCAGTGCGTAGGCCGAGGCCCCTGCGATGATCAGCTTGGGCTTGTGCTCGTGCGCCAGGCGCTCCATCGCGTCGTAGTCGATCTCTTCCTTGGCGTTCAGCCCATAGCTGACGACCTTGAACCACTTGCCGCTCATGTTGAGCGCCATGCCGTGCGTCAGGTGGCCGCCCTCGGCGAGGCTCATGCCCATGATGGTGTCGCCCGGCTGCAGCAGCGCGAAGAAGACGCCCTGGTTGGCCTGCGAGCCCGAGTTGGCTTGAACGTTGGCGAAGGCGGCGCCGTAGAGCTGCTTCAGCCGGTCGATGGCCAGCTGCTCGACCACGTCGACGTTCTCGCAGCCGCCGTAGTAGCGCTTGCCGGGGTAGCCCTCGGCGTACTTGTTGGTCAGCTGGCTGCCCTGCGCAGCCATCACGGCGGGACTGGTGTAGTTCTCCGATGCGATGAGCTCGATGTGCTCTTCCTGTCGAAGGTTCTCGGCCTGGATCGCGGCCCAGACCTCGGGGTCCACATGGGCGACGGTGGAAGTCGTTCGATCGAACATGGTGCGGGAGTCCTATGCGGTCAACGGTGTCCGGCCCGGGCATCGACAGCCTCGATGCGTCGGAACGTGGCGCAGGCGAGCGGCGGCTGGGGCGTGCTGCCGCGCTTCGCGGTGGTCGGCCACCGCGGGGCCAGGGCAACCCTGTCGCCTCTGCGCAGCGGCCGCAGTGTAACGGAGGGTCGAGCGGCGCTGCCCTGGCACACCTAGCGCAAGGCGATGGTCTGGGCGACCGTTGCCGTCGGCTGACCCTCGGGGGTGGGAGCTGCGGTCTGCGGTGCGGCCGGGCCCGTCGCCGGCACCGCGGCCGGGGCCACGATCAAGGGCGCCGTCACGGCGACGCTGCGGCCCGACGCCACCGAGCGCAGGTAGCTCTGCTCGGCCAGCACCTTGGCGGCATAGCCACCGTCGTCGGGCAGGTTGGCGGCGCCGACGTAGTAGCGCAAGCCCCCCTCCAGGCTGCCGGCGCGTGCGATGCATTCCTTCAGCACCTGCACGCCGACGCGCAGGTTGGTCACCGGGTCGAAGGCGGCGTGCGTGCCCCCGAACGCCTCGTACTTGTCGTCGTGGATGCGCGTCATGACCTGCATCAGGCCTTGGGCACCGACCGGGCTCTGCGCGAAGGGGTTGAAGCTGGACTCGATGGCCATGATGGCGAGGATCAGCGTCGGGTCGAGCCGGGCGCGCTGGCCGACCTGCCAGGCCTCCTGGACCAGCCGGCTGACGGGCTCGGGGGCGACGCGGTAGCGACGCGCCAGCCACGAGGCCACGGCCGCTTGCTGGCGGTCCAGTTCGCGAGGATCCACGGCGGTCGCACGACCCACCGCATCGCGGTCGCCCAGCGCCACGGCCAAGGCGGCGCCGGAAGACGGATCGACCTCGACGCGCGCTTCCTGGCGCGACTGCAGCCAGTCGAGCGCGCGCTCCTCGAGCGAATGCCTCAGGTCGGCCCGGGTGGCGAAGAACATCGAGAGCGCCACCACCGCCAGGCCGACCAGGGCCAGCGAGTTGTGGCAGACCTCGAGCAGGCCGTGACCCGCATCCTTGAGGAAGACCGCCACCGGGCGGCCCACCGAAGCGGCCGATCGGGCGAACGACCGCTGAACTGACTGGAACGCTGTCATGCCTCTCCTTTCGACGAGCGCGGAACGGACCGGTCGGGTCCTGCATCCCGCGGAGATAATCCGCCCGTTACATGTGGCCGGTCTGGTGGCAGAGCCGGCGAGGGCTGGATGATCTGCAGCGTGGCGCCGTTTGATCGGCGCGGGTTATCCCTAGCGGGGCGGAGTGTAGGTAGGTCTGTAATAACCAGTCAAGACTATCAAACAAGTTTTTAATTCCATAAAAGAATGAAGTACGGCGACTTGCGCGAGTTCCTGGCGGGCCTCGACCGGCTCGGGGATCTGCGGCGCGTCGCAGAGCCAGTGTCGGCGCGGCTCGAGATGACAGCGCTCAGCGATCGGGTGCTCCGGGCCGGGGGGCCGGCCCTGCTCTTCGCATGCCCGACTCGAGGGGGCATTGCTTACAAATTTCCGGTCCTGACCAACCTGTTCGGGACGCCTCGGCGCGTCGCCCAGGGCATGGGAGCGGACGACGTCGGGCAGCTGCGCGAGGTCGGCCGGGTGCTGGCCAGCCTCAAGGAGCCCGATCCGCCGCGCAGCCTGAAGGATGGCGGCCGGCTGCTGCAGATGCTCAAGGCGCTGTGGGACATGAAGCCGGCCGTCGTGCGCAGCCCGGCATGCCAGCAGGTCGTCTGGGAGGGGCGCGATGTCGACCTCGGCCGGCTGCCGGTCCAGACCTGCTGGCCGGACGATGCCGGCCCGTTGATCACCTGGGGACTGGTCATCACGCGGGGGCCGCAGGTGGGACCTGCGCCGCGCCTGCGGCAGAACCTGGGCATCTACCGCCAGCAGGTGATCGGACCGCGGCAGACCATCATGCGGTGGCTGGCCCACCGTGGCGGCGCGCTCGACTTCCGCGACTTCGCGCTGGCCCATCCGGGACGGCCTTTCCCGATGGCCGTGGCGCTGGGGGCCGATCCGGCCACCATCCTCGGGGCGGTGACGCCTGTGCCCGACAGCCTCGGCGAGTACCAGTTCGCCGGCCTGCTGCGTGGCAGCCGGACCGAGGTCGCGGCATCGGGTGTCGGCGAGGGCGACCTCAAGCTGCAGGTCCCGGCGCGCGCGGAGTTCGTGCTGGAGGGGCACATCCCGCCGGCCGAGCCGGGCTACACCGGCCTCAGCGAGCACGGCGTTGCGCTGAAGGAGAAGGGCGGCTACCTGCACGCGCTGGAAGGTCCCTTCGGCGATCACACCGGCTACTACAACGAGCAGGACTGGTTCCCGGTCTTCCAGATCGACCGCATCACGCATCGCGAGGATCCGATCTACCACTCGACCTACACCGGCAAGCCGCCCGACGAGCCGGCGGTGCTGGGGGTCGCGCTCAACGAGGTGTTCGTGCCGATCCTGCAGAAGCAGTTTCCGGAGATCACGGACTTCTACCTGCCGCCCGAAGGCTGCAGCTACCGGATGGCGATCGTCAGCATCCGCAAGAGCTACCCCGGCCACGCGAAGCGCGTCATGTTCGGCCTGTGGAGCTTCCTGCGGCAGTTCATGTACACCAAGTTCATCGTCGTGACCGACGAGGATGTCGACATCCGCAGCTGGCCCGACGTGATCTGGGCCATCACGACGCGCATGGACCCCGTGCGCGACACGACCCTGGTCGAGCAGACGCCGATCGACTATCTGGACTTCGCGTCGCCGGTGTCCGGGCTGGGCGGCAAGATGGGGTTGGACGCGACCAGCAAGTGGCCGGGCGAGACGGCGCGAGAGTGGGGGCGCACGATCGCGATGGATGCCGCCGTCGAGCAGCGCGTCGACGCGATCTTCGCCGCGCTGATGCGCGATCGACCCGCCGACTGACCGGCCGCACCGGTTCGTAATCGCGCGTGCGCACCCCATAGGCGCAAAGGCTTTGCAATCGCGGGTCTGGCCACCTAGTCTTGTGGAGCTTGCAACGCAAGCATCCCAAAGGACGCAGTCTCTGCGCGCCAGGGGCCCTGGACCGAATACCTCCGGAGCCCCGAAGGTGGCTACGCCGCCTCACCCCTCCTGCCGTGACGGCAAGAGGGGTTTCTCTTTTCCGGGCCTTCGATCGTGTTCACGGCTCGAAGCGCAGGGCCAGCCGTTCACGCAGCACGACCCGCACCTGCTCGAAGCCGCGACTGCTGGGCAACCAGTCGAGCACCGGGCGGTCGGCCGGGACGAAGTAGCCCATGGGCGCAGCGACCACCTCGACCGCGCCGCCGCCGATGCGCTCGAAGGCACGCAGCGCCCGCGGCATGTGCCAGGCGTGCGTCACCAGCACGATGCGCTGGATGCCCGCCGCCT
The DNA here is from genome assembly GCA_964616015.1 of uncultured Methylibium sp. Taxonomy (GTDB): domain Bacteria; phylum Pseudomonadota; class Gammaproteobacteria; order Burkholderiales; family Burkholderiaceae_C; genus Methylibium. Next base: position 10,811 of record CAZTTC010000026.1, on the reverse strand, counting down.
TCAGCAGCCGCAGGCTGAAGACGGCGTTCTCGACCGTGTCGCGCGCGTCGGGCTCGATCCACTTCAGCGGCCTCAGGAAGTCCTGCTCGGCGACGCGTCGCGCGATCTCGGCTTCCGTCGATCCGACCTCGCGGCGCTGCGACCAGCCGATGCCGCCGCTGAAGGCGATCGGCAGGCCGGTGGCGCGGCCCAGGTGCACGCCGAAGCGCAGCCGCTCGAGTGACGCGGGGCTCAGGTCGGCCATGCCCCACTCCGGAGCCCGCGGCACCACGCCGCCACCCAGTACCAGGATGGCGGTGGTCGGACTCGGTTCGGCCTTGGCCGGCCTCAACGCGGCGATCCGTGCGTCGTCCAGCGGAGCGGGTGGCGGGAGGGCGACCGCCTGCAACCAGCGGCCCATGCCCTGACAGCAGCTCAGCCACACCAGCGCAGCGCCCAGCAGCAGCAGCGTCCTGCCGAACCAGCGCCGCCACGTCAGCAGCCGGGCGCCGATCAGGAGGATCGCCAGGAAGGGCAGCGGCGGCAGCAGCAGCGCGACCAGCAGCGGCTTGAGGGCATCGATCTCGGGCATGTAAGCCATACAGGCCTGGGGCGACCGATTGTGGCGTCAGGCCGGCGCCTGCCGGCTGCGGCATGATCGCTTTCACTGTCCCGACCTTCACCGACAACGATGAACACGAATGCAAGGGCCGAGGTCGCCACGCTCGGCGGCGGCTGCTTCTGGTGCACTGAGGCGGTCTTCCTCGACGTCGAAGGCGTGCTCGCCGTCGAGTCGGGCTACTGCAACGGTCACGTGCTCAACCCCAGCTACGAGCAGGTCTGCAGCGGCGACACCGGCCATGCCGAGGTCGTGCGCGTCAGCTTCGATCCGCAGCGCATCACGTTTCGCGAGCTGCTCGAGATCTTCTTCGTCGTGCACGACCCGACGACGCCGAACCGCCAGGGCAACGACGTCGGCACGCAGTACCGCTCGGGCATCTATACGCACGGCGACGAGCAGGATCGCACCGCGCGCGAGGTGATCGCCGAGCTGCAGACCAGCGGGGCGGTGCGCGGCCAGGTCGTGACCGAGGTGACGCCGGAGCGCAACTACTGGCGCGCCGAGGCCTACCACCAGAACTACTTCGCGCAGCACCCGGGCCAGGGCTACTGTGCCTTCGTCGTCGCGCCCAAGGTCGAGAAGTTCCGCAAGACCTTCGCGGCGCGCCAGCGGCGCTGAGGGCTTGACGGATTGCGTATGCTCTTTCCATGAGCATCGCTGCGCCCCGCCGGCCATGAGCGACCCGATGCGTCCGCGCGTCGATCGCCGGCTGGCGGCGTTGTTGCTGGTCGCGCTGCTGTGGGCCCAGGCCCTGGGGCTGGCGCACCGCAGCACGCACGGTCTGGCGCCGGTCGCCCATGGCGCCCAGGCGGTCGAGCAGGCTCACGCTGGTGACGGTCCGTTCGGTCACGACCAGCGCCAGACGGCCGAGTGCCGGCTCTTCGATCAGCTGGCGCTCGGCGAGCCGCTGGCGTCGGCCGGCGAGGCGCTGGAAGCGGTCCCCGTCTGCGAGCGTGCGACGGCCTTGGCCGTCTGCCTCGGCGCCACCGACTCGCCCACCGCCTACCTGGCGCGGGCGCCGCCGCCGATCGGCTGAGCCTGTCGTCGACCGGCGCCGTGCGCCCGTCGACCTGCCATCGCCGACACCCCCGGGCATCGCCCCGAGGTGAACGCGCCCCCGTCCCCTTCGATGGAGCCTGCTCGCGCGGGCCTGAACCCATGCGTTCGATCCTCAACCCCCTTGCGGCGGCCTGGCCCGCCCTCGCTCTCACCGGCCTCAGTGCAGGCTCACCGGCCCGGGCGCAATCGCTGCCGCCACCTTCGGCCACGCTGCCGCCCGTGGTCGTGACCGGCAACCCGCTCGGCAGTGACGGCATCGCCACGCCGAGCGACGTGCTCGCCGGCCCCGGCCTCGTGGTGCGCCGCGGCAGCAGCCTCGGCGAGACGCTGTCGGGCCTGCCCGGTGTGTCGTCCAGCTACTTCGGCCCCAACGCCAATCGGCCGGTGATCCGCGGCCAGGACGGCGACCGCATCCGCATCCTCAGCAACGCGGGCGCCACGCTGGATGTGTCCGCGCTGAGCTTCGACCACGCCGTGCCGATCGACCCGCTGGTGGTCGAGCGGATCGAGGTGCTGCGCGGACCGGCGGCCCTGCTGTACGGCGGCAGCGCGGTCGGCGGGGTCGTCAACGCGATCGACAACCGCATTCCCAAGGCGCCGGTCGGCGGCGTGGGCGGTGCGCTGGAACTGCGCGGCGGCGGTGCCGATCGGCAGCGCGCGGCGTCGGCGCTGGTCGAGACGGGTGTGAACCCCGCAGGCGACCCCGAGGGCCGCGGAGGCTTCGCGATCCACGCCGACGGGTTCCAGCGCCGCACCGACGACCTGCGCGTGCCGGGCTTCGACCGGCCGGTCGACGGCGGCAGCGAACGCCGCGATCGCATCGTCAACTCGGCCAGCGACGCACGCGGCGGGGCACTCGGCGCCTCGCTGTTGTGGGATCACGGCTACCTGGGCGCGTCTTTCGACACCTACCGCAACGACTACGGCATCGTTGCCGAGGACGACGTGCTGATCCGCATGAAGCGCGACAAGCTCGCCGTGGCCGGCGAGTGGCGCGACCTCGGCGGCGCGATCCGCACGGTGCGCGCCAGGCTGCAGTCGACCGACTACCGCCACCAGGAGGTCGAAGGCGGCGGCGCGGTCGGCACGACATTCAGCAACAAGGGCCAGGACGCGCGCATCGAGGTCGAGCACGCTCCGCTCGGCGATCTGCGGGGCGTGCTGGGCTTGCAGGCCGAGAGCGCGAAGTTCTCGGCGCTGGGAGAAGAAGCCTTCGTGCCGAGCACCCGCACGCGCCAAACGGCCCTGTTCGCCCATGAGGAACTGCGGCTGGCCGGCGCTTCGCGCCTGAGCTTCGGCGGCCGCGTCGAGCGCCACTTGCTCGACTCCGCGGGCGACGAAGCGGGCGCCGACCCGCGCTTCGGGTCGCCGCAGCAACGCCGGCTCACCACCACCAGCGCCGCCTTCGGCGGCATCCGCGACCTGGCCGGCCTGCTGGGGCCGGGCTGGCAGTTCAGTGGCAATCTTGCCTACACCGAGCGCGCGCCGACCCACTACGAGCTCTTTGCCAATGGCGTGCACATCGCGACTGCGGCCTTCGAGCGCGGCGACACCGGGTTGGGCAAGGAGAAAGGCAGCAACCTGGACGTCGCCCTGGAGTGGAAGCGCGATCACGACCGCGTGCGGGCCGGCGTGTTCACCAGCCGCTACTCGAACTACATCGCGCTGCTGCGCACCGGCGAGCCGGACTTCGTCAACGACGAGGGAGAGGTCTTTCCCGTCTATGGCTTTGGTGGCGTGAAGGCGCGCCTCAGCGGCTTCGAGCTGGAAGCCGCCTGGCGGGTCCTCCAGGCGTCGGGCACGCTCGACCTCGACGCCCAGCTCGATGCCGTGCGCGCCACCAACCTGGACACCGGCGAGCCCTTGCCGCGTATCGCACCGCTGCGGCTCAGGCTCGGTGCGGTCTACGCGCTGGCCGGCTGGCAGCTGCGCGGCGAGGTCGTGCGCGCCAGCCGGCAGGATCGCGTGCCGAGCGACGACGCGCCGACGGCGGGCCACACGCTGCTGAACCTCGCGCTGAGCAAGCCCGTGACGCTCGGCGGCAGCGACGCCCTGTTCTTCCTGAGGCTGGACAACCTGACCGACGAACTGGCCTTCAACGCCGCGTCGATCGCGACCGTGCGGCAGCTGGCGCCGCTGCCGGGTCGCAGCCTCAGCGCCGGACTGCGCGTCAGCTTCTGAAGGCTGGGCGGCCGAGCGTCGGGCGCTACGGCGCCAGGCGCTCGCGCCGCCAGCTGCCGTCGTCCTGGCGCAGGTAGCGCAGCCGGTCGTGCAGCCGGCTGCGCCGGCCCTGCCAGAACTCCCAGCGGTCCGGCACCAGGCGGTAGCCGCCCCAATGCGGCGGGCGCGGCGGGCTGAGCGCATAGCGGGCAGCGGCCTTCGCCGTGCTCGCGACCAGCACGGCGCGCGAGGCGATCACCTGGCTTTGCGGCGAGGCCCAGGCACCGAGGCGCGAGTCGAGCGGGCGCGAGTGGAAGTAGGCGTCGGATTCAGTGTCGTCAGTCTTCTCGACGCGGCCCTCGATGCGCACCACGCGCTCCAGTTCGACCCAATGGAACTGCAGCGCCGCGAAGGGATTGCCGGCCAGCTCCCGGCCCTTGCGGCTCTCATAGTTCGTGTACCAGACGATGCCGCGCGCGTCGCAAGCCTTGATCAGCACGACGCGCGTCGAGGGCCGTCCTTCGGGCCCGACCGTGGCGAGCGTCATCGCGTTCGGCTCGGGCAGGCGGGCCTTCAGGGCCTGATCCAGCCAGAACTCGAACTGTGCGAGCGGGTCCGCGGCCGACTGTGTTTCGTCGAGTTCCCCGTGTTCGTAGCTCTTGCGCAAGGCGGCGAGGTCTTTGTCCATGCACAAAAGTGTAGGCCGCGCGCGATGGCGCGCTTGCCCCCGCAGGCCGCCGGGGATTGGACGCACTGCGCCGGTGCCGGCCGGTTCAAGGCGCACAGTCCGCGCCTTCGACCTTACCCAGGAGCTTCGATGAGCACGAGCTTCACCCTCAACGGCAAGACCGTCCGCGTCGACGCCGATCCCTCGACCCCGCTGCTGTGGGCCCTGCGTGACAACCTGGCGATGACCGGGACCAAGTTCGGCTGCGGCATCGCCGCCTGCGGCGCCTGCACGGTGCACCTCGACGGCCAGCCGACGCGGTCCTGCGTGCTGCCGGTCTCCGCGGTCGCCGGCCAGAAGGTCACGACCATCGAGGCCGTCGGCGCCGACAAGGTCGGCAAGGCCGTGCAAGCCGCGTGGGTCAGGCACGACGTCGCGCAGTGCGGCTACTGCCAGAGCGGCCAGATCATGAGCGCCACCGGCCTGCTGAAGGCCAACAAGAAGCCCAGCGATGCCGACATCGACGCCGCGATGGCGGGCAACGTGTGCCGCTGTGGCACCTACCAGCGCATCCGCGCGGCGATCCACGACGCCGCCAAGAGCCTGGCCTGACCGGAGACGACCATGCAACACGCACTGCTCGCCAAGCGCCTGTCCAGCGGCGCCGAAGCGCCCGCGACCCCGGGTGGCTTCGATCGCCGAGACTTCCTCAAGCTCAGCGCCGTGGCCGGCGGCGGCCTGGCCGTCAGCTGGTCGCCGGTGGCGAGCGCTGCCGATGCCGCGCCGGCGGCGCCCAAGCCCCCGGCCGATCCGACCCCCTTCCTCCGCATCCTGCCCGACAACACCGTCGAGATCCGCGTCAACCGCCTCGACTTCGGCCAGGGCGCACTGACCGCGCTGCCGATGCTGGTGGCCGAGGAACTCGACGTCGACTGGAAGCAGGTGCGCGCCAGCCTCGCGCCGGCCGGCGAGGCCTACAAGGACCCGGTGTTCGGCATCCAGATGACCGGCGGCTCGAGCGCCGTGCCCAACTCGTGGATCCAGTACCGCCAGGTCGGCGCGGCGACGCGGATGATGCTGGTGGCCGCGGCCGCCGAGCAGTGGAAGGTGCCGGCTGCCGAATGCAAGACCGGCAGCGGCAAGGTGCGCCACGGCAAGCGCAGCGCGACCTACGCCTCGCTGGCTGCCGCAGCGGCGCGCCAGCCGGTGCCGGCCCAGGTGACGCTGAAGACGCCCGACCAGTACCGCATCATCGGCAAGAGCCAAGGCCGCATCGACGCGGTGGCCGTCGCGTCGGGCAAGAAGCACTACGGCATCGACCAGCGCCTGCCCGGCATGAAGGTCGCCGTGCTGCTGCGCGCGCCGACCTTCGGCGGCCAGGTGGCGAGCCACGACGCCACGAAGGCCAGGGCCATCGCCGGCGTCGTCGACGTGTTCGAGGTCCCGACTGATCGGGGCGGCACCGGCCTGGCGGTGATCGCCGACGGCTACTGGCCCGCCAAGCAGGCACGCGAGGCGCTGCAGGTGCAATGGAAGCCGGGCGTCGGCGGCACGGTCAGCTCGACCGCACTGATGGCCCAGTACCGCGATGAAGCCAAGGCGCCGAAGCTCGTTGCGCTGAAGGGTGACGTGGCGGCGCTGGCGGGCGCGCCGAAAAAGATCAGCGCCGAGTACGAGTTCCCCTACCTCGCGCATGCGCCGATGGAGCCGCTGAACGCGAGCTTCGACCTGAAGGGCGATCGTGCGACGGTCTGGGCCGGCACGCAGTTCCAGACCATCGACCAGATGGCGATCGCCCAGACCCTGGGCCTCGAGCCCGCGCAGGTCACGCTGAACACGCTGCCGGCCGGCGGCGGCTTCGGCCGGCGCGCGGTGCCGACCTCGGACTACCTGCGCGAAGGCGCGGCGATCGCCAAGGCCTGGGCGGCGCGCCCGGGCGGCGGCGCGCCACTGAAGGTGATGTGGAGCCGCGAGGACGACATCAAGGGCGGCTACTACCGACCCGCCCACGTGCATCGCGTGGATGTCGGCCTCGACGCCCGCGGCGAGGTGCTGGCCTGGGACCATGCGATCGTCGGCCAGTCCCTGCTCAAGGGCACGCCCTTCGAGGCCTTCCTCGTCAAGGACGGCATCGACAGCACGATGACCGAAGGCGTGGTCGAGAACCGCTACGCGGTGCCGATGCGCGTGCGCATCAGCCACCCCGACGTGGCGGTGCCGGTGCTGTGGTGGCGCTCGGTCGGCCACACCCACACCGGCTTCGTGATGGAGACGCTGGTCGACGAAGTGGCACGCGCCGCGGGTCAGGATCCGGTGGTATGGCGCCTCGCGAAGCTCGACCCCAAGAAGCACGGCCGGCATGTCGCGGCCCTGAAGCTCGCGGTCGACAAGTCCGGCTACGGCAAGGCGCTGCCGGCCGGTCATGCCTGGGGCGTCGCGGTGCACGAGTCCTTCGGCTCGGTGGTGGCCTATGTCGTCGACGTGTCCCTCGTCGACGGCCGGCCCAAGGTGCATGCGGTGACGGCCGGTGTGCATGCCAACCAGGTCGTCAATCCGGTCGCGGCCGAGGCGCAGATCCAGGGCGGCGTGGTGTTCGGCATCAGCATGACGCAGCCAGGCTTTGCGATCACGCTGAAGGATGGCGTGGTCGAGCAGAGCCAATTCAGCGACTACCCGCCGCCGCGCATGCCGGATGCGCCGCCGGTGGCGGTGCACTTCGTGCCCAGCACCGAGCCGCCGACCGGCCTCGGTGAGCCCGGCGTGCCGCCGATCGCACCGGCCATCGCCAATGCGGTCGCGGCGCTGACCGGCAAGCGCCTGCGCAAACTGCCGTTCGACACGCTGGCCTGAGGATCGCGCTGACCCGAAACGCAGCACACGGCCGACTCTGCCCATCCTTTGTCGGGGCAGGACCGCCCGCTGTGTGACGGACCGTCGACGCGCGCGCCGACAGACGCGGGGAAGGCCTTAGGTGAAGCTCCCACTTCCCGCGGCTCGTCCGCCGCGGTCTGATGAGTCGGCTCGCGGCGGAGGTGGCAGCCGCGAATCAAGCAGACTACGCAGGGAGCGTTCGGTGGTGCAGGAACCGGTTTTGGTCGTGTTGGCGGCGGGTCGCGGGTCGCGCTTCGGTGGCGCGACGCACAAGCTCGAGCAGGCTTTCGGCCGCTCGACGGTCCTCGGCTGCACCCTGTCGAACGCGATGCAGAGCGGCCTGCCGCTTGTCGTCGTCACCACGCCGGCGCTGAGCGAGTGCGTCGCTTCGCTGGTCGCCGCCCGCGACATCGTGCTGGTGCCCGAGGTCGGCCAGGGCGACAGCGGCCTGCCGCTGGGCATGGGCTACTCGATCGCCAGCGGCGTGTCGGCACGCGCCAATGCGCACGGCTGGCTGGTGCTGCCGGGCGACATGCCGCTGATCGAGCCGGCCACGCTGCGCGCGGTGGCCGCCGCGATGCCCCAGCACCCCGTGGTGTACGCGCAGCACCGCGGACGTCGCGGGCATCCGGTCGCCTTCGCCGCGGAGATCTATTCCGAGCTGGTCACACTGGGCGGGGACGAAGGCGCGCGCCGCTTGATCGGGCGCTACCCGGCGCACGGTGTGGATGTCGATGACGCGGGCGTGCTGATGGACCTCGACACCGAAGACGACCTGGAGCGCATGCGCTCCTTCGAGGTCGGCCGCAGCGCGGCGCAGCTGGCCTGAGGCCGGCTGCGGTTCAGGCCGTGAGGCCGGCGCGGCGCGCCAGCGCCACCTGGCGCTCGATCGCGGTGTCGCGGATGCCGCAGCGGCGCAGGCAGGCCGCGGTTTCCAGCAGGTAGTCGAGCGTGCTGCCGAAGCGGCCGCGCGCGTGGCGCAGGATGCCGAGCAGCGTGTCGTCGTCGATGTCGCCGGTGAAGTTGGGGCTGGTGCGGCTGAGCGTGAACGCCAGCGCCGTCACCGGGCCCTGCGAGGTCTGGCATTGCAGCCACTTCGGGTCGTAGACGCCGGTGAACATCTCGCGGTCCCAGAGACGGCGCAACTCGGCATCGGCGCGCCCCGCCTCGATGCGGTAGACCATGCCCGAGCAGGACCCGCCCGGCACCAGGGCGCACACCAGACCGGGCCGCTCGGGCGTGCCGCGGTTGACGCGCGAGCGCATCTGCAGCGCACGGTGCTGGCCGTGGACTCGCGCGAGGCGTTGCTCGACGGCGTCGAACTCCGGTCGCCAGATCAGCGAGGCATAGCCGAAGACCCAGAGGTCGCGGTCGCCGCGGGCCGCCATCGTGCGGGCCAGCAGCGGCTCGGGGTCGCGCAAGGGCGCCATCGCCGTCGCGCCGGCGCCGTCGGCGCAAGCCGGTTCGGGATCGAAATCGAGACCTTGCTGCACGGCAACAAGGTAGCGTCCCGCGGCCGCCCGCGTCAAGTGCCCGGGCTCTTGCGCATCGCGCGAAAAGCCACGGCGAGGGCGCCGTTTACCGGCCTTTACGCAAGCGGCTTTGCCTGCGCTTGGGGCAGATCCATGATGAAGCCGGTGATCGAGGCGTGCGCGCAGAGCCTGTCATCCGGGCCGACCCGGCGCCCGTCGGACGTCGCCGTGCTCCGGCCGACATGCATCACGCGGCCTTCGGTGCGCACCAGCGGCACCTGGTCGGTGAGCGCGCCGCCGGCTCGTCGAGGCCACCGAGTCCGGCGTGGCAAGCGCAGCGCAGGCCAGCGAGCCTGGAAGCAGGCGCAACTCGCCCTGAACGAACGGCTCGGCCCGCCTCAGGTGGCGGCGCTGCACGCCTTGCCGGACGACTGCCTGCAGCGACTCGATCAGCGCTGATCTATCCGCCGACGCCCGCCAGCAGCAGCACGCCCAGCACGACGAACACCGCGGCGGCGATGCGCCGGACCCAGTGCAGCGGCACGAAGTGCACGGCCTTGTCGCCCAGCAGCACGGCCGGCACGTTGGCCAGCATCATCCCCAGCGTGGTGCCGGCCGTCACCGTGACGAGCGAGGCGTACTGGGCCGCCAGCATCACTGTCGCGATCTGGGTCTTGTCGCCCATCTCGGCCAGGAAGAAGGCCACCACGGTGATGCCGAAGACGCCCAGCGGCGAGCGGCTGGGCGGCTTGTCGTCCTCGTCGAGCGTGTCGGGCTTGAGCGTCCACGCCGCCACGGCGAAGAAGCTGATCGCCAGCGCCCAGCGCAGCGCCTCGGCGGGCACGACGCCCTGCACCCAGGTCCCCAGTGCGCTGGCCATGGCGTGATTGGCCAGCGTCGCGACCAGGATGCCCAGCACGATGGCCAGCGGCTGGCGGAAGCGCGCCGCCAGCAGCAAGGCAAGCAGCTGCGTCTTGTCGCCGATTTCGCTGAGCGCCACGATGCCGGTCGAGACGGCGAAGGCTTCGAGGCTCATGCGGCAAGCACGCGTTCCAGGCGCTCCAGCAGGTCAGCCGGCGCGACCCAGCCCGGCGCGATCAGCCGGCCCTGGCCGTCGCGCACCACGGCCAGCGCCGGGAAGCCGGTGATGCCCAGGCGCTGCGCCAGTGCGAAGTCCTCGATCGTCGCGGCGCGGATCGCCGGGCGGTCGAAGGCCTTCAGGAAGGCATCGCGATCGATCCCGATCGCCGCGGCCAGGTCGGCCAGCGTCGCCGTGCCAGTGACGTCCCGCCCTTCGGCGTAGAAGGCGGACTGGATCGCCTTCAGCATGTCGAGCTCGTGCCCGCGCGCGAGATGCCGCACGGTCACGACGGCCCGGCAGGCCGGCTCGGTGGTGTAGGTCCAGTCCTCGCGCTGCAGGCCGGCCGGCGAGAAGGGCTGGCCGCTGCGGCGCGCCACTTCGGTCCAGTGCTGCTGCAGCTTGTCGCGCAGCGGCCCGTCCAGCGGCTCGCCCTCGCGGCGCAGTCCGCCCATGAGCAGCTCCACCGGCAGCTCAGGGCGGCGCGCGCGCACCGCCGCCAGGGCCGGCGCGAAGCCGTAGCACCAGGAACACATCGGGTCGGCAACATAGAGCAGCGACCAGGCGGAGGGGCCGCCGTTCATGCAGCGGCGACCGTGTAGTTGAGCGCCAGGCGGCCGCCGTCGGCGTAGACGATCTGGCCGGTCATGTAGCTGGCCGCATCGCTGGCCAGGAAGGCCACGATGTCGGCGATCTCGGCCGGCTCGCCCAGGCGGCGCATCGGCGTGCGACCGAGGATGCGCTGCTTCGCGTCCTCGCTGGTCAGCACCGCCTGCGCGGCGAGCTCGGTCGCGATCGTGCCCGGCGCGACCGCGTTCACGCGCACTCCGCGGTCGGCCAGCGCCAGCGCCATCGCGCGCGTCAGCTGGTTGATGCCGCCCTTGCTGGCGTTGTAGCTGGCGA
>CAZTTC010000025.1:20906-27725 GCA_964616015.1 uncultured Methylibium sp. | reverse complement strand
AGCACGCGCTGCGCGCCTTCACGCCGCGCGACCAGAAGGCCGTCAAGTCGGCCGCAGAGACCATGCGCCCGAACCCGGGCCTGGACATCGGCGCGGCGATCACCGAGCTGGCGGTCGGCGAAGCGCTGATCAGCCTGCTCGACGAGAAGGGCCGCCCCGGCATCACGCAGCGCGTCTTCGTCATCCCGCCCGGCAGCCAGATCGGCCCGATCACGCCCGAGCAGCGCCAGAAGCTGATCCAGTCCTCGCTGGTCGCGGGCGTCTACGAGAAGGTCGTCGACCGCGAGTCGGCCTACGAGAAGCTCAAGGGCCGCGCCGAGACGACCGCCGCGGCGGCCGACGAGCTGCAGGCCCGGACGGGGGCCGCCAAGGGCGCGCCGGCCCAGGAGGGCGACGGCGGCGGCCTGCTCGCTGGCCTGGGCGGCATCCTGTTCGGCTCCACCGGACCGCGCGGCGGCAAGCGCGAAGGCCTGGCCGAGTCGATGGCCAAGTCGGCCGTGCGCACCATGGGCACGACCGTCGGCCGCGAGATCATCCGCGGCGTGCTGGGCGGGCTGCTGGGCGGCAAGCGGCGCTGATCGACGGCGCCGGGCGCTGCGCCACACTCGGCCGGTCTCGGGCAGGTCCCGGGCACCGCGCGGGCCTTGCGATAATCCCCCGATGACCGGACCCTCCCCGAGCACGCCCCTCCGGCCGGCCGTGCTTGCGCCCCACGCGCCGCTGAACGACTACTACGGCGACGAGGACGATCACCAGCGCTTCCTCGAGCGCATCTTCGACGAGACCGCGCCCGACTACGAGCGCATCGAGCGCCTGCTGGCGCTGGGCAGCGGACCGTGGTACCGGCGCCAGGCGCTCAAGCGCGCCGGGCTGAAGGCCGGCGACCGGGTGCTCGACGTCGGCATCGGCACCGGCCTGGTCGCGCGCGAGGCGCTCAAGCTGATCGGGCCGACCGGCAGCCTGGTCGGGGTCGACCCGAGCGCCGGCATGATGAGCCAGGTCGGCCTGCCCGGCGTGCCACTGCTGCAGGGCCGCGCCGAGGCCCTGCCCCGCACCGACGCCAGCGCCGATTTCCTGAGCCTGGGCTACGCGCTGCGCCACCTCGCCGACGTCAGCGCGGCCTTCGCCGAGTTCCACCGCGTGCTGCGCCCCGGTGGGCGCCTGCTGGTGCTGGAGATCACGCGGCCAGCCGGCCGCATCGCCACCGCCGCCCTGCGCGGCTACATGCGCGCGGTGCTGCCGCTGGTCGCCGGCGCGGTGGCGCGGCGCCAGGGCACGGCGCAGCTGTGGCGCTACTACTGGGACACGATCGAGGCCTGCATCCCGCCCGAGGCCGTGATGGAGGCGCTGCGCGCCGCCGGCTTCTCCGACGTGCGCCGCCACGTCGAGCTGGGCGTCTTCTCGGAATACACCGCGACCCGACCCGCATGAACAAGACCGCTGCCTCCACTGCGGACGCCGAAGCCTGCGACGTCTTCGTCATCGGCGGCGGACCGGCCGGCTCCACCGCGGCCACCTTGCTGGCGCGCCAGGGCCGCCAGATCGTGCTGACCGAGAAGGCCCGCCACCCGCGCTTCCACATCGGCGAGTCGCTGCTGCCGTCCAACGTCGCGCTGTTCGACCAGCTCGGCGTGCGCCAGCAGGTCGAGGCGATCGGCATGCCCAAGTGGGGCATCGAGTTCGTCTCGCCCGAGCACACCCACCGCAGCTACCTCGAGTTCGCCGAGCAGTGGGACAAGCGCCAGCCCTATGCCTGGCAGGTGCGGCGCTCCGAGCTCGACGAGCTGCTGTTCCGCAACGCCGCCACGGCCGGTGCCACCACGCTGGAAGGCTGCCGCGTGCGCGACGTGGCCTACGACGACGACGGCGCGACGGTCACCGCCGAGCTGGACGACGGCAGCGGCCAGAAGACCGCCAAGGTCTGGCGCGCGCGCTACGTGGTGGACGCCTCGGGCCGCGACACCTTCATGGCCAACAAGCTGCGCTGCAAGGAGAAGAACCCGGCGCACAACAGCTCGGCGCTGTTCGGCCACTACACCGGCGCGCGTCGCCTGCCCGGCATCAAGGAAGGCAACATCAGCATCCTGTGGTTCGAGCACGGCTGGTTCTGGTTCATCCCGCTGGCCGACGGCCAGACCAGCGTCGGCGCGGTGTGCTGGCCCTACTACCTGAAGTCACGCGACAAGCCGCTGAAGGACTTCTTCGACGACACCATCGCGCTGTGCCCCGAGCTGGCCGACCGCCTGAAGGACGCCACGCTGGTCGGCAACCAGGTGCACGCCACCGGCAACTACTCCTACATCGCCTCGCACGCCGCCGGCGGGCGCTACGTGATGCTGGGCGATGCCTACACCTTCATCGACCCGATGTTCTCCTCGGGTGTCTACCTCGCGATGCACAGCGCCTTCGACGCCGTCGACCTGGTGGCGACCACGCTCGACCGCCCGGCCGAGGCCGCGCGCGCGCGCAAGACCTTCGAGAAGCGCCTGAAGATCGGCCCGAAGGAGTTCTCGTGGTTCATCTTCCGGGTCACCAACCCGACGATCCGCGAGATGTTCATGTACCCGGCCAACCCCTTGCGCGTGAAGGAAGCGCTGCTCTCGCTGCTGGCCGGCGACCTGTACGGCAACAGCCCGATCAAGCCCTCGCTGTGGGTGCTGAAAGGCATCTACTACATGATCTCGATCCGCCACTGGCGGCGCAGCTGGGCCGGCTGGAAGCGCCGGCACCGCAACATCGAGGACATGGGGCCGCTCGCCGGCGAGAACATCCTCGAGGCGCGCTGAACGTGGCGGCCCCCACCCTGAGTCCGCGACTGAGCGTGCGGCGTCTTGCGGCTTCGGCCTGGTCCAGCCCCGGCGTGCCGGCGGCGCTGGGCGGCCTGCTCTACGACCTGCAGGCGCCGATCGGCATCGACTCGCCGGCGGGCGTCGCGACGCGCCGCCTGCTGCAGGACGGCCCGATGCTCGACGCCTGGTGCAGCGAGGGCCCGTCGATCGCGGGCCGTAGCGGCTGCGTGCGCTGGCGCCACAACGGCCACTGGCTGTACGGCGCACTCGACCTCGATGAGGGTAACCAAGACCTCGAGGCGCTGGCCCATCGCGCCTACACCGACCTGTTCACCACGCTCGACCAGACCGGCTTCGCGCACCTGCAACGCATCTGGAACTACCTGCCGCACATCAACGCGGACGCCGCCGGCACCGAGCGCTACCGCCGCTTCAACGCCGGCCGCCAGCAGGCCTTCATCGAGGCACGCCGTCCGGCCTTCGAGGGCGCGCCCGCGGCCTGCGCGCTCGGCACGCGCGAAGGCCCGTTCTGCGTGCGCTTCCTGGCCGGCCTGCGGCCTGCGCTGCCGATCGAGAACCCGCGCCAGGTCTCGGCCTACCACTACCCGCGCGACTACGGCGTGAGCAGCCCGAGCTTCTCGCGCGCGGCGCTGGTCGCGGCCGGCGCGGACCAGGTCGCGCTGCTGATCTCGGGCACCTCCAGCATCGTCGGCCATGCCAGCGTCCACGCCGGCGACGTGCGGGCGCAGACGCGCGAGACGCTGAGCAACCTGCGCGCGGTCGTCGCCGCCGCCAACGCGCGCGGCGGCGCGCGCTTCGACCTGGCCACGCTGGAAGCCACCGTCTACGTGCGGCACGCCGAGCAGGCGCCGGTGGTGCGCGCCACGCTCGAAGCCGAGGTCGGCGACGCCACGCCGTTCGTGCGCCACGCGCTCTACCTGGAAGCCGACATCTGCCGCAGCGACCTGCTGGTCGAGATCGAGGCCCACGCCTTCGCGCCGGGCAGTGTCGGCCGGGTGGGCGGATGAGGCGCGGCGCGCAGGCAGCCGCCTGCGTCCTGGGTCTGGGCGCCGCGCTGGCGGCCGCGCCGGTCGCCGCGGCCGAACGGCCGCTGTGGGAACTGGGGCTCGGCGTCGGCGCGCTGCGCCTGCCGCACTACCGCGGCGCCGACCAGTCGCACGGCTGGCTGCTGCCGGTGCCCTACCTCGTCTACCGCGGCGAGATCTTCAAGGCCGACCGCGACGGCGCGCGCGCCGTGCTGGTCGAGACCGAGCGCTTCGACTTCGACCTCAGCGCCGGCGCCGGCGCACCGACGCGCAGCGAGGACAACGACGCGCGCCGCGGCATGGACGACCTGGCACCGACCGTCGAACTCGGCCCCAACCTCAACTGGACGCTGTCGCGCGGCACCGGCTGGAAGCTCGACCTGCGCGCACCGCTGCGCGCCGCCTTCACGCTGGAGTCCAAGCCCCGCTCCATCGGCTGGGTGGCCACGCCCAACGTCAACCTCGACCTGGCGAACGTCGGCAACTCGGGCTGGAACCTCGGCCTGCTGGCCGGGCCGGTGTTCGGCAGCCGCCGCTACAACGCCTACTTCTACGACGTGCCCGAAGCCGATGCCACCCCCGACCGCCCGGCCTACCGCGCGCGCGCCGGCTACGGCGGCCTGCAGTTCGTGGCCGCGCTCTCGCGGCGCTTCGACCGCAGCTGGGCCGGCCTATTCGTCAAGTTCGACAGCCTGCACGGCGCGCGCTACGGCGACAGCCCGCTGCTGCGACAGCGCCAGCATGTGTCCTTCGGCATCGCCTACAGCTGGATCTTCGCGACGTCGTCCGAGCAGGTGTCGACGAAGGACTGAGGCGTGGCGTTCCTGCTGAAGCTGCCGCTGACCCTCTGGCTGCACGCCCAGCTGCTGCTGCTGGGCGTGATGTCGACGATCTGGAACCTGGTCGCCCTGCTGCTCTACCCGCTGCTGCCGCGCGAGCGCGGCCTGGTGGTCGGCCGCGCCGGCATCGCCTACGGCTACCGCCTCTACTGGGCGCTGGCTCGCCTGAGCGGGATGATCCGGCTCGACGCCAATGTGCTGGACACGCTGCGCGACGAGCCCGGCCTGATCGTCGTCGCCAACCATCCCAGCCTGCTCGATGCGCTGATGCTGGTGGCTCGCCTGCCGCACAGCGCCTGCATCATGAAGGCCGGCCTGATGCGCAACCCCTTCCTCGGCGCCGGCGCGCGGCTGGCGCGCTACATCCGCAACGACTCGCCGCGCAGCCTGATCCGCCTGGCCGTGCAGGACCTGCGGCGCGGCGGGCAGCTGGTGATCTTTCCCGAGGGCACGCGCACCACGCGCCGGCCCATCAACCCCTTCATGCCCGGCGTGCCGCTGATCGCCAAACTGGCCGGCGCGCCGATCCAGACGGTCTTCATCGACACCGACTCGCCCTACCTCGGCAAGGGCTGGCCGCTGTGGCGGCTGCCACCGCTGCCGATCCGCTTCTCGGTGCGCCTGGGCGAGCGCTTCGCGCCCGAGGACGACACCGACGCGCTGCTGGCCCGGCTGGAGGCCTACTTCGCCGCGGGCGTGAAACCGCGCAGCGCGCCCGCCGCCGCATGAGCGCCGCCGCGCCGGGCCGCCCCAAGCAAGGCGCCACCCTCGCGGAGGGTCGGTCGCCGCACTCGGCGAGCGGGGTGTCGTCATCCTCGTCGACGAGCCACCTGGTGCTGATCCCGAGCTTCGACACCGGTCGCAAGCTCGCCGAGACCATTGCCGCAGCGCGCGCACAGTGGAACCCGGTGTGGGTGGTGATCGACGGCAGCACCGACGGCACGGCCGAAGTCGCCCAGCGCATGGCCGCGGTGGACACCGGCCTGCGCGTGCTGCTGCTGCCGCACAACCAGGGCAAGGGCGCCGCCGTGCTGCACGGCCTGCGCGCGGCGCAGCAGGCCGGCTACACGCACGCGCTGACCATGGACGCCGACGGCCAGCACCCGGCGGCGCTGATCGGCGACTTCATGCGGGCCTCGATCGCGCGGCCCGACGCGATGATCCTCGGCCGCCCGGTGTTCGACGCCAGCGCGCCGCTGCTGCGGGTGCGCGGCCGGCGCGTGTCGAACTGGTGGACCAACCTCGAGACCCTGGGCGCCGGCGTCGCCGACTCGCTGTACGGCTTTCGCGTCTACCCGATCACCGAACTGGCGGCCGTGATGGCGCGCCAGCCCTGGATGCGCCGCTTCGACTTCGACACCGAGGCCGTCGTGCGCCTGGCCTGGCGAGGCGTCAAGCCGATCAACCGCGACGCGCCGGTGAAGTACCTGACCGCCGACGAGGGCGGCGTCTCGCACTTCCGCTACGGCCGCGACAACCTGCTGCTGACCTGGATGCACACGCGGCTGATGGTCGAGTTCCTGCTGCGCCTGCCGGCGCTGGCGTGGCGACGGCTACGCGGCCGGGCGCCGTTCCAGCGCTAGGGGCGGCTCAGGCCGAGCCCAGCTGCCCCGTTCCGTTCGGGCTGAGCCTGTCGAAGCCCTGCACGTACACCAGGCGCTCCGACAAGCCCGTCCTCGGTCGTGCGAGAACGGGCCGTCAGCATATCGTCCTGCCTAGCCGCCCGGCTGCCAGTTCGCCGCGATGGTCGAACCCAACGCGGCCCGGTAGTCCGGCGGCAACGTCGTCTGCCCCGCTGCAGGTGGCGCAAAGGCGGCCATCGCATCGACGAGGTTCTGCACTTGGGCACTCAAGAGCTGCTCCCCAGACGCCGTGCTGAAGCGATCGATCTGATGAGCAGTGCCCGAATACCAGTTCGACACCACCGCCTTGTCGCCGGTCCCGATGATGCTGATTTCCAGATCTCCGCCCAGCCGCCGGAACCAGAGCTGATCGTTGGCAACGCCGGCCAGGACGCTCATCGCGTCGACGCCACCTGAGTCATGGTTGTTGATCGTGTCCTGCCCGTCGCCCAGACCCCAGCGGTAGGTGTCGTTGCCGTCGCCACCAGACAGCATGTCCGCCCCCGCCCCGCCTTGCAGCGTG
>CAZTTC010000025.1:0-20806 GCA_964616015.1 uncultured Methylibium sp. | reverse complement strand
AGGTTGTCGTTGCCCTCACCTCCATCGAGCAGATCGTCCCCAACCGCTCCGCTGAGGCTGTCGTTGCCCAGTCCGCCCGTGAGGGTGTCGCCCGCCACGGTGCCGCGGATCGTGTCCGCACCCGCCGTGCCGGCCAGCACCCGGCTCGTGATGGCCGCGATGTCCCACACGGTGCCGTCGGCGAACACCACCTGCTGCAATTGGCTGTGAGGGGTGCCGTGCGGGTTGTCGTTGTGGAAGAAGTTCTCCACCCTCACCTGGTCGGTCGTGCCGGCCACGTTCAGCCGCAACTCCTCACCCACGCGCGTGACCACCAGCTCGCTCGGCAGCACGCCGGTGATGCTCAGGGTGTTGAGCTTGCCCACCGTCGGGTTGTTCTCGCTACGGATCCAGTCCTGACCGTCGCCCCGCGCGAACCGGTAGGTGTTGTCGCCGTAGCCCCCGTACAGCTGGTCGTCGCCCAGCCCGCCTTCGAGCACGTCGTTGCCGTCGCCACCAGACAGCATGTCCGCCCCCGCCCCGCCTTGCAGCGTGTCGGCTCCCGCCTCCCCGTACAGGTTGTCGTTGCCCTCACCTCCATCGAGCAGATCGTCCCCAACCGCTCCGCTGAACGAGTTGCCGCTGGTGTTGCCCACATAGATGTCGGCCCTCGTCGTTCCACTGGTAGCGCCTCCCAGGAACACGTCAACGGCAGTCAGCTCGACACGCACGGGTGACGTCGAGGGCAATGCGTCGATCCACTGCCGGAGTCTCGGCACGCTGTCGAAGTCGACTGCTTGCAGCGTCTGGCCCGCATAGCGCGCGAGTTCAGCTAAATCAATGATCCCCTGCCCGACATCGGACGCATGCGCCGCATCCAGCATCGCACCAAGCGCCGCGGTGTCGAAACTCACCCCCGTCTCGTCGATCACCAAGTCGATGCTGTCGAGGTAGGGCTGCAACCGCGTCTGCACGACCAAGCCCGAGTACACAGACTGCCGCAGCGCGTCGTAAGCCGCGATCATCGACGTCGCCTGCTGCGGGGCCATGGTGTAGGTGCGGATGATCTGGCCGTTCACGGTGCTCGTGGTGGCGGTCCAGCCGCTGTCGTCCACGGTCATGCCGTTGAAGACCTCCAGGATCGGGATGATCCGGTCGAGCTGCGCCCGCAGCGCCGCATCCCCGCTGCCATTGACCACAAACCGCCGCGTCTCCTGCCCCGGCGCTTCGATCGCAAAACGATCCGCCACCGCCTCGGTCGAGGCCCAGCTCCGCAGCAGTTCGTCCAGGCTGGCCTGCTGCGCCGCCCGCGTGCTGCCGCCCGCAAAGGCCTGCACCGCACTGACCAGCGCCTGCGACTGCGGGGTCGCCAGGCTCATGGCCTCGCGCAGGTCGCGCACCACGCCCGAGCCGCCCATCTCGGGCAGGCCGCGGGCCGCCTCGGTCAGCGGCACGGCATCGGTGAACTCGCGGTAGAAGGGGTTGAGCGCCAGGTCGAGGTTGGACGCCTCGGTGCTGACCGAGACGCTGTCCACCTCGGTGGTGCTGCCGTTGCTGCGCGTCACGGTCGAGCGGCCGGTGACGATGTTGCCGTTGCCCAGGTTCGTGGTTCCGCCGCTGGGCGTGAGGCCGATGCTGGCGATGTTGCGCTCGGCCAGGGTGAAGAGCTCGCTGGCCTGGCTGATGCCGTCCTGGTTGAGGTCTTGCCACAGGCGCACCTGGCTGAAGGCGGCGTCGCTGGCGTTGAAGATGCCGTCGGCATAGCCCGCCGAGCCGGGCGTTCCAGCGCCCGTGTCCAGCGTGCGCAGCGCCTCGAAGCCGTCGCGCGCCATGCGCTGGGTGCCGTTGGCGTTGGTGATCAGGGTGTCGACGCCGAACAGTTCGCGGCCGGAGTCGATCAGGCCGTTGCCGTCGCGGTCGAGCGCCAGCCAGGCGTCGTCGCCGCGCACCCAGCCGGTGCCCGTGCGGATGCCGTCGGCGTTGTGGTCGAAGAGGACCGGGGCGGCCCCGATACCCACGGTCTCCAGGCCGTCGCCGTCGAGGTCGATGGCGAGCGGGTCGCCGGGGGGGCGGGGTGGGGTGAGGGCGGTGCGCCAAGGCGTCGCGACGGTGTCGGCAGCGTCCTGAAGCGTTGCCCAGCCCGGGATCGTCCACCCTTCGGCATCCCATACGCTAGGAAGATTCTGTGGATGGGGAAATCGATAAGGCAGCCACCAAGGAGCGATCACAACCGCTGGGATCTCGACTTCTACACCAGCGTCTTGAACAGCATCCCGGACCCACGTCGCACAGTTCCAAGTACCAGCAGGATCATTAATTCCAGCACCGTCCAATGAGTATGATCCACTATCTGCTCTGCCGGCAAAGTCCCTAATTCGAGCAACTTGCTCATCGGTCAAATAAATATCCTGACTTTGACGATCTGGCGTGCGCGACCGGTCATTGAATCGGATCTCTCCAGGCCCGTCTACGTTACCGAGACCACCTGTTTGAGGATAGTATCCAAAGCTCTCGATCTGCCCCGAGGAATGTCGAATCTCGATCCACGCGTGCCCGGGGGACGCCGGGTCAAGCGAAGGAGAGTTCGATCTAATTGTCAGTATTGGCATTGTGGTCCTCCAATTGCACGAATACTAGGTCTGATTTGTCGTAGCGCTTCAGGCCGCCTTGCTCGGTGTGAAGCGCAACACTCTGCACCCGGATACCAAGTTTTATAGAGCGGCCACGTTCCGTATCGCTCGCTTTCTTTGCGTTAAGAATCGCCTGACGAGCTGCGTGCTCCAGAATGGGTTGTACATCGCCCATTGAAATACTATTCTCCGCTACGCTCACTCGAACTGAGAAGCAGCGCTTTAGGTATACATCGAATGCGATCAGAGAGCATCCGTCATAATACTCTTGGGCGACATCAACTCTTGCATTCGGGAGGGGTGTACGCAAAGAATCCGCTATATCTACGGCAATGGCGTAATTCTGTGGAGAACGCCATCCTTTTGAGACAAAAGAGCTCAGCCAAGCCACAGCGTAAACCGCAACAATCAGCCCCACTAAAGTAACAGCCGCCGGCTTCGCGAAAGTTGCTGCAAGTTTATTCATGGTTCCGGTGAGAGTTGATTACGCGGCACTCCACATAGAGTGTTGGTCACTTGGGTCATGGCTGGTATAGAACGTTGGTTCCATTGGCAAGGGCCATTGCCGATCAACCATAGTGGAGCCGAACCGCCTCGATGCGACTACTGACACCAAGCTTATTGAAGACAGAGTGCAACTGATTGCGCACCGTAGCCACACTACGTCCGCGAAGTTGAGCGATCTCTGCGTTGCTCCGACCCACCACGAGCCAGAACAGAAGCTCCCGTTCCGCGGGCGAGAGAGAGTTCAACGGGTCGGGCGAGGACGCTCGAGCTCGGCTGTGAACTGTCATCAAAGCTTGCGAGAGTGGCGGCGCAATGAGGCGCAACTGTCCTTTCAAGGCCTCATCGGTCAGTGCTTCGTCAACTTGGCCGAAGCTCAAGTACACGCCGGCTCTGGACGATACGTCCACGGCGCCGTGGATGGCGAGACGGCCTAAACCGAACGACTCGATCTCTAAGCGTTCACGGGACGAAAGCCGATTGGCGTCTCGCGGCAAGCTGACGATCAGCGGCTCGCGGGCGGCAAGCCATGCCTGCACCACTGGCCGCTCGCGAAGATTCAGTACTTTCGGTAGCAATTCCAGTGCGCCCTGTGGATAGTCCACTCCGATCAACCGCAGCACCTCAAGATGGTTCAAGTCGACACGGCCGACTGCTGCGGCAAGCAGCCCGTGCGGCAAGAGTGGCCTGACCCAGGTTCGTACGATCTCTATGAACTGTGCTTCGCTACAGCAGTCCGCACACGCGCGGCTGAGTTCATAAAGGCGCATGGCCTCCACACGATCACCGGACTCGTCGAATGCAGCGCCAGTCATATCAACGCTCCCCCAGGCTCTGGTTCGCCACCCGCTGCACCGGACTCAGCAGATAGTCGATCACCCGCCGCCTGCCGGTCTTGATCTCCGCCGTCACGTTCATCCCCGGGCTCAGCGCGATGCGCTTGCCGTCGATATCGATGTGGGTGCGTGCCAGTGTCAAGGTCGCCGGGAAGATCGCCCCGCGCTTGTCGTCATTCACCGCATCAGCCGTCAGTTTGCTGACCGCAGCCTCCACCGTCCCGTAGCGCGTGAAGGGAAAGGTCTCCAGCTTGATCGCCGCCGCCTGGCCCGCGCCCACAAACCCGATGTCCTTGTTGTCGATCACCACTTCGGCGGTCACTTCGGCGTCCTCGGGCACGATGACCATCAGCACCTGGGCCGGGGTCACGACGCCGCCTTCGGTGTGGATCGCCACCTGCTGCACCGTGCCTGCGACGGGGGCGGTGAGCTGGGTCAGCCGGCTGCGCTGCTCGGCCTTGCTGCGCTCCTGAGTGAGCTGCTGGCGCTTGAGCGCCGCCTGGGCCAGCCGCTCACTGAGGACGCGCTGAGTCTCGGCCAGGTAGGACGCGCGGTTCTGGTCGGTCTCGGCCAGCGCGGCCTGGGCCTCGGCCAGGCGGGCGCGCTGGGTGGCGAGGTCGCGCTCCTGCTCGATGCGCTCGCGCATGCGGTCCTGGCCGGCGTGTCCGGCCACGAAGCCCTGGTCCGTCAGGCGCTTGAAGTCGGCCTCGCGCTGCCGGGCGATGGGCAGGGTGGCGTCGAGCTTGGCGATGAGTTGTTGCACCGTGGCCAGCTCGGCCTCGCGGCGGGCGCGCTCGGCGGCGAGTTTGGCGAGGCGGGCGGTGATGTCCTGCCACTCGGCGCGCAACTGGGCGGCCGAGACCGATGACTCGCCGACTGCGGTGGGTGGTCGGCTCGCCCGCAGCGCGCTCAGCAAGCCCGCGGCGCGCCGCTCGTCGGCCATGGTGGCATCCAGCTGCTCCTGCGTGCTGGTCTGGTCCGCGGCCGCGTTGGTCGCGTCCAGCTCCACCAGCACTTGCCCGGCCTGCACCCGGTCGCCGTCGCGGACCAGCACGCGCTTGACCACGCCGGCCTCCAGCGGCTGCAGGGTCTTGGTGCGCTCGCTCACGACGATACGGCCGGGGGCGACGGCCACGATGTCGATCTGGCCGAGGATGGCCCAGGCCAGAGCGATGACGAACAGCGCGCAGATCGCGATCGCCAGGCGCCGCGGTGCCGGGTGGGCGGGTGTGTCCTGCAGGCTCAGCGCGGCGGGCAGGAAGGCGGCTTCGTCGGCCAGGCGCTGCGGGCCGGCGAGTTCCCTGCGTGCAGCCCACGCGGCGCTCACGATCGCCCGGTAGCGGCCCAGCAGCTCCCATGCCGGCTGCCGCGCGATGGCGTTGTGGGTGGTCATGCCGGCGCCCCACTTTGCATCGCCCACAAGTGCGCGTACAAGCCCTTGGGCCTGCCGAGCAGCGCCTCGTGCGGCCCGGCCTCCACGATGCGCCCGCGGTCCATCACCACGATCCGGTGAGCCTGCCGCACCGAGCTGAGCCGGTGCGCGATGACGATCACCGTGCGGCCCTGGCAGATCGCGGCCATGTTGCGCTGCAGGATGGCCTCGCTCTCGTAGTCCAGCGCGCTGGTCGCTTCGTCCAGGATCAGGATGCGCGGGTTGGTGAACAAGGCCCGGGCGATGGCGATGCGCTGGCGCTGGCCGCCACTGAGGCCGGTGCCCTGCTCGCCCACCACGGTGTCGTAGCCCTCGGGCAGCTCGCTGACGAAGTCGTGTGCGCCGGCCAGTTGAGCTGCGGCCATCACATGCTCGATCGGCGCGGCCGGGTCGGCGATGGCGATGTTCTCGCGCACGCTGCGATTGAACAGCCAGTTGTCCTGCAGCACCACGCCGACCTGGCGGCGCAGCTGGGCGGCATCGATCAGGGCGATGTCGATGCCGTCGATGAGCACCCGGCCCTGCTCGGGCGTGTAGAGCCGCTGCACCAGCTTGGTCAGGGTGCTCTTGCCGGAGCCGGACCGTCCGACGATGCCGATGACCTCGCCCGCCTTCACGTCCAGGCTCAGGCCGTGCAGCACCGGCGGTGCCTCGGGACGGTAGCGGAAGGCGACCTGGTCGAACTGGATACGGCCCTTCAGCAACGGCAGTTGGGCGGCCGCCTGTGGCGGTGCTTCAGTGCGGGTGTTCAGGATGTCGCCCAGCCGCGCCATGGCGATGCCGGTCTGCTGGAAGTCCGTCCACAGCTGAGCCATGCGCATGATGGGCTGGGCCACACGCTGGGCGAACAGGTTGAAGGCGACGAACTGCCCGACGCTGAGCTGCTGCTCCATCACCAGGCGGGCGCCGTACCAGAGCGTGGCCGCGCCGACCAGCTTGCCGATCAGGTTGATGCCTTCGTGACCGTAGCTGGCCAGGGTGCTGGTCTTGAAGCTGGCCGAGACGTAGGCGGCCAGCTGGTCGTCCCAGCGCCGGGCGATGGCCGGTTCCAGGGCACTGGCCTTGACGGTCTGGATGCCGGTGACGGCCTCCACCAGCAGGGCCTGGTTCTCGGCGCCACGGGCGAACTTCTCGTTCAGACGGGCGCGCAGCACGGGCATCAGCAGCAGGCTCAGGCCGACGTAGAGCGGCAGGCTGGCCAGCACGATCAGGGTCAGCGGGACGCTGTAGAACAGCATGACGGCGATGAAGATCACCGAGAACAGCAGGTCGAGCACCAGGGTCAGGCTGTTGCCGGTGAGGAAGCTGCGGATGTTCTCGAGCTCGCGCACGCGGGCGACGGAATCGCCGACGCGGCGGGCCTGGAAGTAGGCCAGCGGGAGGTTGAGCAGGTGGCGGAACAGGCGCGCTCCCAGCTCTACGTCGATGCGGCTGGTGGTGTGGCTGAAGACGTAGGTGCGCAGCGCGGTCAGCAGGCTCTCGAACACGACCACCACAAGCAGGCCGATGACCAGCACGTCCAGTGTGCTCAGGCCGCGGTGGACCAACACCTTGTCCATCACGACCTGGAAGAAGAGCGGGCTGACGAGCGCGAAGAGCTGCAGGAACAGCGAGACGAGCAGCACCTCGCCCAGCAGCCGGCGGTACTTGACGAGGCTGGGGATGAACCAGCTGAAGTCGAACTTGGCGAGCTCGCCGGCCACGCTGGCGCGGCTGGTGACGAGGATGAGTTCGCCGGTCCACTGCTCGGCGAAGACCGACAGGGGTTCGATGGTGGGGCGGCCGCCGCCCTCACCGGCCGGGTCCTGCAGCAGCACGCGCTGGCCGTCGCATTGGGCGAGCAGGACCGTACGCGCGCCGCGTTGCTCGTCACGCAGAACGGCCAGGGCCGGCAGCGGCGTGACCGACAGACGTTCAGCGCTTGTGCGGGACAGCTTGGCCTTGAGGCCGAGGTGCCTGGCGGCCAGGAGCAGATCGTCGGTCGTCCAGAGCTCGGTCGGACTCCTGCCCAACTGGTGGATCAAGGCTGCGGGATTCGCAGCCACGTGATGCAGACGGGCCAGCAGACAAAGCGCCTGCACACCGGATCGATCGAAAGGAACGGCGCCAGCAAAGGAACCCTCTCCTTGTTGGCGGTTCGGTGCGCCGTCGCTCACTCCTTCGCTTTGCTGAGCGAACTGTCGCACTCTTTGCTCCCCCCGAAGCGCTCGATGTCAGTATCGAGTGGAGCCGAGGGTAGCCGTCACACGCTCGATAGATCCATCCCCCCTCAGCGTGCCTGTCAGGTCTTACAGGTTTGTCGCTGAGCCAGCGACCGGTGAAACGAAATCGTGCTACGCCCACACGGCTTGTGGAAAGCCAGCTACCGGCGTCCGGACACCGCTGCGCCAGACGGGACAGGTCCTTCGAGCCGCGGCAACCAGCGCCGCAACAACGGCGTCGTGACCACGGTGCTGGCGATGGCCATCAGCACCAGCATCGTGAAGGTCTCGCGGCCGATCACGCCGAGGTCGTAGCCGACGTTGACGACGATCAGCTCCATCAGGCCGCGGGTGTTCATCAGGATGCCGACGATGCGCGCACGTGTGCCATCCAGGCCGGCCCAGCGCGCCGCGGCCCAGCAGCCGCCGAACTTGCCCAGCGTCGCCAGCGCGATCAGCAGCGCGCACCAGCCCCAGGCCGAGGCGCCGGCCAGCCCACCGATGTCGGTGCGCAAGCCGGTGTAGGTGAAGTAGATCGGCAGGAAGAAGACATTGACGAAGCGGCCGACGCGCTCGTCCCAGGCCGTGGCGAAGGCGCGCTCGCGATGCAGCAGCACGCCCATCACGAAGCCGCCGAAGATCGCGAACACGCCGAGCTGGTAGGTCGCCATGCCGGCCAGGCAGACGAGCGCGATCACGGCGCCCATCAGCGTCGGCGGCAGCGGGTCGTCGCCGGGGCCGACCGCGGTGCGCAGCAGTTTCAGCAGCCAGGGCCGCGCGACCCACCAGGCCAGCGCCGCGAAGGCCAGCACGCCGAGGAAGCGCCAGGCCACGTTCCACGACAGCGCGCCGGCCACGCTGAGGCTGGTGACCAGCGCCAGCAGCAGCCAGCCGACCACGTCGCTGACCGCCGCACTGCTGATCGCGATGACGCCGAGCGGTCGCTTCGCCAGGTCGCACTCCATGAGGATGCGGCCCAGCACCGGCATCGCGGTGATCGAGAAGGCGGTCGCCATGAACAGCGCGAAGGCCGTGCGGTCGCTGGCGGTGCGCAGGCTCTCCGGCCAGGCCAGCGCCAGCACGATGCCCAGCACGAAGGGCGCGACGACGCCGGCCGTCGCGACCGCCGCCACGACGCGCCGGTGCGTGCGCTCGCGCAGGTGGCCGAAGTCGAACTCCATGCCGATCTGGAACATCAGGAACAGCAGGCCGATTTGCGACAGGATGGCCATCGGCTGCGCCGGCGCCGCGCCGAAGACGATCGCGAACAGCTCCGGCGCCAGCGCGCCGAAGAGCGACGGCCCGAGCAGGATGCCGATGACGATCTCGCCGACCACCACGGCCTGGCCCACGCGACGCGCCAGCGCACCGCCGGCGCGCGCGGCCAGCACGATCACGGCCAGCGGCAGCAAAGTCGCGAAGAGCAGCTGCTCGGTCGCGTGCAGCGACGACGGCGGGGCCACGCTCATGGCGTCATGCCGCCGTTGATGGGCAGCACCTGCCCGGTGATGTAGCCCGCCGCGTCGCCGGCCAGGAAGCCGACCAGGTCGGCCACCTCTTCGGGCTGGCCGGCGCGCTGCAGCGGCACCAGCCGGGCGATGGTCGGGCCGTCGAAGACGGCATCGGCCATCGGCGAGGCGATGATGCCCGGCGCGACGGCGTTGACGGTGACGCCGCGGCTGGCGACCTCGAGCGCCAGCGAGCGCGTCGCACTCTCGAGCGCGCCCTTGGCGGCGCCGTAGTTGGTCTGCCCGCGGTTGCCGGTGCGCGCCGCGACCGAGGAGATGTTGACGATGCGGCCCCAGCGCGTGCGCAGCATCGGCAGCAGCAGCGGCTGCGTCACGTGGAAGAAGCCGTGCAGCGACACGTCGATGACGCGGTGCCACTGCACCGCACGCATGCCGGGGAAGACCGCGTCGTCGTGCACGCCGGCGTTGTTGACGATGACCTGCACCGGGCCGGCGACGAGCAGGGCCTCGCAGGCCGCACGGGCCGCGTCCGCATCGGCCACGTCGAAGACGCAGGCTTCGGCCTGGCCGCCGGCCACGACGATCTCCGCGACCAGCGCCTCGACCGCCTCGGGCCGCGACCGGGCCTGCAGGATCACCGCGTAGCCGTCGCCCGCCAGGCGCCGCGCGATCGCGCCGCCGAGCGCGCCGCTGGCCCCGGTGACGAGCGCACGACGCGGCGGCTGGCTCATGGAGCAGTCGCCCCCAGCGGCAAGGGCGTGTTCAGCACGACCGTGGCGCGTCCCTCGACCAGCGTGCGGCCGCGCTCATCCGCAACGACGAAGCCGTACAGCACCTGGTTCGCGTCGCCGGCCAGGCGCTCGGCGCGGACCAGCAGTTCGCCGTCGATGTCGTCGAGCCGCGCGACCGCGAGCCGCACGCCGCGCACGCTGGCCAGGTAGCCGGGCCGAGCACCGGCCGCCGGCGGCGCCAGCAGGCCGCCGTGCAGCGCCATCGCCTGCGCCGCGTACTCGATCGCGCAGGGCGCGAGCAGCCCGGAGGCGCTGCGCAGTGGGTGATCGGCATCGCGATGGTTGCGCGCGCGGCATTCGATGCGCTCCGGCGTCCACTCGACCAGGCGATCGAGCAAACACATGCGGCCGTGATGCGGGATGCGTGCGGCGATCCCGGCATGATCCAGCGTCATGACGACACCCCGTCCGCCGGGTACAGCGGCCACCCCTCCGCGAGGGGCGCGCCTTGCTTGGGGCGGCCCAGCGCGGCGGCGCTCATGACGACACCCCGTCCGCCGGGTACAGCGGCCACCCCTCCGCGAGGGGCGCGCCTTGCTTGGGGCGGCCCAGCGCGGCGGCGCGCACGGCGCTCACGTCCGCAGCTCCACCGCCAGCCCCAGCGGCGCCAGGTAGTCGATCACCCGCTCGGTCGGGGTGCCGCGCGCCAGCGCCTGCAGCAGCGGCAATCCGCGCGCAGCAGGCACCTGGCGCACCAGCGCGTCCAGGCCATCGTGGCCAAAGACACTGGGCGTGGCGTCGACCAGGCCGAGGCGCAACTGCGGCGACCCTGCGGCGGCCGGTGCCAGCAGCAAGGCCACGCCGAAGGCATCGGGCAGCGGCCGCACGCCGTGCAGCGGCTCGGGATAGGGCACGTCGGCGGCCACCAGCAGCACCGGGCGCGCCAGTGCGACGCACTGGGCCGCAGCCTCCAGCAGGCCGGCGCCGAAGCTCGCGTCGTGCGCGCACAGGCTGGTCGACGGCGCGCGGCTGGCCGTGGCGATATGCCAGTAGCCGGCCGCCGCGTTGTGGACCGAGTTCGTGAAGCGCGTCGGCGACACCGCGCGCTCCGGCGTGGCCAGGGACTCGCACAGCGCATGGCAGTTGGCGGCATCGCCGCTCGAGGCGGTGAACACCGTCGCGAGCCGCGCCGGGTCGACGCCCGCCTGCGCGCAAGCCTGGTCGGCCACCGCGAGCGAGACCCGCACGATCGCGCCGGCGCGGCGACGCTCGGCCGGCGGCAAGCGCATCGGCGAGGGCAGCATCGTCGGCGCATGCAACCAGGCCGCGGGATCGCGCAGCGCGGCCTGGCCCGAGGCCCAGTCGGCCAGGCCGGGACCGAGCAGCCCGACGCCCGCCACCTGCACCGTGATCACGGCGCCCCCCCGAACACCAGGCAGGCGTTCGAGCCGCCGAAGCCGAAGGAATTGCTGGCCACCATCGACAGCCCGGCCTCGCGGCCGGCATCGAGGTAGCGGCTGCGCAGCGCGCCGTCGGGCCGCTGCCGGTTCAGGCCGCCGGGCATGAAGCCATGCTCGAGCGCCAGCATCGCGATCGCCGCCTCGACGCCGCCGGCGGCGCCCAGCGTGTGGCCGGTCGCGCCCTTGGTCGAGCTGCACGGCAGGCGTTCGCCGAAGACGGCCTGCACCGCCAGGTCTTCGGCCGCGTCGTTGTTCGGCGTCGCGGTGCCGTGGAGGTTGAGGTAGTCGATCGCGTCGGGCGTCACGCCGGCATCGGCCAGCGCGCCGCGCATTGCCTCGGCGGCACCGGCGCCTTCGGGGTGCGGGCTGCTCATGTGGTGGCCGTCGCTGCTTTCGCCGACGCCGCGCAACCAGGCGCGCGGCCGCGTCGCGTCGCGCTCCAGCAGCGCGAAGGCCGCAGCTTCGCCCAGCGACAGGCCGCGCCGTGCGGCATCCCAAGGGCGGCAGATGTCGGGCGACAGCAGCTCGAGCGAGTTGAAGCCGTAGAGCGTGGTCAGGCACAGGCTGTCGACGCCGCCGACCACGGCCGCGTCGATCAGGCCCAGCTCGATCATGCGCGCCGCGTTGCCGAAGACCTTGGCGCTCGACGAGCAGGCCGTGGACACGACGACGGCCGGGCCGCGCAGATCGAGCGCTTGCCGCAAGAAGGCCGCCAACGAGTAGGTGTTGTGGGTCTGCGCGTAGTGGAAGTCGGGGGGCAGCGCGCCGGTGGCCGGGTCGCGGCGCCGGTAGGCCAGCTCGGTCTGCAGGATGCCCGAGGTGCTGGTGCCGACGAAGACACCGACACGCTGCGGCCCGAAGCGCTCTCGCACCATCGCGACACTCGTTGCGAAACCGTCGGCCTGCAGCCCCAGCCAGGCCAGGCGGTTGTTGCGGCACTCGAACTCGGCCAGCGCCGGCGGCAGCCGATGCGCATCGACGCTGTCGACCTCGCCGATCCAGGTGTCGAGCGCGACGGTCTCGAAGGGCTTGCGCGCGAGTCCCGTCCGGCCCTCGCGGAGCGCGGCGACCGTGGCATCGCGGCCCGAGCCGAGCGCCGAGACGACCGTGTAGTCGGTGACGCCCAAGGCGTTCATGTCTGCAACTCCGCCACCAGCAGCACGTTCGCGAACGGCGTGCCGCGGCTCATCGGCAGCGCCTGGACCGCGAAGCCCAGGCGCACCAGCAGCGCGATCCAGTCGTCGAGCCGCCGGCCCCAGGTCGGCGCGACGCCGTGGCCGCGCACGCGCGTGACCCAGCGATCGACCCACTGACTGACGGCGTAGCCGCGGCGATCGGCGGCATCGCCGACGCGCAGCAGCAGCCGCGCGCGTGCCGAACCGCCGGCCCGCAGCGCCTCGCGGACGCGGCCGAGCACGTGCTCCTGGCTGGCGTGGTCGACGTAGTGCAGCACGTCCAGGATCACGACCGCATCGCACGGCGGCAGTGCGGCCTCGCGCATGTCGGCGCAGGCGAACTGCGGCAGCGGCTGCAGCCCCTGCAGCGAGGCCTGCGCGCGGGCGATGTCGCGCGGCATCAGCTCGATCCCGGTGTAGTGCACGGTGTCCGGCGCCATCGGCCAGGACATCGGCCAGCGCCCTCCGGCCTGCTGGGCACTGGCAGCGGCCAGCAGGCTGGCCAGCAACCCCTGGCCGCAGCCGATGTCGAGGACGCGGGTCTGCTGCGAGAGGTCGCCGCGCTCGACCAGCGCGCGAAAGACCGGGTCGCGGTTCAGCTTGCCGCGCGCGAAGTGCCAGGCGAAGCGGCCGGCGCGCCGGTAGGGCTCGGCCGCGGCGTCGCGCAAGTGCTGCCAGGCGTGGTCCTCGTCGACCACGGCGGCGGCCGGCGCGAGCCGGGTGAAGTCGGGGCCGTTCACTGGACGATCCTCGGCACCGTGCGCTGCGGAACGAGCGCTGGGGGACGGCCCGGCGCGCTCATGCCGGCACCGCGCCGCGCGGCGGCAGCGCCTCGGCCAGCGTCACCCAGCGCAGCCCGGCGGCGCGGGCCTGCGCCAGCAAGGGTGGCAGCACGTCCAGCAGCACCGGCCGGCCGCTCGTGGCCCGCGCGGCGTGGCCATCGTGCAGCAGCAGGATGTCGCCGCCGGCGAGCTGCTGCGTCAGCCGCGACAGCACGCGCTCGGCGCTGCGCTCGCGCGTGTCGAAGCCGCGCCGCGTCCAGCTCACGAGGTGCAGGCCGAGGCGGTGCAGCACCGGGTCGAGGAAGGGGTTGCGCAGGCCGGCCGGCGCGCGAAAGCAGGTCGGCCGCTGCCCGGTCAGCTCGCCCAGCAGTTGCTGCGCGCGAGACAGCTCGGCCTCGTAACCGCGCGGGCCGAGCAGCGAGAAGCTGTGGCGGTGCGCCAGGCTGTGGTTCTGCACGCTGTGGCCGCGCGCGACGATCTCGCGCGTCAACGCCGCCTGCTGGCGAGCCCGCCCGGCGATGCAGAAGAAGGTGGCGCGCACGCCCTGCGCATCCAGCAGGTCCAGCACGCGCGGCGTGACCTCGGGGTCGGGGCCGTCGTCGATGGTCAGCGCGATCACGCCGCGCGCGGCGAGATCGTCCGGCAGGCGCGTGACGTTGGGGCCGAGCCAGCGGCTGCGCGGCCACAGGCCGGCGGCCGTGAGCGCCGCGTGGTTGGCGACGACGCTGCCCAGCGCCCAGGGCGCCGCGTCGGGCACGGCCACGGCCGCGCCGGCGGCCAGGGCGTGCAGGCCGAAGCTGGCACGCAGCAGCGGCGGCATGGTCCACGGGCTGCCGGAAGTAGGGGCGACGGACATTCGGGGGATGCGGACCGGCACACGGGCCGCGGGGATGGGGACTGCGAAGCGAATTTTCCCACAGCCCCCGCGGCCGGCCGTCAGGGCGGACCCGGGCGAGGTGCCGAGGCGAACGCCGCCGACAGCAGCAGCGCCAGCAGCGCGCCCGGCGCGACGACGCGGCCGATGGCCGACAGCGCCGGGATCTCCGACAGCGCGATCAGCCCGAAGGACGCCACCGTCGTGAGGTTGGCCAGCAGCAGCGAGGCCAGGGTGTCGTCGTCGGCCGCGACGGCGCCGCCCAGCTGGTCGAAGAACAGCGCGTAGTTGGAGCCGACCGCCACGACCAGCAGCAGCCCGACCAGGTGCAGGATGCCGAGCGCCACGTCGAACAGCGCTAGGCCGCCGAGGGTGAGCAGCAGCGCCAGCGCCAGCGGCTGGCAGACCGCCAGCAGGCGGCGGCCCGAGCGCAGCCAGGCTGCCAGCAACGCGACGACGGCCAGCGCGCCGAGGGCGGTCTGCACGAAGGCCTCGTGCAGGTAGTTCGCGTACAGGCCGCGCAGCGCGCCGCCGATGTCGATCGCATCGACGCCGTCCAGCCCACGCAGCGCCTCGCGGACACGCCCGGTGTCGACACCGTCGGCCGCAGCGGGCGGCGCCGTCAGCGGCATCAGGACCGACCAGCCGGTACCGGGTCGCACCACCAGCTGGGCATCGACGGCGGCCACCAGCGGGCCGGCCGGCAGGTCGTCCCGCGTCACCGGCTGCGCGCCGCGCGCCGCCTGCGCGTCGGCGATGAAGGGCTGCAGCCGCTCGACCTTGAGCGGTCCGCCCGCGGTGGCCTCGACCAGCCGGGCGCGCAGCAGGTCCGCCTCCGGGAGGCTGGCCAGGCGCGCCTGCTGGGTCGCGATGCTGGGCAGGATGCGCGTCGGCGTCTCGTAGCCCGCCAGCAGGCCCTGCGCCACCAGCGCATCGAGCCGCACGGTCGCCGCTTCCGCGGCACGCAGCGCGGCCTGCTGATCCGGCGCGGTCGCGACGACGAGCGTGCGCGCGTCGCCGGCGCCGAGGTCGGCGCGCAGCGATTCGTCGAGCTCGATCTGCGCGCGTGGCACCGGGCTCAGCGAGCCGAGGTCGCCGCGCCACAGCGGCGCATCGCGCAGCACCAGCAGCAGCGCCGCGGCAACGCCGAGCACCAGGAACAGCGGCCGCCAGTGCGGCAGCGCGCGCAGCGGCCGGCCGGCGATGCGGCCCAGCGATGCGCGCAGGCCGGAGGCACCGGCGCCGTCGGGCAGCAGCTGCGGCAGCAGCCAGCGTGTCGCCAGTGCCGCGCCGCACAGCCCCGCCACCGAGAACGCACCCAGTTGCGCCAGACCCGGGAAGCCCGAGAACAGCAGCGCCGCGAAGCCGCACACCGAGGTCAGCAGACCCAGCCGCACGGTGGGCCAGTTGTCGTCGCGCCAGCGGCGCCAGCCGCTGCCGGCGGGGTCTTCGGTCGACCGGGGCCGAGCCTGGATCAGGTAGTAGATCGCGTAGTCGACGGCTTCGCCGATCAGCGTGCTGCCGAAGGCCAGCGTGATGCCGTGGACGCTGCCGAAGGCCAGCATCACCGCCGCCACGCCGAAGGCGATGCCGGTCAGCACCGGCAGCATCGCCACCAGCAGCGCGCGCAGCGACGCGAAGGCCAGCAGCAGCAGCCCGCCCATCACCAGCACGCCGACCGCGGCGAGCTGCTTGACCTCGCGCTCGATGCGCTCGCGGCTCAGCACCGAGAACACGCCCGGTCCGCTGAGCTGCAGGCTCAAGCCCGCTTCACCGGGGACGGCCCGCGCCTCGAAGGCGTCGCGGATGACGGCGATGCTGGCCTGCATCGCATCGAGGTCGGCGCCGGGCGCTCGGGTGGTCGCCAGCAGCAACGCGCGCGGCGTGCCGCGGCCGGCCCAGACACCCTCCTCGCTGCGCGGCGCACTGGACGGAATCAGGCCTTCGACGATGCGCTGCGTCTCGCCGGTCGGGTCGCGTTCGAGCAGCGGCTTCACCGCCTGCCCGGCCGGCGTGCCCAGCAGCGACAGCGTCTCGTCGATCGCGTCGCGCAGGCCGGCGACGCTGTAGCGCTCGGCGTTCGCCGCGGGGCTGAGCTGGTAGCGGTGCGCGACGACCCAGTCGGCGCTGGCGCGCCAGTCGCTGGCCTCTCGGTCGCTGCCGCGGTCTCCGTTCTGCACGTGCTCGAAGCGGCCGCTCTCGCGCATCGCGGCGGCGAGGCGGCGCGAGGCGGCGGCCCGCTGCGCCGCATCGCCCCCCTCGATGCCGACCAGCAGCGTGCGCGCGGCGACGCCGTCCTGCAGCTGCTCGATCAGCAGGCGCTGCTGCGCGTCGGGCCGGGCCGGCAGGAAGGCCGACAGGTCGGTGTCGAAGCGGCCGCGTGCGATCACGGACACGGCGATGGCCATCACGACGAGCCACAGCAGCAGGGCCGCGGCGCCGCGCGCACGCGGTGACCCGGCGACGTTCACGGCGCCGAGGCCGGAGCCGCCGCGGCCAGCGGCGCGATGGTCATCACCGAGCGGTCGCCGCCGGCGAAGTCCATCTCCACGCGCAGCAGCTCGCCGCGCCGCCCGGCCAGGCGCAGGCTGCGCAGCGAGTCGCCGACGCGCGTCTGCAGCGGACGCAGCTCCAGCGTCCACTGCTCCGCGCTGCCCGACAGCGCGCTGCGGAAGTAGCGCGACAGCACGTTGCCGTTGCCGGTGAGCGTGCCGCGCAGCGCCTCGACCAGGGGTTGCAGCTCGGGCGTCGCGTCGAGCACCAGCTGGCGGCTGCGGCCGCTGCGCGTCAGCGTCAGCGTGTTGCCGTCGACCACCATCGCTTCGGCGCGCGGCTCGAGGGTGCGGCGCTCGAAGCGGTCGGGCGCGGTGAAAGCCAGCGTGCCGCTCGACTCCAGCGGCGCGTCGAAGCCCTGCACGAAGCGCTGTTCGGTGAAGCGCGCCTCGCCGCTCCGACGCTGGGCCAGCAGGGTCATCAGCTCGGGCAGCTCGAAGGCCTGCGCGCCACCGGCCAGCGGCACCAGCAGCCAGGCCGCGAGGCCGCGCAAGGCCTCACGCCGCGCGATCTCACGCCGCATCTTCACGCCAGAAGTCATGGAAGTTGAACCAGTTGTACGGATGCTCGCGGCACAGCGCCTCGAGCCTTTGCACGTAGGCGCGCAGGGCCTCGGCGACGCGTCGCTCGCGATCGGCCGCGTCGCGGGACGGCGTGCTGAAGTCGGCCAGCGGCTCCAGACGCACCTCGTAGCGGTTGCCGCCGAGGTAGATCCCGGCCATGAAGAAGACGCGACGCTTCAGCAGCAGGGCCAGACGGAACGGCCCGTCGGCGAAGAGCGCGTCCTTGCCCAGGAAGGACAGCGTGTGGTGTCCGCTGCGCGCGGTGTCGGCCTCGGGCAGTGAGCGGTCGGCCAGCATGCCGGCCAGGCCCCCGGCGTCGAGCCAGTCGCGGATCGCCAGCATCGAGTCCATCCGGCCCAGCGGGATGATCGCCGGCTGGTAGTGCGGCGCCACCGCCCGCAGCGCGGCGTTGATCAGGCGCGCGTTGTCGGGGTACATGACCATCGCGATGCGCAGGCCGGCGCGGTGGCGCCCCACCACGTGCAGCGCCTCGAAGCTGCCGGCATGCGCACCGACGAGGAAGGCGCCGCGGCCGGACTCGATCGCGGTGTCGACGTGCTCGGCGCCGACCACGCGCACGTCGAACAGGTCCATGCGGTCGCCGAGGAAGTAGACGCGGTCGAGGATGGTCGAGGCGAAGGCGAAGACCTGCCGGTAGCCGTCGACCCAGCCGGCCTCGCGGCCGAGCGCGCGGCCGAGGTAGCGCCGCGACTGGCGGCGCGGGC
Organism: uncultured Methylibium sp.; assembly: GCA_964616015.1. Taxonomy (GTDB): domain Bacteria; phylum Pseudomonadota; class Gammaproteobacteria; order Burkholderiales; family Burkholderiaceae_C; genus Methylibium. The sequence continues at coordinate 2,892 of CAZTTC010000025.1, read as the reverse complement.
CGGGCGCGAACAGCACGAAGTACAGCGTGATCGGATGCAGCACCCAGCGCGCGACACGCCGGCCGCAGCGCAGCGCGATCCAGCTCATCACGCGCAGCGCGACGGCGTTGCTGCGCTCCGGCGCCTGCGACCAGTCGGGCGCCGCGGCCGGCGCCGCGGGCGTGTGAGGGGTCACCGGCCTCATGCTGGCGCGACTGAAGCGACTGGCGCGACCGGCGCGAACTGGCCGGTGGCCGCCAGCACCTCGCCACGCAGGATCTCGAAGCGCAGGCCGCGCGGCTCGTCGTGCAAGTCGATGCGGATGCGGCTGCCCGGGCCGACCGGCGCGAAGAACTTGGCTGCGTTCAGCGTCGGCTGCGGGCCGACGCGGGCCGCAAGCGCGGGGTTCGCGGCCAGCGCCTCCATCACCTCGGCCAGCAGCAGCACGCCGGGCAGCAGCGGACGACCCGGGAAGTGCCCGGCGAAGGCCGGATGGTCGGCGGCGATCTCGCGCTCGACGCGCAGCACGGGCGGGCTCAAGAGACCGCTCCCAGCTTCTCGAGCGCGAAGCGGCGCAAGGACTCGGCCGTCAGCTTGCCGGTCGCCTCGCGCGGCAGCGCGTCTACCTGCACGATGCGCCGCGGCACGAACTGCGCCTCGAGCCGCTGGCGCAGCGCCGCAACGATCTGCACCACGCCCAGACCCGGCGCGACCACGAAGGCGACCGGCCGCACGATGCCGTCGGCCAGCTCATCGGGCATCCAGAAGGCGCCGTCGACCACGCCTTCGATGCTGTTGAGGTGGTGGTTCAGGTGCGCCAGCGAACTGCGCTTGCCGGCCACGTGGATCAGGTCGTTGGCGCGGCCCAGCAGCCGGAAGCGCTGCGCGCTCTCGAGCTGCAGCACGTCCGACAGCGGCGTCGGCTCCAGCACGTGGCCGCCCTCGACGATGAAGCGCTCCTGCCCGGCCTGCAGCTCGCGCTTCAGGCGCAGCGCGCCGAAGGTGCGCCAGGTCTCGCCATGCACCGTGCGGCGGGTCGCGACCTGGCCGGCTTCGGTGCAGCCGTAGATCTCGACCAGCGGACCGCCGAACACGCGCTCGGCCTGCAGCGCCAGCTGCGGCGACAGCGGCGCCGTCGCGCACAGCACCAGGTCGGTGGGCGGCAGCGGCACCTCGGACAGCAGCAGCGTCTTCAGGTGGAAGGGCGTCGTCACCAGCATGCGGGGCCGCGGCAGACGGGCCAGCGCCCCGGCCACGTCGGCCGGGTAGAAGGGCCGGCCGCAGTCGAAGGCGGCACCGCCCAGCAGGGCGAGCAGCACGCTGGATTCGAAGCCGTAGCTGTGCTGGGCCGGCACGGTGGCCAGCAGGTTCACGCCGGCGAGCGTCGGCCGCTCCAGGAACTCGGCCAGGCGCTCGGCCTCGGCGCGGATGTTGACGACGATCTGGCCCCAGGTCTTGGCGTGCGGCTGGGGCTGGCCGGTCGAGCCCGAGGTCAGCAGGCAGGCGGCCTGCAGGTCGGCCGCGACCGCGGGGACGGCAGAGTCCGTCGCCGCCTCCGGGACGGCGCACGGCGTCGAGACGGCCGCCGGCAGCATCGGCAGGTCCGGCACGGCCAGCGCCGCATCGTCGGTGTAGCCGTACAGGTCGGCATGCGCGCTGCGCAGTCGCGCCAGCGTGTCGGGCAGCGCGTTGGGCGGCAGCAGGCTGGTGTGGCCGCGCATCAGCGCCGCGGCCAGGCCGACGGCGAAGCGGTAGCGGTCGCCGCACAGGTTGACCATGGGGCCGGCGGCGGGCAGGCGGCCGGACTCCGCCCGCGCATCGGCGAGGAAGCGCCGCGCGCTGACCGCCTCGCCCTGCCGCCAAGCGACCGGGGCGTCGAGATCGACCGCGGCCAGCAGTGGCAGCGAGGCGTCCATCAGGGGATCGTCCGGGGGCGGCTGTAGGCGCGCACCGCACTCATCAGCGTGCTGCGCTCGAACTCCGGATGCAGGCGGTAGCGCAGCAGGTACTCGCCGACGAACAGGCCGCCGATGGCCAGCGGCGTGATCAGGTTGGCCAGCAGCGACCAGTGGTCCCAGGAGTGGCGCGCGTAGACCCACAACGACAGCAGCGCCATGCCCAGGAAGTAGCCGGTCCAGACGGCGGTCACGCGGCGCGTGTAGGCGGCCATCGCCGGCGTCAGGCGACCGTGCACGCGTTCGGCGATCTGGCCGATCAGCGACAGCGGGCTGCGCCACAGCGTCAGGCCGAAGCTCGCGCACAAGGCCAGGTGGATGCCCACGTGCTGCGCGACATAGAGCCGGCTGACCGGACCGATGCCGCCGCGCGCCACGGCCACCAGCAGGCCGGCGCCGGCCAGCAGCATCAGCGCCACGGCCGGCAGGTTGCGGCGCTTGAGCGCGAAGCCCAGACCGGCCAGCAGCAGCGGCCCGAGCAGGGCGGCCACGGCCCAGGGCCGGTCCGCCGCATGCAGCATCAGCCCGTGCGAGAGCAAGGCGTAGGCCGCTGCCGCCAGCAGCCCGAGGACCAGACGCCAGTCGGGCATTACAGCGTGCGGTGCTGGGCCACGTGGGCCGCCAGGCTGCGCAGCGACTGGAAGATGACGAGGTTGTTCTCGTCGTCCGAGCGCAACTGGAAGCCGTAGCGCCGCGAGACCTCGAGCGCGACCTCGAGGATGTCGATGGAATCCAGGCCCAGGCCGTCGCCGTACAGCGGCGCCGCCGGGTCGATCTCGGCCGGCGCGACCTCGAGGTTCAGCGCCTGCACCAGCAGTTCGGCGAGCTCGCGCTCGGACGCGGACTGACCGGCCGGGGCGCCGGCGTCGGGTCGCAGGGCTTGAGCGGGCGAATTCACGAGAGGATCCCTGTGTCTTGTGGTCTGCAAAAGGCCGCGCGATTGTACGAGCGCACCGCC